>JBBTFF010000038.1:0-6776 GCA_038041995.1 Gemmatimonadota bacterium | reverse complement strand
TCACCGGCGGCGACCGCCGATGGCGCGGCGGTCCACCGCTTCACCAGCAGCACGATCAGGCCGGCTCCGCCGACAACCAGCAGCGCCGGCAAGGCATAGACGAGCAGGTTGAAGCCGTGCGCCTGGGGTTCGAGCAGGATCCACTCACCGTACTTCGAGATGAAGTAGTCCTTCACGTCCTGTTCGCTCTGCCCGGTCGCCAGCCGCTCCTTGACCACGGTGCGCATCTGCTGCGCCAGTTCCGACGGCGAGTCCTGGATGGACAGCCCCTGACAGACGGGACAGCGCAGCTCCGACGCCACCGTCTTGGTCTTCGCCTCGAGCACCGGATCGTTCTTCTGCGCATCGCTCAGCGTCCCCAGCACCTGCACGCGCAGCGCGCCGGAGTCCTGCGGCGCCCCCTTGGGCGCGGCGGGCAGATCGGGCGCCTGCGCCGCGACCGCGGTCACCTGCACCGTCGCCACCAGCGATGCCGCGGCGGCCAGCACGCGAGCCGCGCGGCCGAGATCTCGAAGAAGCATCATCGTCCTGTCCTCGCCTTGACGTTCTTGCCGGGTGCGTCGGCCTTGGCACTGTCACCACTGGCGCCCGAGGTCGCATCCGTCGCCGCGCCCGCCGCCATCAGCGAATCGATCTTGAGTCGCAGCACCGTCGACGTCACCGGCCCCGTGTGCTTGTAGGCCACCCGGCCGTTCACATCCAGGAAGAAGGTCTCGGGCACGCCGTACAGTCCATAGTCGATCGCCACGCGCGCACCCGGATCGTCGACCGACGGATACGACTGCCCGCCCATCTCGGCAATCCACGCCGTCCCCTTGTCGGGCACGTCGTTGTAGAGGACGCCGAGAAACTTCACCGGCCTGTTGGAGTATTCGCGCGCAACCGTCGATAGCAGCGCGTGCTCGTCACGGCACGCCAGGCACCATGACGCCCAGAAATTCAGCACGACCACCTGCCCGCGCAGGTCGGCCAGTCGCACGGTGTCGCCAACGGGACGCTGCAGATCGCCCTGCCCCGGGGCGAACACCGCCAGCTGAAAGGCGGGAGCCTCGCGGCCAGGCAACGGCGACGGAATGTCGTTTGGATCGCGCGTCATGCCCCACGCCAGCAACCCGATGACGGGGGCGGCCGTCAAGGCCGCGATCGTCGCGCGTTTCCAGTTCATGGCTGCCGCTCCGGCAGCGCTGCGGCCGCCTTCCGGACGCTGGCGGGAGCGCTGGCCGCCACCCCCGAACGCTTTCGCGCGGGAAGAATGCCGATGATCGACCCGATGCAGATCACGAAACCGCCGAACCAGATCCACGAGACGAACGGCTCCCAGATGACCTTCACGGTCGCGTTCGAACCATCCTGCTTGAACGCCATCAGGTTGAGATACAGGTCACCCGTCAGCGAACTGCGCACCTGCGGCGTCGGCACGGGCTGCTGCGACGTGGGATAGTAGTTCATGCGCGGTTCCACGGTGCCGATCACCCGTTCGCCGTCCATCACTTCCATCGTGGCGCCGATGACCTGGCGCTGCTTCTCCTCACGCCCCCACACCTCTTTCAGCCGCACCGTATGTCCGGCCAGCGTGATCGTCTCGCCCGGCTTGAGCGTCGCCTCGCGCTCCGTCTTGAACGTGCCGGACGCCGTCACGCCCAGCGCCACCAGCACGATGCCGAGGTGCGCCGTGTAGCCGCCGTAACGGCGGCGATTGCCGCTCACCAGCCGCGACAGCGCCACCAGCCAGGCTTCACCGTGCGCCCGCACCCGGGCATTGGCCCCGCTCACGAACTCGCCGATGTTCACCGCGCCCGAGAAACCGACGAAGGTGAATGCGAGGATCGCGTAGGGACTGCGCGCACCGGCCAACAGGCCGGCCGCACCACCGAGGATCCCGAGGATGACCCCGGGCAGCAGCTTGGCCTTCAACTCGGGCCCGGGCGCCCGCTTCCACGGCAGCGCGGGCCCCACGCCCAGCAGGAACAGCAGCGCCACCATCAGCGGCAGCGTCATCCGGTTGAAGAACGGCTCGCCCACGCTCACCTTCACGCCACGCACCAGTTCGGCGACCAGCGGGAAGAGGGTCCCGATGAGCACCGTGAACATGAAGACGGTGAGGAACAGGTTGTTCAGCAGGAACACCGTCTCGCGCGAGAACGCCGCGTCGAGTTTTCCGGTGGAGCCCAGCTTGTCGCTGTTTCCCGCAACCATCGCCAGCGTCGCCAGCAGCACGATGGCAATGAAGGTCAGGAAGTAGAATCCGATGGTGCCCTGCGTGAACGCATGCACCGACGAGATGATGCCCGACCGCGTGAGGAACGTGCCGAGCATCGTCAGCACGAAGGTGCCAACCATCAGGTTCAGGTTCCACAGCTTGAGCATGCCGCGGCGTTCCTGCACCATCGCCGAGTGCAGGTAGGCCGTGCAGGTGAGCCACGGGATGAACGAGGCGTTCTCGACGGGATCCCAGGCCCAGTAGCCGCCCCAGCCCAGCACCTCGTACGACCACCACATGCCGGCGATGATGGCGGCGGTGAGAAACCCCCACGCGCTCAGCGTCCAGCGGCGGGTCAGGCGCATCCAGTCGTCGCTGGCCACTTCGCCCGAGAACATGGCGCCCATGGCAAAGGCGAATGGCACGGTCATTCCCACGTAGCCGAGGTACAGCAGCGGCGGGTGCACGGCCATCAGGATGTGGTTCTGCAGCAGCGGGTTCGGTCCGGGACCATCCGGCAGCACCTGCGCCACCAGCAGGAACGGGTTGGCCGGGCCGATCAGCAGGATATGGAAGAAGAGCGCCACCAGCAGCAGCGTGAAGGCGGCGTACGGCACCAGGTTGCCTTCGCGCTTGCGGTTGAACCAGACCACCGCCGCCGCGTACATGCCGAGCACCCACGCCCAGAAGACGATGGAGCCCTCGAGCGCGCCCCAGAGCGAGATGATGGTGTAGAGCAACGGCGTGGCGCGGCTTCCCACCTGCGCGACGTACGAGATGCTGAAGTCGTGCGACACCAGCCCCCAGACCAGCGCCAGCGTGGCCACGGTGATGAGCACGAAGTTCGTGTAGACCGCGGCATAGCCGAGCATCAGCCAGTCACGCCGGCCGCGCCTGATGGCGACCGGTATGAGGATCGCCCCCAGCGCGGTGATAACGAGGCCGACGAGGACCGCGTTGGATGCGAGCAGGCGGGTCATGCGCCGCTTCCCTTCATGAGGGACTTGTACATCTCGGCCGGACGCTCACCCTTGGCCGGCGCCTTGTATTCGTTGGAGTGCTTCACCATCAGGCTGGTGCTCTGGAAGACGCCGTCACGCCCGTAGCGCCCCTCGACCACCACGCCCATGCCGTCCTTGAACATCTGCGGCGGCGCGCCCTTGGAGCGCACGGCGATCTCGCTGGCGCCGTCGGTGACGCGAAATTGCAGGTCGAGCGTCTTGTCGTCCCACTTCACCGAGCCGGGCTTGACCTGGCCACCGAGCCGCACCGGCACGTCGTAGCCCTTCTCGCCCTTGGCCGCGAGTTCCTTCGGCGTCAGGAAGTAGACCACGTTGCTGTCGAGGCCACCGTAGATGAGCCAGGCGAACGCGATGGCGAGCACGCCCACCGCCGCCAGGGCTCCCCATTTGCGCTTCTTGGTGACTGTCATGCGTTGTAGCCTCCCTTTACGGCCGATTCATATTCCGCCTTGGCGCGCCGCACGGCACCCAGCACGCGCGCCAGCAGCAGGAACAGCACGATCCACGTCAGGGCATACGCTGCCCCCACGTAGCCCCATTCATTGCTAGCCATTGTACCCTCCAAGCGCCGCCGCCTGCGACGCATGTTCCGCGGCCCGCTCGTACCTGGCCGCCTCGTACCGCCGGCGGATGAAGAAGATCATGAGGAACAGGAACGCGAGCGCGTTGAGCACCAGCCCGAGTGCATACTCGCCGGACAGCGACCGCGGGTCCGATTGCAGCTGGTGCAGCGTGCGCCACCACTTCACCGACATCCACACGATGGGAACGTTTATGGCCCCGAGGATGCCCACCGCGGCGCTCCACTGCCCGCGGCGCTGCGCGTCCTCGACGAACGACCGCAGTGCCAGGTACCCCACAAAGATAAGGAAGAGCACCAGGGTACTCGTGAGCCGGGCGTCCCACGACCACCAGACCCCCCACGTCGGCCGCCCCCAGATCATCCCGAGGATCAGCGTGAGCCCGCAGAAGACCGCACCGATTTCGGCCGCCGCAGCGGCCATCAGGTCGTGCCGCTCGTCTTCCTTCCACAGGAAGAGCACCGATGTCCAGAGCACGATGCCGAACGCGACGAAGGTCACCCATGCCGCGGGCACGTGGACGTACATCATCTTCTGCAGGTGTCCCATCATCTGGTCGGCCGGCGACGTGGCCACCGCGTAGACCTGCGCGAAGGCGAAGAAGGCGAAGCTGAGCCAGCCAAAGAGCGGCCAGCGGCCGGCCTTGGGGGCATCAAACGTATTGGCAGTCACGGGAGACATGGAGGAGTTCACACCTCGATCACGGATTCAAAGGCCCAGAAGGTCGCCACGAGGAAGATCACGTCGAACAGCGCCAGCATCTGCACCCAGGCGCCCACCGCGTTCATGATGTCGCCGGTCAGGAACGCCTTGGTGGCCTCCATCGACGCGAGCAGCACCGGAATCAGCATGGGGTACAGCAACAGCGGCAGCAGCACTTCGCGCGCGCGGCTCCGGCTCGACATCGCCGCGTAGAAGGTGCCCAGGCTCACCAGGCCGATGACGCCGAGCAGCATGATGCCGATGAGCGACGGCCACTGCGCCGGGATCACCACCTGAAAGAGCACGATGCCGACGGCCACGACGATCACCAGCATGGCCAGCACGAAGATCAGGTTGGCGATCAGCTTGCCTGCGAAGATGGCCCACCGCGCACCCGGGTAGAGCAGCAGCACCTCGAGCGCGCCACCGTCGAGTTCCACCTGGTACGAACGGTTGAAGGCCAGCACGCCGGCAAAGAGCACCGCCAGCCAGAGCACACCGGCCGCCGCATCACGCAGCGCCTGCGCATCGGGACCGAGCGCGAAGCCGAAGAGCACCAGGATGGTGACGCCGAGCGCGGCGACGGCGTTGAAACCGGCCTTCGAGCGCCGCTCGGTGGTGAGATCCTTCCACACGATGGCCCGGATGCGGCGAATGTCGTCGTTGAAGGCCATCAGGAGATTCCCGCCGCGCCCGCCGGGAGCGTGATCGCCTCGGGCGACGTGCCGCCATGCGTGAAGTCATCCGGCGCGGGCGCTGTCATGCGCCCGTCGCGGATGGTCACGGTGCGATCGAGCACACCCGCGGCGGGGACGAGGTCGTGCACCACCACCAGGGCCGCGCCGCCGGCCGCACCCAGCTCGTGGATGAAGCCGTTCATCAGCGCAATGCCGGCGCTGTCGAGGTTGTTGTACGGCTCATCGAGCAGGAGCAGTCGCGGGCGCTGCAGGATGAGCCGGGCCAAGGAGAGGCGTCGCTGCATGCCGGCGGAGAATCCGCGCACGCGCTCGTTCGTGACGTGGGTCAGCCCCACGCGCTCGATGGCGGCGTCGATGTCCGCCGCGGGGAGGCCCAGCATGGTGGCGGCGAAGGCCAGGTTCTCGCGCGCCGACAGGTCGTCGTAGAGCCCCGGCACGTGGGCGAAGAAGCCCACGTGCGTGCGCACGTCGTCGCCCTGCGTCTTGACGTTCGCCCCGTACACGTACGCCTCGCCGGCCGACGACTTGAGCAGCGTCGCGACGATGCGCAGCAGCGTGCTCTTGCCGCAACCGTTGTGACCGAGAAGGCCGACGATCTCGCCGGCGCGCACCTGGAGGTCGATCCCGCGCAGCACCCATCGGGCGCCGAACCGGCGGGCCACACCACGCGCATCGAGCGCGAGTTCAGGTGCCAGAAAGGGGGCTGAATTCTGCACAGCAGTAATGAGTGGTTTGGGCACTACGGTTGCCAGCGTCGATGTGCGGATGTTTTGTACGGTTTTCCCCTACACCTCAGAAATCCCGTTGTTCCGCCTGCGGCTAAAGTCGTGCGGGGTCCGGCGTTGTGCCGAACCCCGCGAAAGTCGATGGAGCGTATCGGGATCGAACCGATGACCTTCCGGTTGCAAACCGGATGCTCTCCCAGCTGAGCTAACGCCCCGAACGACAGGAATCTAACCGGGGAGGGAGCGGAGTGTACAGATGACAGATGACGGATGACGGATGACAGATGACCGGTATCTCGGAGAGGGAGGCGGTGGAATGCCACTGGCCGGGGCTATTGGGTGACGGTGGATCAGAATCCACCTTGTACATACCGAATCCATGTACCCCTTCCAGAAACTGAAGGTCTGGCACGCTGCCCACGCGTTCGCGCTCGAGTGTTACGCCAGGGCTCGCGTCATCGATGACCGCGCCCTCCGATGGCAGCTTCAGCGTGCGGCGCAGTCCATTCCGGCGAACTTGGTGGAAGGAGCCAGCAGCCACTCGCAGGCCGAGTTCGCGCGGTATCTCGGTATCGCGATCGCCTCGGCGCAGGAAACCAAGTACCATCTCCTGTTTTCGAGGGACGCCGAACTGCTCGACGCTGCATGCTACGACGAACTGTACGGCAAACTCGACCAGGTCCTCGCACAACTCGGCCGGCTAACTCAGGCCGTGAGGCGCAATGTGAAGGCACAGAACGGCCCCTCGCGCAAATGATGAGTGGTCGGCCTCGATCAAGCGGCACTGGTCATCTGTCATCCGTCATCCGTCATCCGTCATCTGTCATCCGTCATCTGTCACCCGTCAT
>JBBTFF010000037.1:0-17900 GCA_038041995.1 Gemmatimonadota bacterium | reverse complement strand
AGCGCCGCCTGCGCGGCGGCCAGTCGCGCGATCGGCACCCGGAAGGGCGAACAACTCACGTAGTCGAGTCCCTGCGCATGGCAGAACGCAATGGAGCGCGGTTCACCGCCGTGTTCGCCGCAGATGCCCACCTTCAGGTCGGCCTTCGCGGCGCGACCGTCGGTCACGGCGAGCGTGATCAGCTTGCCGACGCCCGTCGTGTCGAGCACCTGGAACGGGTCGGTGGCGAAGATCCCCTTCTCGACGTAGAACGGGACGAACCTGCCCGCGTCGTCGCGGCTGAGCCCCATCGTGGTCTGCGTGAGGTCGTTGGTGCCGAACGAGAAGAACTGGGCCCCCGCGCCGACGATCTCGGCGGCGGTGAGCGCGGCGCGCGGCAGCTCGATCATCGTGCCCACCAGGTACTGCACCTCTACTCCCGACTCGCGCGCCACGTCGTCGGCGACGCGCCGGATGATGTCGCGCTGGTTGCTGAACTCCTGGTACACGGCCACCAGCGGGACCATCACTTCGGGCAGCACCCGTATGCCGCGCCTGGTCGCGCTTGTCGCCGCCTCGAAGATGGCGCGCGCCTGCATTTCGGTGATCTCGGGGTACGTGATGCCCAGCCGGCACCCGCGATGACCGAGCATCGGGTTGGTCTCGCGCAGCGCTTCCACGATGTGCGTCAGTTCCTGCCGGGTGATGTGCAGTCGGCGGGCCAGCAGCTTGGCCTCCTCTCCGCCGTGCGGCAGGAACTCGTGCAGCGGAGGGTCGAGCAGCCGGATGGTCACCGGAAGACCATCCATGGCCTCGAAGATCCCCTCGAAGTCGGCCCGCTGCATGGGAAGCAGCTTGTCGAGCGCGCGGCGGCGCCCGGCCTCATCGTGCGCCACGATCATCTCGCGCATCGGCGTGATGCGCTCACCCTCGAAGAACATGTGCTCCGTGCGGCACAGGCCGACGCCCTCGGCGCCGAAGCGTCGCGCCTGCCGCGCGTCGTGCGGCGTGTCGGCGTTGGCGCGCACCTTCAGGCGGCGCGCGTCGTCCGCCCACGACAGGATCTCGTTGTAGGCCTGGAAGACGGGCGCCGCCGCGGGCGGCAGTTCGCCCAGCATGACCCGCATCACCTCGCTGGGCTGGGTGGGGATGTCGCCGGCGAACACCGCGCCGGTGGCCCCGTCGAGCGTCAGCCAGTCGCCTTCGCGCACCTCCGTGCCGTTCACCGAGAACACCCGGTGGTCGATGTCCACCGTCAGCGCGGAGCACCCCACCACCGCGCACTTGCCCATGCCGCGCGCCACCACGGCGGCATGGCTGGTCATCCCGCCCCGCGCGGTCAGCACGGCGCGCGCCGCCACGATGCCGTGGAAGTCGTCGGGTGTGGTTTCTTCTCGCACCAGGATGACGTTCTGGCCCTTCCTGCCGCGCATCTCGGCGACGTCGGCGTCGAAGACGGCGATACCACTGGCCGCGCCCGGACTCGCCGGCAGCCCGGTCGCGATCGGCCGCTGTCCGGCTGCTGTGTCGATGACCGGGTGCAGCAACTGGTCGAGCTGTTGCGGCTGGACGCGGAGCACCGCCTCGTGCCGGCTGATCAGTCCTTCGCCCACCATGTCGTGCGCGATGCGCACGGCCGCGCCCACGGTGCGCTTGCCGGTGCGCGTCTGGAGCAGGTAGAGCGTGCCGCGCTCGATGGTGAACTCGAGGTCCTGCATCTCGCGGAAGTGCTTCTCCAGCGTCTCCTGCACGCGCATCAGTTCGGCGTGCGGAGCCGGGAACAACGCGGTCATCCGGTCGATGGGGAGCGGCGTGCGAATGCCCGCCACCACGTCCTCGCCCTGCGCGTTGACCAGAAACTCGCCATAGAAGCGCTTGGCCCCGGTGGACGGATCGCGCGTGAACGCCACGCCCGTGCCGGAGTCATCGCCGATATTGCCGAACACCATCGCCATGATGTTGACGGCCGTACCCGGTGACGCGGGGATGTTGTACTGCCGGCGATAATCGACCGCGCGCTTGATCATCCACGAGCGCCACACGGCCTCGATGGAGCCCCAGAGTTGCTCGCGCGGGTCCATGGGGATCTCGCTGTTCACGCTGGAACGCACCAGCGCCTTGTACTCGACGACGAGTTCCCGCAACCTCTCCACGGGGATCTCGGCGTCGGTGCCGGCGCCGCTGACCGTCCGCTTTTCGGCGAGCAACGCCTCGAAGTCGTGGCTGGGCGCGCTCAGCACCACGTCGCCGTACATCTGCAGGAACCGACGGTACGAGTCCCAGGAGAACCGCGGGTTCCCGCTCTGCCGGGCCAGCGCCTCGACGGTCCGGTCGTTGAGTCCGAGGTTGAGGATGGTCTCCATCATCCCCGGCATCGAGACGCGGCCCCCGCTGCGCACCGACACGAGCAGCGGATTCTCCGCATCGCCGAAACGGCGCCCGGTGGCGTCTTCCAGCTGCGTGATGGCGCGCTCGACCTCCTCGCGCAGTCCGTCGGGCGCCTTGCCGTCCTTCATGTACGCGTCGCACATCTGGCAGGCGATGGTGAATCCTGGAGGGACCGGAATCCCCAGGTTGGTCATCTCCGCCAGGTTGGCGCCCTTCCCACCGAGGATCGCCTTCCACTCGCGCGTTCCTTCCGCGCGGCCGTTGCCGAAAAAGTAGACAGACTGCGTCATGGTGCCAGCTTCTCCGATGCGCCGGCCCGACGGGCTACACGCCAGACCGGTATCGCTTGATGTCGACGGGGGGCTGCGTGGGGTACTGCCCGGAGAAGCAGGCGTGACAGAATCCATCGGGACCGCCGGGCACGGCACCGAGCATTCCTTCGATCGTGAGGTAACCCAGCGAGTCCACGCCGATGGCCTGACCGACCTCGGCGATGGACATGTTGGCGGCAATCAGGTGTTCCTTCTCCGGCGTGTCGATGCCGTAGTAGCACGGGCCGGTGATCGGCGGCGACGACACTCTCATGTGCACTTCCCTGGCGCCGGCCGAGCGCAGCATCGCCACGAGGCCGCGGGTGGTCGTGCCGCGGACGATCGAGTCGTCCACCATGACCACACTCTTGCCTTCGAGCACTTCGCGCACCGCGTTGTACTTGACCTTCACCTTGGCGTCGCGTCCCGCCTGCGTGGGCTGGATGAACGTGCGCCCGACGTAGTGGTTGCGGATCAGCGCGTGCTCGAGCTGCAGCCCCGAGTATTCGGCGTAGCCGAGGGCCGCCGAGTTGGACGAGTCGGGGACCGCGAAGACGAGGTCGGCGCCCGGGGCGGGCTGTTCGCGGGCGAGCTGGCGGCCGAGGGCGCGGCGTGCGCGATCCACCGAGCCGCCGAAGACCCGGCTGTCCGGGCGCGCAAAGTAGATGTACTCGAAGACGCAGCGATGGAGGACGGCGGAGGCAGGGGTCTGCAGGGAACGCATGCCATGCACGTCGACGGCGACAATCTCGCCGGGCAGGACGTCGCGTACCGCGGTCGCGCCCACGATGTCGAGGGCGCAGGTTTCCGACGCGAAGACGAACGCGTCCCCGAGCTTGCCCATCACCAGTGGCCGCCACCCATGCTTGTCGCGCGCGGCGAGCAGCGTGTGACCGACGACGACCACCAGCGAAAACGCGCCCTCGACGCCGGATAACGCCTCGGCGAGTTGTGCCTCGGGGCTGCCGGCTCGCGACTTGGCGATGCGGTGCACCAGGACTTCGCTGTCCATGCTCGACGCGAAGATGGAGCCGTCGGCTTCGAGCTCGCTGCGCAGCTGCACGGCGTTGGTGAGGTTGCCGTTGTGCGCGAGCGCGATGTGCCCGCCGCGGAAGCGCACGAACACCGGCTGCGCATTCTCGATGGTGCTGGTGCCCGCGGTGGAGTAGCGCGTGTGGCCGATGGCGGTCCGGCCGTGCAGCATGGCGATGCCCTTGTCGTCGAATCCATCGGAGACGAGGCCCATCTTGCGCACGGCTTGCGCCGTGCCGTCGTCGTCGACCGAGACGATGCCGGCCGACTCCTGCCCGCGATGCTGCAGCGAGTACAAGCCGAGGTGCGTGATGTTCGCCGCGTCCGGATGTCCCGAGATGCCGAAGATGCCGCACATCAGCGCGTCCCTCCGGCCAGGGCGGGATCGCGTTCCACCACCTCGGCGACCGAGCGCTTCATGGCGCGCGGGAGCGCGGTGTGGAATGCCGTGGATAGCCGGTCGCCGCGCGCGTGCACCACGCGGTCACCGACCGTGATGGTGAGGCCGGCGCTGGCGCTCCGCACGGTGCCGATCAGGCGTGCCGGCACGCCGTGGCGCGCGGCGATGGCCAGCACGGCCGGCGCGCCGGCCGTCGAGACGATCACGCGTCCCTGCGCCTCGCCGAACAGCAGCGCGCGCAAGGGCAGCGCCGCCCACGGTGACAGGTCCACCTCCGCGCCCTGCGGACGGTCTTCGTTGCCGATGCAGCACTCGGCGAGCGCCACGGCGAGCCCACCCTCGGAGCAGTCGTGCGCCGAGGCCACGTGGGAGCCGGCGATGCTCTCGAGCAGGGCATCGATGAGCGCCTTCTCTCCGGCGAGGTCGCACGCCGGCGGTGCCCCGGCCACCACGCCGTGGATCCAGGCGAGGTACTCGCTGCCGCCCAGTTCGCCGGTGTTGTCCCCGAGCAGGACGATCTGGTGCCCGGCGCGGCCGAACGCGGAACGCGTCACGTGGCGCAGGTCGTCCACCAGCCCGACCATGCCGATGACCGGCGTGGGGTAGACCGCACCCTGGGGATTCTCGTTGTATAGCGACACGTTGCCGCCGGTGACCGGGGTTCCCAGTGCGCGGCACGCATCGCCCATGCCGTAGACGGCTTCGCGGAACTGGAAGAAGACGTCGGGCTTCTTGGGGTTGCCGAAATTCAGGCAGTTGGTGATGGCCATGGGGCGTGCGCCCACGCAGGCGACGTTGCGCGCCGCTTCGGCCACGGCAATGCGCCCGCCGACGCGCGGGTCGAGGTACACATAGCGGCCATTGCAGTCGGTCTTCACGGCGATGGCCTTGTTCGTACCTCGTATGCGAATGACGGCGGCATCGCCGTCGCCCGGCCCCATGACGGTGCTGGTGCGCACCGTGGAGTCGTACTGCCTGGTGATCCATCGCTTGCTGGCGATCGTCGGCGATCCGAGCAGGCGCTCGAGCGTCCACGCCGGGTCCGCTTCCTCGGGCTTCTCCGGCACAGCGTGCACGTCGCGGCCGCGACGCAACACCGCCTCGTCGCTCTCCCGGGCCTCGGGGTGGTACTGCGGGCAGTCGGTCACCAGCCGCACGCCGGGGAACTCGGCCACCACGTGGTCGCCCTCGGTGACGCGATACACCGGTTCGGCGATGACTTCGCCGATGACCTCGGCGGTGAGGTCCCACTTGTGGAGGATCTTCTTGACCTCGGCTTCGCGCCCCTTGATCGCGACGACGAGCATCCGCTCCTGCGACTCGCTGAGCAGGATCTCGTAGGGCGTCATGCCCTCCTCGCGCACCGGGCACTTGAGGGTGTCGATGGTGACGCCCACGTCGCCGCGCTCGGCCATCTCGGCCGACGACGACGTGAGACCAGCCGCGCCCATGTCCTGGATGGCGACGATGTGGCCGCTCTGGATGAGCTCGAGCGATGCCTCGAGCAGCAGCTTCTCGGTGAACGGGTCGCCCACCTGCACGCGCGGGCGCTTGGCCTCGTTCTCCTCGCTGAGGTCCTCGGACGCGAACGAGGCGCCGTGAATGCCGTCACGGCCGGTGCGGGCGCCCACCGCGATGATCGGATTGCCCACGCCCTCGGCCTTGGCGCGGATCAGTTCGTCCTCGCGCAGCAACCCGACGCACATGGCGTTGACCAGCGGGTTTCCCTCGTAGGCGGCGTCGAACATCACGTCGCCGGCCACGGTCGGAATGCCGACGCAATTGCCGTAGTCCCCGATGCCCTTGACGACGCCGGCCACGAGGAAGCGGACGCGCGGCGCGTCGAGCGACCCGAAGCGCAGCGAGTTCAGCATGGCGATGGGGCGCGCGCCCATGGTGAAGACGTCGCGCAGGATGCCGCCCACACCGGTCGCGGCTCCCTGGTAGGGCTCGACCGCCGACGGGTGGTTGTGCGACTCGATCTTGAACGCCACGGCGAGACCGTCCCCGATGCTGATGACGCCGGCGTTTTCACCCGGGCCCTGGAGCACGTACGGCGCCTGCGTCGGGAGCGTCTTGAGCACCGGGCGCGAGTGCTTGTACGAGCAGTGTTCGCTCCACAGGGCCGAGATCACGCCGAGTTCGGTGAAGGTCGGCGTGCGGCCCAGCATGTTCACCAGGCGCTCGTATTCGTCGGACGTGAGGCCGTGCTCCGCAACAAGTGCCGGAGAGATGACGGGATCGCCGTGGCGGGGAGTGGCGGTCACTTGCCGGGTAATCCCCGCAGAAGGTCGCGCAGGAAGCCGCCGACGTTGTCTTCCTTCACGTGCGCGATCATCTCGAGCTCGCCGGCGTCGAGCCACATGCCCTTGCACTCGTTGCAGACGTCGACCTTCACGTGGTGGTAATCCGTTTCCACGAGGTTCGCACCGCACTTGGGGCACTTCATGTAGTGCGCCCGGCGCTCCGTGTTGGTGCGTTCGGCGTCCAGTCTGGCGCGATGCGCCTTGATGAGCTCGGCGTCGAGCTTGAGGAAGTACTCGTCCTCAGGGTGGGAAGGCTTCGTCGGCATGTTTCGGATAGGGGTTGGAAATGTGGTTGTACCGCCGCTGTACGCTCTACGCCGTACGCTTGACGCCATCCGCTCGTCGCTACTTGCCCGTCACGTCCTTCCGCGTTGCCGCGAGTGCCGCCAGAAGCTCCTGTTGCTCTGCCGCCGGGACCTTCAGCTTGTCGAGCCCGATCTTGAGGTCCTCCACCAGCGCATTGAAATGCTCGGGTTTCAGGTTCAGCCCCTCGTGCGCCTTCGGCATGGACTTTCCCTGGTACTGGCAGGGACCGCCGGCCGCCTTGCAGAGGAAGTCGACGAGGTTGCGGCCGACGCGCTCCATGTCGATGCCGGCGAAGAACGCCTTGATGCGCGGGTCGGCCAGGGCGTTGGTCACCATCTCGTGCACCGCCGCCTTCACCGCCGGCAGGCCGCCGATGCGTTCGTACAGGCTCGCCTTCGCCCCCGTGCTCGCCCTGATCGACAATGAAGCCATCACCGGCGCGCCGGCTGGCGGCGCGTCGGGCGCCTTGGTCGCATTGCCGCGGCGCGCCTCCGCGGCGGAAATCGAGCGCGGGGACGAACTGGCGCCGCTGTAGCGGCGCTTCGCGGAGCGGAACACGGCGTCGACCACGACGCCCTTGTCGAGCAGCACCACGTCGTTCATGCCGCAGGTGCGGTGGCAGCTGTTCGTGTAGAACAGGTAGGTGGCGTCGCCCGACGACCGCTCGACCGCCGGAGTGCCGAGGCGTGCGAGTACCTGCGCCCTGGGCATTTCCGGATCGATGACCGCCTGGGCCGTGAGTGGCAGGGGCGCGGTGATGAGCGCGAGTAGGAAGAGTCGGCGCATGGACAATTCTCCGGTCAGGCGTGTACGGCGGCGAGCACGGACTCGAACAGCACGCGTCCGTCGGTCGACCCGAGCAGGGCGTCGAGCGCCCGCTCGGGATGCGGCATGAGCCCGACGACGTTGCCGGCGGCATTGCGCACCCCGGCAATGTTGTCGAGCGATCCATTCACGTTCGCGGCCTCGGTGGCCTCACCCGACGCGTCGACGTAGCGGAACACCACCAAACCATCGCCTTCCACCCGCTCGAGCGTCGCGGCATCCACGGTGTAGCGTCCCTCTCCGTGGGCGATGGGCATGGTGAGGCACTGGCCCTCGTGGCAGAGCGACGTCCACTGCGTGCCGGTGGCCTCCACGCGGATGGTCACCGGCATCGAGAGGAACTGCAGCCCGGCGTTCCTCATCAGGGCTCCGGGAAGCAGGCCGGCCTCGCAGGCGATCTGGAATCCGTTGCAGATACCGATGACCGGTGCGCCGCGCTGGGCGTGGGCGGCCACCTCCCGCATGATAGGCGAGAAGCGCGCAATCGCGCCGGCGCGCAGGTAGTCGCCGTAGCTGAAGCCGCCGGGAAGGATGATCACGTCGCATCCCTGCAGGTCGTGATCCTTGTGCCAGAGCTTCACGGCGGGCTCGCCAAGCGTTTCCGCGACGGCGAACACCGCGTCGTCGTCGCAGTTGGAACCGGGAAAGCTGACGATGCCGAACTTCATGCGGGGATGGCTCCGGCGATGTCGAAGTCCTCGGTGACTGGATTGGCGAGCAGACGCGCGCACATCTCGCGCACGGCAGCCTCGGCGGCCGCGGCATCGGCGGCGGCTGTTTCGATCACGATGTAGCGGCCGACATGCACGTCGCGCACCGCACCGAAACCCAGCGTGTGCAGCGCATCGGCGACAGCCTTGCCCTGCGGATCGAGGAGTCCCTTGCGCGGGACAATGTGCACGTTGACGCGAAAGTGCTTCACGGTGTGGAGCCCTCGGGAGAGCCGTGTTCAGGACCGCCTCGCTCGCCGCGACCGCGACGGCGGCGACGGCGGATGCGATCAGCGTCGGCGCGCTCGGGTCGTCGTGCCGGGTCGAGCCCGGCCTCGTCGTCGGAGTCGGAGTCGGAGTCGGAGTCGGTGTCGGTGTCGGTGTCGCGGGCGGCGGCCGCCGCCTCCTCGGGCGTCTCGTCGGTCTCGGCAAATGGCGACGGCATGTCAAAGAGGCCGTGCACCAGGGCGATGACGACGCCCGACGCCGCGTAGGCGACGCCGAACGGGAAGAAGAACTGCTTCGGCAGCAGGAAGAGTGCCAGGACGACGGCCACGAACATCGCGACGCCGAACGCGCCATACCAGTTGCGGAGCGAGAATCGCGGCCAGGCGGGGTAGGGCACGTTGCTGATCATGAGGAACGACAGCGCGATCATCAGGAACCGCAGGATGTGCTGCCACGGCAGGTCGCCGATGGTTGTCTGTTGGTACAGTTCGGTCTGCGAGAACCAGTAGTACGTGGCCAGCGTGCCGCCGGCCGCCGGGCTCGGCAACCCCTGGAAGAAGATCTTCTTCTTGCCGGCCTGCTCCACATTGAACCGGGCCAGGCGCATCACCGCGCACGCGACGTAGAGCCAAACGAAGATCCAGTCCCACCCGGTGTGGTTGAGTTCGGCGAAATACATCATCAGCGCCGGCGCCAGGCCGAAGGAAATCGCGTCGACCAGCGAGTCGAGTTCCTCGCCAAAGCGGCTACCGGTATTCGTGGCGCGGGCGATGCGTCCGTCGAACATGTCGAGGAACGCGGCGATGACGATATACCAGCCGGCGCGCACGTGTTCGCCGCGCGACGCCGCCACGATGGCGAAGACCCCGAAGAACAGGCTGCCCAGGGTAAACCCGTTGGGCAGCATCACCATTGATGGGCGCGGCAGCGTGGGACGGCGCATCAGGGCAACTCCGCGATGACGGTGGTTCCGGCGACCGTGTGCTCGCCGATGCGGACGCGCGGCGTGCTCCCGGCCGGCAGGTAGATGTCGACGCGCGAGCCGAAGCGGATGATGCCGAAGCGCTCGCCCTGCTCCACCTGGTCGCCCGGCCGGCTGTAGGTGACGATGCGCCGGGCCACGAGGCCGGCGATCTGCCGCACCAGCACCCGGTGTGCGCCGCTCTCGATGCCCACCGACGACATCTCGTTCTCGAGCGAAGCCTTGTCCACCGCCGCGTTCAGGAACTTGCCGGGATTGTAGTGTGTGTACGTTACCCGTCCGCTGACCGGATACCGGTTGACGTGCACGTTGAAGACGTTCATGAAGATCGAGATCTTCAGTGCGCGCCCGTGCACGAACGCCGGCTCGTCCACTTCCATGACCTGCACGACCTTTCCGTCGGCGGGGGCGATGGCCAGCCGCGGCCCGCGGTCACCCTTTCGCTCGGGGTCGCGAAAGAAGTAGGCCACCCAGACCGCCAGCAGGATGAAGACGCCGGCGGCGAACTCGAGGGGCGTCGAGCGGCGAAGGAGCGCCCCGCCCGTCACCGCGAGCGCGATGACGGTGGCGATCCACATGAACGGCTTGCCTTCGCGGGCGAACTTCATCAGAGGGCGCTCGTGTCGAGAGGGGCGCCGGTCAGCCGGCGAAAGGCGTCGAGGTAGCGCTCGCTCGTGGCGGCAATCACGTGCTCGGGCAGGGTCGGCGGCGGCGCGTTGCCGTCCCATCGTCCCGCACGACGTTCACCGTCGAGGTAATCTCGCAGCGGCTGTTTGTCGAAGCTCGGCTGCGACCGCCCCGCGACGTACTGGTCGGCCGGCCAGAAGCGCGAACTATCCGGGGTCATCACTTCGTCGATGAGCAGGACGCGGCCGTCCGGGGCTTGCCCGAATTCGAACTTGGTGTCGGCGATGATGATCCCGCGTTCGGCGGCGATGGCGCGGCCGCGCTCGTAAATGCTGCGGGACAGCCGTTCGAGTTCGGTGGCCGCCGCGATGCCGATGACGCCCCGCATCCGTTCCACCGTGATGTTCTCGTCGTGTCCTTCCTCGGCCTTGGTGGCCGGGGAAAAGACAGGGTGGGGAAACGGCGAGCTCTCCAGCAGTCCAGCCGGCAGCGCCTCGCCCGCCAGCGTGCCGGTGGCCTGGTATTCCTTCCAGGCCGAGCCGCTCACGTAGCCGCGCACCACGCACTCGATGGGAAACACCTCGGTGCGCCGGCAGAGCATCGACCGGCCGCGCAACTGGCCCAGGAAGGGGGTGAGTGCCGGGGTGTGGGCGACGATTTCGTCTGCATTGACACTCAGCATATGATGCGCAATCTCGTCCTCGAACTGCCGCAGCCACCACGCCGTGATCTGCGTGAGCACCGCGCCCTTGAACGGCACCAGTTCGTCCATCACCACGTCGAAGGCGCTCACCCGGTCGCTGGCCACCAGCAGCAGGCGGTCATCGCCCACGGCGTACACGTCGCGCACCTTGCCGCGCCGGATGAGCGCGAGCGGCAACTCCGTGGTTCCCACCATCACCGGTTTCATACGCGCACGTCCTCGGGAGTGGACGCGACCACCCCGGCCGCGTCGAGAATCGGCTGGACCACCTCGGCGAGAAACTCGCCGACCTGCTCGGCCGACCGTCCAGTGAAACGGTGCGGATCCAGCGCGTCGCGGAGGTCGGCAATCGGCACCGGATAGGCGGGGTCGGCCGCGAGGCGTTCGAGCATGTCGTTGGGCACGCCCTCGTCCTTCATGGCGCGCGCTGCGGCGATGCTGTGTCCGCGAATGACCTCGTGAATCGCCTGGCGGTCCTGGCCGGCCTTCACCGCGCGCACGATCAGCTCTTCCGTGGCCATGAACGGCAGCTCGTCGGCAAGCCGCCGGCGAATTCTCGTCGGGTGCACCTCGAGGCCGCGGGCGATGTTCTCCATCAGGATCAGCAGCGCGTCGGTGGCGAGGAATGCCTCGGGGATGACGAGGCGGCGGTTCGCCGAGTCGTCGAGCGTGCGTTCGAAATACTGCACGCTGTGCGTCTGGTTGGCGTTGGGAGCCAGCGACAGCACGAACCGGCTGAGCGAGTTGATGCGCTCACTGCGCATCGGGTTGCGCTTGTAGGCCATCGCCGACGAGCCGATCTGCTCCTTTTCGAACGGTTCCTCGATCTCGCCGAACGCCTGCAGCATGCGCATGTCGCCGGCAAACTTGGCGGCGCTCGCCGCGATGCCGGCCAGCACGTCGAGCACGTGGGCGTCGAGCTTGCGCGTGTACGTCTGCCCGGTGACCGCCAGCGCGGAGTCGAACCCCATCGCCCGCGTGACCCGCCGGTCGAGTTCACGCACCTTCGAGTGGTCGCCGCCAAAGAGGGAGAGGAAGCTCGCCTGCGTGCCCGTGGTTCCCTTGACGCCTCGCAGGGGCAGCGTGGCGATGCGGTGGTCGATGTCGGCAAGGTCGAGCACGAGGTCCTGCATCCACAGCGTGGCGCGCTTGCCCACCGTCGTGGGCTGCGCCGGCTGCAGGTGCGTGTAGCCGAGCGCCGGCTCGTCCTTCCACTGCCTGGCGAACGCCGCGAGCGTGCGCAGGAGCGCCAGCACGCGCGCGCGCACCAGCTCGAGGCCGCGGCGCATCAGGATGAGGTCGGTGTTGTCGGTGACGTAGGCCGACGTCGCCCCCAGGTGGATGACGCCGCGCGCGTCCGGCGCGACGTCACCGAAGGCGTGCACGTGTGCCATGACGTCGTGCCGGAATCGTTTCTCGTACGCCGCCACGGCCGGGAAGTCGATGTCGTCGAGGTGCGCGCGCATCTGTGTCAGCGCCTCGACGGGGATGTCGGCGCCCAGCTCCTGCTCGGCTTCAGCGAGCGCCAGCCACAGGCGTCTCCACAGTCCGTAGCGGGATGGCGGCGACCAGAGCCGCAGCATGGCGGCCGAGGCATAGCGCTCGGAAAGCGGAGAGGACCAGGTGGGGGTGTCGCTCATCGAATCTGGAAGTCGATCGGGTACAGGAAGCCGCCACGTTCGACGATCATCCGGATAGGACCGCGCCCGGTCATCGACTCGAGCAGGCGTCCCGCCTGCCGTGCGTCGCTGACGGCGGTCCGGTTCACCTGCACGATCACGTCACCGGTCTGAATGCCCAGCTCTTCGGACACCCGCTCGGAAACCTTGTAGACCACCGCGCCCTGCCCGGTGCGGATGCCCCGCTCGAGGCGAATCGCCGGCGTCAGGGTCAGCAGCTCGATCTCCTTGAGCACCGCCACCTTCTGGGCGGATACCTCAGGCAGGTCGGCCACCCGCGCGGTTACCGTGCGCTCGCGGCTGCCGCGCCGCACACGCAGCGTGGCATTCTCTCCCACGTGCATCTCGAGTAGTTCCGCATCCCAGTCGTAGGCGTTGCGCACCACGCGGTCTCGTGACCTCACGATCACGTCACCGACCTCCAGGCCGGCCGCCGCCGCGGGCGAACCGGGCGCCACCGTGCGGATCACGGCGCCGCCGCGCAGCGCGTCGCGGTTGTTCTGCTGCGGCAGGGCGATCTTCACGCCGATCCAGGGACGGCGCACCGTCCCGTGGGCCAGCAGGTCGTCCGTCACGCGCTTGGCGCGATCGATCGGGATGGCGAACCCAAGCCCGATGGAGCCGCCGGTGGGCGTGTAGATCGAGCTGTTGACGCCAATCACCTCGCCGGCGCCGTTCACCAGCGGCCCCCCCGAGTTCCCGGGGTTGATCGACGCGTCGGTCTGGATCATGTCGACATAGACTCCCTGGCCTTCGCTCTGTCCCACGAGGTTGCGCCCGGTTGCGCTGACGACCCCCGTGGTGACCGATGGCTCGGAGTTGCCGAGCAGGAAGCCGTACGGATTGCCGATGGCGATCGCCCATTCGCCGATCATCAGGTCGCGCGAGACGCCCAGCGGCGCCGTCGGAAGGTTCTTGGCGTCGATCTTCAGCACGGCCAGGTCGTTGATCTCGTCGAAGCCCAGTACCTTGGCCGGGTACGTGGTGCCATCGCGCAGGGCGACGCTGACGTTGGTCGCCCCCGCCACGACGTGGGCGTTGGTGACGATGACGCCGCTGGGCTGGACGATGAATCCCGAGCCGATACCCGAGCGTGTCTGCGTGCCGTTGCCGGCGTTGTTGTTGCCGAAGAAGAACGCGAACGGATCCACCGGCGAGCGGAAGACCGTCTCGGTTTGCACCGTCACCACGGCGGGCGCCACCCGTGCCACTGCGTCGGTGATGGCCGTGCGTCGCGACTGGGCAATCTGCGTGCTGGCCGCGCGCCGCGCGGGCACGCCCTGCGCGGCCGAACGTTCGGGGGCCGCCCCCTCGCAGGCGAGGAGGAAGACCAGGCAGAACGGGGCGAGGCGGTGCGTACTCACCGGGCGCGGCGGGGTTTGGGCCGGCGGCTGATCTCCGAGAGGAAACGGTCGAAGCCGCGATCGGTGAGCGGATGCTGCAGCAGTGCGTGCAGCACCTCCGGCGAGACAACCGCGCCGTCGGCGCCCGCGGTGGCGGCGTCGGTGAAGGCGCGCGCGCTGGCCGGGCCGGCCGCGATCACGTCGCACTCCAGCCCAAAGCGATCGAAGATGATGCGCGCCTCGGTGATCGCCAGCGACGGATCCTCGCCCACGTGCGCCGCCGCATCCACCGCGATGGTCACCATGGATGCACCGGCCTTGGCGGCGAGCACGGCCTGCGCCGCATTGTGCACCAGCGTGGCCGCCACGCGCACCCCCTCGGCGCTCAGGCGCTTGATGGCCGGAAGCGCGTCCTCGACCAGCGGCACCGCCACGATCATCTGATCGCCCAGCCGGGTGAGTTCACGAGCCCCCTTGTACAGCGCATCCCGGTCGACCGCGCGCACCGACGCGATGACCGGAAGCGGCACGGCGGCCGAGAGTTCCTGCACGAGCTCTCGCGGGTCGGCGTTTGGCATCTGGGCGGCGATGACGGCCGGCGTGGCCACGATGCCGTCGATCAGGCCGGCGGCGAATGCCCAGCGAACCTCATCGAGTGTGACGGAAGCGAGGTAGATGCGCATCAGGAGGTGGGGTACAGGGCGGCGGGGTAGGTGACCTGTTCGAGGCAGAGGCCGCAGGCAGGGGCCGGCGGCGACACCTCGTCGTTGACAGTGGCATCGAGCAACGCAGCGAACTCCTCGCGCTTACGCTGGCGCGTGGCCACCTCGATCATCGTGCCCACGAGGAAGCGCACCATGTGATGCAGGAACCGGTTGGCTTCGACGTCGAAGACCAGGCCGCCCTCCACCTCGCGCCAGCGCGCGAGACGAATATCGCAACGATGCTCGTCTTGCGCTGGAGCCGTGCCACGAACCGCAAACCCGAAGAACTGATGCTCCCCGAGCACCGCGCCCGCGCACCACGCCAGCGCTTCGCGATCGACGGCGCGACGCAAAGGCCATTCCCAGCGCCGCCGAAATGGCGAACGGGCTGCCGCGTCGAGCCCCACCGCATAGCTGTACCGCCGGCTGGTCGCGCTGTACCGCGCGTGAAACTCCGGTTGCATCTCGTGCGCCGCCGCCACAAAGACGTCGCCGGGAAGCTGTGCGTTGAGCACGTGCCTCAGCCGGTCTGGCGTCCAGTGCGCCGGTACTTCCACCCCGGCCGCCTGGCCGCGGGCATGAACACCCGCGTCCGTCCGTCCGGCTCCGGTCACTCGTATGGGACCGCCGCACAACCGCGCGAGCACCGACTCGAGGGTTCCTTGCACGGTACGCGTGCTCGGCTGCACCTGCCACCCGGAAAAGTCTGTGCCGTCATAATGCAGCACGAGTTGAACAACGCGTCCCGCCATACGGATGGAAAATAGCCCCCGACGCACGCGCTTTCAAGCAAACGCGAAGCAGGCAACCGATTGACATTGCTTGACGTAGACCTAACGTTTCCGATCCAAGACGCCTCCCGTTGCATCCGCGCCGGGACACCGCGTTGCGCGCGCTTGCCGGCGCCCATCGTCCCCCAACCAATCGGATGACCGAGTCGACCCTGGTTTCCCTCGCCCACGCCCTCGCCGCCGCGACTGACCTCGACGCGGCGTTCGTGGCATTGGCGGAAGGGCTGGCGGAACTCGACCGGTCCGCGATGGTTGCGTACCTGTCGGCCGACGCGCGCGCCGGACGACTGACCACCTGCCACGTGATGGAACGGGGACCGGTGGAGCGGTTCCCCCTCGACGTCGCCCTGAAGCAGTTCGCCTCGCCGGTCGTCCAGCGTGTCTCGGCTGGCGGCACGTTCACGGACGTCGGCGAGGAATCGGACACCTTCGCGCGCATGCTGCGCCTCCCCGAGCTTGGCGAGCAGGGCGAACTGGCGTTGCGCGGCATTCGCGTGGACGGCGAGCTCACGGCCGTGCTCGCGCTCTACGAGCCGCGCCGGGCCTTCGGCCCGCGACTGGTGGAACGGTTCGCGCCGCTCGCCGCGCTCTTCGAGCTCGCCCATGGGCGCTTTGCCGAACGGGAGGCTCGCGCCGAGGCGGTGCGCACGCTCGAAGACGTCACCCAACGCGTGCATGGCGAGTACGTGTCCCGGCTGACGCAACTGGAACACCAGCTTATCCAGGCCCGCGATGCCGCGCAGCAGCAGGGCGCGGAGGAGTCGCTGCAGCACGAGCGCGAGCTGGCGCGCGCCGCCGAGGACGCCCGGCGCAACGCGTCGCGATTCCGTGCGCTCGAGCATCAGGTCACGTCCGCCGTGGGTCAGCTCGAACAGGCGCACATTGAACTGCACCGGCGCAGCGAAGCGCTGCGCCAGCGCACGCGCACCATCTACCTGCTCGACCGCGTCCTGGCGATGGCCGCCGAACAGGTGGATCCGCGCCGCCTCGCCGAGGGGCTGCTGGCCCTGGTGGGCGACGACATGCAGGCGCTGCGGTGCTCGCTCTTCCTGCGCGCGCCGGAACCGGACATGCTCTACCTCGCCGCGTCCCGGGGACTTGCCCCGCACATTCGCGAGGGTTCGCGCATCACCATCGGCCAGGGCGTTGCCGGCCGCGTGGCGGCCACCCGCAAGCCCCTGCTGGTGGTGGACGCCGCGGACTCGCAGGCGCAGCCGCTGCTGCGCGACGAGTACCTGACGACCGGGAGCTTCATCTCCTTCCCGCTGCTGAGCCGGGGTGAACTGCTCGGCGTGGTCAACCTCACGAACCGCGCCCAGCGCGGGCTGTTCGTGGAAGAAGACGTCGAACGCGTGCGCCTGCTCAGTCTCGTCATCGCCCTCATCGCCGTCGAAGCCCGGCTCCCCGAACTGCTGCTCGGGCGCATTCGTGAGTGACAGCGCGCTGCAGGCGGGCATCCGGCGGCTCGCCGCCGGCGAGTCGCTCAGCAGTGACGAGGCGGCATCAGCATTCGGCTGCGTGATGCGCGGGGAGGGGACGGCGGCCCAGGTGTCGGCCCTGCTCATGGGCCTGCGGGTCAAGGGAGAAACGCCGGACGAGGTGGCTGGCGCGGCCCGGGCGCTCCGCGAGGCCATGACCGTGCTGCGCGCCGATTCACCCGAGGACCTGGTCGATACGTGTGGCACGGGCGGCGGCACCGTGGCCACGTTCAACATCTCCACCGCCGCCGCGCTGCTGGCCGCCGGGGCCGGCGCGCGCGTCGCCAAGCACGGCAACCGTTCGTTCACGTCACGTTCGGGAAGCGCCGATGTCCTCGAAGCGCTCGGCGTTCCGATCGACGTGCCCGTCGATCGCATGCTCGAGGTACTCGAGACGGCGGGCATCGTGTTCATGTTCGCGCCGGCCATGCATCCGGCGATGCGTCACGTTGGCCCCGTGCGGCGCGAGTTGTCGATACAGACGGTCATGAACCTCGTGGGTCCGCTGGCGAATCCCGCGCGTGCCGGACGCCAGGTCATCGGCGTCGCCGATCCGCGGCGGCTCGGGCTGATCGGCGGCGCGCTGCAGCTCCTTGGCACGACGCACAGCATCCTGGTGCACGGCGCACCGGGCATGGATGAAATCTCGCCGCTCGGCAGCACGACGGTGCTCGAACTGGTGGACGGCGAGGCGCGCTCGTGGACGGTCGATCCCGAACGCCTCGGGATGCCGCTGGTCAACGCCGGCGAACTGGCCGGTGCCGAGCCCGCGGAAAACGCGCGCATCGTCGAGGCGGTGCTGGCCGGTCGGGCAAACGCCGGCGCCACTGCCGCCGTCGTGTTGAATGCCGCGGGGGCCCTGTATGTGGCGGGCAAGGCCGCCGACTTCGCCGGTGCGCTCACGGTGGCGCGCGAGGCACTGGCCGCGGGTGCCGGCCGTGACGCGCTCGAACGACTGCGCGCCGCCGCCAAGCGGGCGGCAGCGAAGAAATAGAGCGGTTGGCAGTTGGCGGTTGGCAGTCGGCGGATACCGCCTGCGGCGAACTGCCTACCGCCCACCGCCTACCGCCCCCCGCCTACCGCCGACCGCCTACCGCCGACCGCCGAC
>JBBTFF010000036.1:0-21089 GCA_038041995.1 Gemmatimonadota bacterium | reverse complement strand
ACGTCAGCGGGTCCACCGGCTTGCCCCGCAGGTGAATCTCGTAGTGCAGGTGCGGCCCGGTGCTCAGTCCCGAGTTCCCCACCGCCGCGATCACCTGTCCGCGCGTCACCCGCTGCCCCACGGTCACCACCAGTCGCGACGCATGCGCATAGCGCGTGACGATGCCGTTGCCGTGATCGATCTCCACCGACAGGCCGTAGCTGCGCTCCCGCCCCGCCGAGATGACCCGACCCGCCGCCGGCGCGACGATCGGCGCCCCCATTGGAGCCACGACGTCGATCCCTTCATGCGCGCGTGACGTGTGAAGGATTGGGTGAAACCGGCTTCGTGAAAACTGGCCGGTCAGCCACCCGCTCGTCGGCATGATCGACGGCGTGTTCGCCATTCGCTCGACATTGCGCTGCAGCGTGTCGCTCACGGCCCGGAAACTCGCCGACAGCTCGGTGACTCGTCGAATCATCCCGTCGAGATCGGGGCGAGCGCCCCCGAAACCCAGGCGACCGAGGAACGGCTTGCTGGCGAATCGCTGCGGCTTGTCGCGCGTGCCCGGGAGCGCTTTGCCGTCATCCTCGGTCGGCAACCCCGTCGCCAGTTCCTTGGCCGCCACCTCGCCGGTGGAATCGGGTTCGATGCCGGCCAGCATTCGAATGCGCAGATCCTGTCGCTCGATGCTCGAGATCGTGTCGAGCACGACCTGCAGGCGCGCATCGATGGTGGCAAGGTCGGCCTTCAGCCGGGCGTTCTCGCGGACCACCCGCCACGCCCCTGGCGAGCCCATGGGCGTGAACAGCACCAGCAGCGCCGTCATCACCAGCAACACCCCGCCCACGGCCGTCCCAGCCAGCACGCGAAGCCCGCGCTCGCCCAGCTCGTAGCTGCGCGTAGGCGAGTTCCCGTGCGGGACGATCAGAAAGGTCCAGCGGCGGAGGCGCGGCATCTGGCCAAGCTACTTCAGGAAGCCCACTCTCGGCAATCCGGCCTACCGAAGACGCCCCGAAGATGCGAGTCTACCCGCGTATCTCTGCAGCGGCTTCGTGAGAGCTGACACGAACCCGGAAACAACGAGGCCCTCGGCGACTGCCGAGGGCCTCGTCTTCCATCGCAACTCATCCCGATGATCAGGGAGGGGTCAGCGAGTTGGCGGGGCTCGCACCGCCCCACGTGTACAGCGGCTGGCCGAGCACGCCCAGTTCCTTGGCGGGAACCGGCTTCTCGTTCGGCGTTCCGGAAACAAGACCGCCCATGCGGCGACGGAAGTAGTACACCACCGGTCCGAGGCCGATCTGCTCGATCTCGTACTCGTAGTTCAGCTTGGTCAGCAGGCCGGCGTTGCCATCTGCCGCCGTGGCCGGCGCAAGGCCGCCACGGGTGACGCGGGTCTTGTTGATCAGCGTGGCGGCCTGGTCGAGCGAGCCACCCGAACGCAGCAGCGCCTCGGCCCACACCAGATCGTTCAAGTGCCGGGAGATCACCGGCACCGGGCCGTAGCCGCCGTAGATGCCGGTTGGATCCTGATTCCCCGACAGGTCATAGCGAATGAAACCAATGTTCGACTGGTGGTACGAACCGCGGTCCGGACGCATGTTCGCCTGCGACGACCAGACGAAGTCCGTGCCGGCGTTCGCCGTCTTCGGATACGATCCAAAGCCGTCAACCAGCGATTCATCACCGAACGAGCCGTCGCCCAAGCGCTTGTCGGGAGAGTTCGGCTTTCCGTTACCGCCCTCGGCCAGCGGCCACGGCGTCTTCTGCGTGATCGGGTCCAGCATGTTGGCGACGCGCGTGTGCACGCGGCCCGTGTCAAACCCGTCAAACCAGTACAGAACCTCTGGGCAGAACGCCGAGCACCCGTCGCCGCTGAAGATGAAGTCGAACGGCGTGCCCGACGACATGCCCTGCGCGGCGTACCCTGCCACGGTGGCCCACGCCACCTGTCCGTTCTCGGCCGACGTGCGCGGCCAGTTGGCGAGCAGCATCGCCGCCATCGTGTTCGCGATCTGAGCGAATTGCGTGTTGCTGTAGCCCGTGCCATTCGTCCACGCCGCCGACGTGGTGAACGAGTTCGCCTTGGCCAGCGCCGCCGCCGCTACGAGATCAGCCAGCGCCGCGTCGCGCATCTTCTTGCGGTTGGAGTAAGCCAGCTTGGTGAGGTCGGTCGTCTCGTCGACGATGTACCCCTTGTCGTACTCGAGCGCGAGGTTGGCAAGGGCCGCGCCCCGCATCATCAGCGCGACCGTCTCCGCACGCTTGGTATCGGCGGCATTGTTGATGACGATCTTGTCGGTGCGGATCGCCTTCAGGACGTCATTGGCCGAGGAGACGACGCTGTAATAACCCGTCCACCCCCACACGATGCTGCTGTGGCCAGCGGCCGCCGTGTTGTTCTGCCACGAGCGGGTTCCCCGCGTGCCGTCGGCATCGAGGCCCGAGTAGAAATTCATATTGAAGTTGTTCCACGACGCCGCCCACGACTGGGCCTGCACTCCCGCAACGCCGGAGAGCTCCATGCCGTCGTAGGTGTTGAACCAGGTGCGCATCGTGCCACCGGCGACGGCCTCGAGCGCCTTGGGGTCGGAGAGGGCGCGCTTGGCGTCCGGCTCGTTCGGGTTTTCGATGTCGAGTGACTTGCACCCCGCCATCGCGATCAGCGCGACAACGCCGGCCGCCCGATAAAAAGTCTGAAGCTTCATAAGGTGACTTCTCCTCGTGAGGTTGGCGGTCAGTAATTCAGGTCGAGCATGAACTTCACCGTGCGGTACGAAGGATACGTGAAGTAGTCCACACGGTAGGCAAACGGGTTGCCGCCCGGGCCCGACACGTCCGGATCGTAGCCGAGGTAGTTCGTCGAGGTCCAGAGGTTCTGGCCGACCACGCCGATGCGGGCCGACGAGAACTGCGACAGGCCGTACACCTTGGCCATCCACGCCTTCGGGACCTGCGCGCTCACCGCCAGCTCGCGCAGGCGAAGGTACGTGCCATTCTCGACGAAGTAGTCGTTGGCGTCGAAGTTGTTGTAGAACGCCGAGTAGTACGTCGTCGGCTTCTTTTCCGCTTCCGGCTTGCCGCGCTGGTCGATGACCGGGTCGCGCAGCTCGTTGAACGGCCACTGGCGGGTGTAGTTGTAGATTTCGCCGCCCTTCACCCAGTTGAACTGCGCCGCCACCGTAACGCCCTTCCACTGCACGGTATTGGAGATGCCCATGTTGAAGTCGGGGTTCACGTCACCGATCTCGGTGAGCGACTCGCCCTTTTCGTCGTAGGCCTTCAGCGGCACCTCGTTCACCGTGTGGTGCTGCGCCGCGCGCACATAGTACCCGTCTTCGTTCACCTTGTAGTCGGAGGCTGCGCCTTTCAGGATGCCCGACTTGAGCGTCGCGGCGAGCTGCTCCGGCGTGCGGATCCAGCGCGAGCCGAAGATCACGCCGAACTTCTGGCCTTCGGCGATGCGGAATATCCTGGTGTTGCCATCCGGTCCGACGAGGAACGGTGGCACATTCAGCTCGGTGATCTTCTGGCGGGTCCGGTCGGCCGTCACGTTCAGGCGCCAGAAGAAATCCTTGCTCGACGCCAGCACGGCGCCGAACGCAATCTCGTGCGTCTGCCCGGCCAGCGTGCCGGCGTTGCGCCACTGGTTACGGTAGCCGGCGGCGGCCGACAACGGCACGCTCAGAATCTGGTCGCTGGTCGACTTATCGGAATAGCTGTATTCGAGCGTGTAGTTCGTGAGGAAGTTGATATTGAGGCCGTACTCGGTCTCCGTGGAGAACGCCGGCTTCAGCAGTGGATTGCCCAGCGTGATCTTCTCCGGGCTGCCACCGGCCACCGAGAACACCTCGTACTGCGCGTTGAACTGCGGACGCAGGCCCGCCGTGCCGCGCGAGGCACGCAGCTTGAACTCATCGACGCCCGGAATCTTGACGTCTTCGGTCACGCGATACGCGACCGAGAACCGATTGTACAGCGCGCTCCGGCTGTCCATGCCGAACAGCGACGACTGGTCCTGGCGAATCAGCCCGTCAAGGATGTAACGGTCCTTGATGTCGAACGTCGTGACGGCGAAGAAGTTCTGGTTGCGGATCGTCTCGGAGTGTGACCCCGGAAGCACTGGATTCGCCGGATCCTTGGACGCCGCCGTGAACTCCATGACCTGCGGCACGGTCAGCGCGGTGGCCGTCACCGATACGCTGTTGCTGGACTGGTCCTCGAACACCCACGCGAGCTTGGTCGTGTTGGTGAACCAGTCCTTGTAGTTGCGCACCGACGTGACCGTCGCACCCATGTTGGTCGTGCGGTTTGACGATGCCGACTGAGACAGGCCCCCCTTGTCCGCCACACCTGACGAATTCAGGAAGCCGGTCGGCCGGAACGACTTGTAGTTCCCGGCGAGCTGGTCGTAGTTGACGTTGCCTTCGGCCGTCAGCCACGCCAGCGGCTTGAAACGCACCTTCAGGTTCCCGGAAAACCGGTCGCGATCGTTCGTCACCGACGCGTTGTACAGCCGGTACAGCGGGTTCGACACGTTGCC
The DNA here is from genome assembly GCA_038041995.1 of Gemmatimonadota bacterium. Lineage (GTDB taxonomy): Bacteria > Gemmatimonadota > Gemmatimonadetes > Gemmatimonadales > Gemmatimonadaceae > PNKL01. The sequence continues at coordinate 16,564 of JBBTFF010000036.1, read as the reverse complement.
GGAGAGCGGCGCCTGCTTGATGGCCGCGTTGTACGGCGAACCGTCCTTGTTCTTTGCCGTCAGGTTGACGTTCGGCTCGAGAAAGGTCAGGCCGAAGAAGATGTCGGCCGCCCCTTCCGCCTGGTCACCGTGCGAACGCCCGTAGAAGGCGCCTACCTGGTAGTCCAGCTTGTCCGACATCGACTGGTCGAGGTTGATGCGCATGTTCTGCCGGCTGAAACCGTTCAGCAGGTTCAGCACGCCCGTTTCCTTGGTGTTCTCGAACGACGCGTTGTAGTTCAGGTTGCCGCGACGCTGGCCCACCGAGACGTAGTTGTTCATCGCCGTGCCCGGCTTGAACACCTCCCCCAACTGGTCGTAGTACACCGGGTACGGGTTGTCCGAGATCTTGTCGAGCTCGGGCGTCCGGTTGCCCTTCGCGTCCAGCTTGAAGCTGCCGTCGGCGTTCAGCTGGTAGTTGTGCGACATGTTGCCGGCCACCGCGTGCGGCAGCACGCTGTTGCCGTAGTCGTTGCGCACCTGCACCACCGTCTGGCCCTCGGCCAGGTTGGCGCCGCGCTTGGTGAAGATCTGCACCACGCCGTTCGCCGCATCCGAGCCGTAGAGCGAACTCGCCGCCGCGCCCTTGATGACCTCCATGCGCTCGATGTCCTGCGAGTTGATGTCGGCCAGGCCCAGTCGCGTGATAGTGCCATCCACGATCACCAGCGGATCCTGGCGCCCCGTGAGGCTTGTCGCCGCGCGCAGGCGGATCGCCGGCTCGTCACCCGGCTGCGCACTCGTCGTCAGCACGCTCGCCCCGGCGACCTTGCCCGAGAGCGATGCCGCCGCCGACGTGAAGGGCACTTCCTTGATCGCCGTGGCGTCCACGACGCTCACCGTGAAGGCCGTCTTCCGCTGCGACGTTGCGTCGCTCACGCCCGTCACGACCACCTGGTCGAGCGAGAGGATGTCCTTGTCCAGCTCGAAGTCCTTCGGCATGCGCCCAGCCGCCAGCTTGACCGGCATCCGCTTCGGCTTGTAGCCGATGAAGCGGGCCATGACCGTCACGCTGCGCCCGGCGCCGCCGGCCTTGGCAATATCGACGGTAAACGAGTACTTGCCGTCCTGTGACGTGATGGCACCGACGCCGAGCTCCGGGATAGCGACAGTGGCGCCGCCGAGCGGGGATCCCGCCGACGTGACCGTACCGCTGAACACGGCGCTCTGCGCGGAGGCCGTGCCTGCGGTCAGCGCAAGCGCTGCCGCTGCTCCGACCAGGACGAACATCCGATGGATCTTCGCAGATTGCATGATTGATGCCTCTGAACTGCGGGGTGAGGTGAGTGGCCAACGGCAACTGCGTTCGGCATCGAACAGGCGGCGGGGCACGCGAGGGCGCGCACCGTCACAGCCCGATCACCGAACTACTACTGTTAGGCAACGGCCCAAGATGCAGTACAAGCGGGTAGGGCGCAAGAGGACACCAGAACCGACCTTTCCTGATGCCTACCCAGTGAGTCCCCGATGCGTCACAACCGGGCCAGGCTCCCCGGAACCTGCCGCACCCGCCTTGGTGAGGGACCCCGCCGACCCGCGCCCTGCCTCCGGGCGGTTTGCCTCGCCTCACGATGCCCTGATGGCTAGGTTTCACGCTCCAAGCCACCGGAGCCCCGGATGCCCCAGTACGTTGGCGAACTCGTCGACCTTACCGACCCCGCACTCAACCACCTCGACGACCTGACCGTCGAGGAAGCCCGCGCCCGGATTCTCGGGGGCAGTCCCGAGGCCGTACGGGCCATCCGCGGGTCATTTGCAATCGTCGCCCGCGATGGCGAGACGGTGCGCCTCGCCCGGTCGCTCGACCGGCCCGTTCGGTACTTCCTCGCCAAGAAGGTGGCCGGCCCGGCGCTCGTCGTCGCCGACCGCATAGACGCAATTCACGACTGGCTCAGGGGCCAGGGACTCGACGACCAGTTCCACCCGAGCTACACGCGCATGGTGCCGGCGCACTACATCACGACCATCCGCATCGTCGGCTGCCCCGACCCGAGCCCGTCCTACCAGCGCTTCGTCGTCCCGCGACCGGGACTCCTGCCCAACGACACCGAGGCCATTGGCCGTGCCTATATCGGCGCGCTGTCCAACGAAGTCAGCGCGTGGTTGGGGCGGCTCCCCGTCGAGGCGCCGGTGGGAGTCTCGTTTTCCGGCGGCATCGACAGCGGCGCCGTCCTTCTCGTGACCGCCCACGCCATGAGCCGGCTCGGCCTCAGCCTCGGCCGCCTCAAGGCGTTCACGCTCGATGCTGGCAACGGCCCGGACCTCGCCCAGGCCCGCGCCTTTCTCGAAGTGACGGACATGGGGCTGTTCCTCGAGCCGATCGAGGCGGACCTCTCGACCGTCGACGCCAGCGAGGTGATCCGCATCACGGAGGACTACAAGTCGCTCGACGTGGAGAGTGCGACGATGGGGCTCGCGCTCATGCGCGGCATCCGCGCGCGCTACCCGGACTGGCGGTACCTGATGGACGGCGACGGCGGCGACGAGAACATGAAGGACTACCCGATCGAGGAGAATCCCGAGCTCACGATCCGCAGCGTCGTCAACAACCCCCTGCTGTACCAGGAGGGGTGGGGGGTGGGGACGATGAAGCACTCGCTGACCTACTCCGGCGGCCTCAGCCGGTCGTACGTGCGCACCTACGCCCCGGCGCGCCATTGCGGCTTTGAGGGCTTCAGTCCCTACACGAGGCCGGCGCTCGTCGAACTGGCGGGCTCGCTCCCCTGGGACGCCCTGACCGGCTACGATACCGACCGGCTGTACGCGCTGAAGGGGGAGATCGTCGCCGCCGGCGTGCGCGCCATCACGGGCTTGGAGATGCCGGTGTTCCCGAAGCGGCGATTCCAGCACGGCGCCCTCGAGGCGGGCGCCATGCGACGCGCCCTGCCATGGAGCGAAGGCGAGTATCGTCGGCGTTTTCTCGCGCTCTACGCATGACCGGGACCGCGGGCGCGACGGCGTATCCGTCGCACCCCGCCGAGCGCGACGCCTGGATCGTGAGCCGCCGTGCGCCGCGCCGCCCGATGGACGGCGAGCGGCCGTACGCCTGCTTCGTCGAGGACGAGGTGGATGCGAGCGGCGCGGCGCAGCCCGTGGCGACGGTCTTTCTGACCAACCGGGAATGCCCGTTCCGCTGCCTGATGTGCGACCTCTGGCAGCACACGCTCGAGGACAGCGTGCCAAGCGGGGCGATCGCCCGGCAGATCGACGTGGCCCTCGCCGGGCTCCCCGCGGCCGCCGTGATCAAGCTCTACAACAGCGGGAGCTTCTTCGACCACCGGGCGATCCCGCCCGGGGACTATCCCGAGATCGCCCGGCGCGTCAGCGGATTCCGGCGCGTGATCGTCGAGTGCCACCCGTCGTTCGTCGGCCCGGACGTCGAGCGCTTTCGTGACCTGGTGCCCGGTGACCTGGAGGTCGCCATGGGACTCGAGACCGCGCATGCCGCCGTGCTCGCGCGGCTCAACAAGCGCATGACGCTCGAGTCGTACGCGGAGGCGTCGGGGACGCTGCGTTCGATGGGCATCGCCTCCCGCGCGTTCGTGCTCGTGCAACCGCCGTTTCTCCCGGTCGACGAGGCCGCGGACTGGGCCGTGCGCTCGGCGGCGTTCGCGTTCGACCACGGCGCGGGCGCCGTGAGTCTCATCCCCGTGCGCGGCGGCAACGGCGCGCTCGACGCGCTCGCCGAGACGGGGGAGTTCTCGCCGCCTCGCCTGGCGACTCTCGAGGCGGCGTTCGATGGGGCGCTGGCGCTCGGGCGCGGACGCGTCTTCGCCGACACCTGGGACCTCGGGCGGTTTTCCCGCTGTCCCGCGTGCCTCGACGCCCGCTCGGCTCGACTCCGGGCGATGAACCTCGCCCAGCAGTGGATGCCCAGGGCGAGATGCGAGGCATGCGACGATTGATGACCCGCGACGTCGACATCGCGATCGTCGGCTCCGGCTTCGCGGGCTCGCTCCTCGCAATGATCGCGCGGCGGCTCGGGAGGTCCGTGGTGCTCCTCGAACGCGGACATCATCCGCGGTTCGCCATCGGCGAATCATCCACCCCCCTGGCCAGCCTGCTGCTGGAGGAGATCGCGCTGCGGTACGACCTCCCGCGGCTGCTCCCGCTTGGCAAGTACGGATCCTGGCGGCGCGCCTACCCGGACGTCGGATGCGGACTCAAGCGCGGGTTCAGCTTCTTCAGGCACGAGGCGGGATCACCGTTCGCCGCCGACGCCGACCGCGGCAACCAGCTGCTCGTGGCGGCCAGCCCACGCGATGACATCGGCGACGTGCACTGGTATCGCCCCGACTTCGATCACTTCCTGGTGCGCGAGGCCGTGGCGTTGGGCGCCGGGTACATCGATGGGGTGGAACTCACGTCCTTCTCGACCGATGCCGACGGGGCGCATCTGGAGGCCGACGGACTGCACGTGCGCGCACGACTCGTCGTGGACGCCAGCGGCCCGCGCGGCTTCCTCCATCGCCAGCTCAAGCTCGGCGAGCGCGCGCTTCCCGGCCTGCCGGCCACGCAGACGCTGTTCACGCACTTCACCGGCGTGCGGCGGTTCGCGGAGGTTGTGCCGGAGGCATTCGCCGGCGGGCCGCCGTATGCACCCGACGACGCGGCCGTGCATCACGTCTTCGACGGCGGCTGGCTCTGGGTGCTGCGCTTCGACAACGGCATCACCAGCGCGGGAATCGCCGCCACCGAGGCGCTCGCTGGCGAGCTGCGGTTGCCCGAGGGTGCCGCCGCGTGGGGCCGGCTGATGGCGCGCTTTCCGTCCATCGGCGCGCAGTTCGCCGATGCCACGCCGACACGCGAGTTCACCTGGTGGCCGCGTCTCTCGTTCTTCAGCGACACGATCGCCGGCGACGGATGGGTGGCGCTTCCGTCGGCCGCCGGCATCGTCGATCCGCTGCTCTCGACGGGCTTTCCGCTCACGCTGCTTGGCGTGCAGCGTGTGGCGCAGGCGATCGCCGATGACTGGAACTCGCCGCGCCTTCGCCAACGCCTGCAGGCGTACGCCGGGCGCACCGCCGGCGAACTCGAGACGACGTCGCGACTCGTCGGCGCCCTCTACGATGCCTTCGGCGACTGGAGCCGGTTCACGTCGCTCACCTTTCTCTACTTTGCCGCCGCCAGTTTCGCCGAGTCGGCGCGGCGGCTCGGCAACACGGTGCTGGCGGGCGACGCGTTCCTGCTCGGCGGCCACCCCGGGTTCGCCACGGCACTTCAGCGCTGCCTGGAACTCTCCGCGGGGATGGGCCGGCATCCGGCGCCGGCACGCCGCGCCGCGCTCCTCGCGGCGATTGCGCAGACCATTGAGCCGGTGAACGTGACTGGACTGGCTCGAGATGACCGCCACAATTGGTATCCAGCCGAAGCCGCCGACCTGCTTGCCGGCGCCGACAAGCTCGGCGCCAGCCCGTTGCAGGTGAGGGCCATGCTCGAACGCTGCGGGTTTACCGTGCGCGCTGCCGCCACAGGTCCGTGAACAGCGCGATCGGCCCGACGATCGTCAGCGCGAACAGCGCCGGTGAGGCATAGAGCGGAGTCAGCCATGGCAGGCCCGCGTCTCCCGCCACGCGAATCAGTGCCTCCACCATCGCCACCATCGCGACGACGAACATCTGCCCCCGCCGCGAGCGCACGATCGTGCGCGGGTCGGTGACCATGAAAAAGACGAACAGTTGGTACATCGGCCCGGTGAGCGGCGCGATCTCCGCGCCGAGCGGGCCGCCGACGATCGCCCACCGGGCCACGGCGAGCACGAGAAAGCTCATCACGTAGGTGAGCGTCACGTGCAATACGCCACTGCGATACGCGATGATCAGCCCGAAGAACCAGATCACCGCGTTCGTCGCGACGTCGTTGCCCCACTGATGGCTCAGCACGGCCACGCTGTCCGGCGCGATCAACAGCAGCAGGCAGATGGCGAAGTTGCTCGGGTTCCAGAGGTGGCGATTGCGGTACGTGAGCACGTACTTCGACGAGATCGCGAGGAACGCGCCGAGCGCAAACGGCCAGAGCAGCGCGGCCTGCGGCTTGGTGAGCAGCGAGAGGCTGATGCCGCTCACGTACGCGCTCTGCAGGTTCGCGATCCTGCCGCGCACGAACCACGAGAACACGAGTTCCGTCAGCACGCACACGCCAAGCGCGGTGGCAAGACGCGCGTAGTCCCCGAGGATCGCGAACCGCCACTGCCCGAGCACGAGCACGAGCGTGATGAGCCCGGCGATCAGGTAGCGAGGCTCGGTGAGCCAGGCACGCAGCCTGCGCCCGCGCGGAGTGGCGGCGGGAGCGGCCGGAACACGCGTCATCGTCCCCCGTCCGGTTCGGTGATGACGTGCAGGCGATCAGCCTCGAGGCGGCCGAGCGTCTGCACGCGGCCCGACGGCCAGCGGATCGTCAGCCGGTCCACCTGCATGCGCCGCCCGAGCCCGAAGTGCAGACGGCGATCATTCTGGCTTGCGAAGCCCATGCCGCCGTCCACTACGCGGCGCTGCGTCTCGTCGCCGAACTCCACCGTCACCTCGGCGCCAATGGCGCTGCGGTGGCCGCGCATTCCCACGAGGGAGAGACCAACCCAGTGGTGGCCCGGCTCGACCGTGTTGCGGTACACCACCGGCCGGGCGTCCTGGTTGGCGACGATCACGTCGAGCGCACCTGTGTTCCACAGGTCCGCGAAGGCCACGGCGCGTCCGTCGAAGGTATCGGTCACTCCGACGCGCACCGCCACGTCATCCCAGCCTTCGTCGCCGCGATTGAGCAGCACGCGCTTGTGCTCGTAGCCCGAGAGGCTGGCGTCGCCGATGGCCGGCCAGTTCCTCGCGTCCTCGAACAGGGACTTGTTGGCACCCGCCACCTTCGACATCCCGTACCAGTAGCTCCTGTCCTTGCTCGCCGAGATGAAGCCATTGGTGATGTAGAGATCGTTGCGACCGTCGTTGTTGAGATCGCCGAACTGCGCGCCCCACGCCCAGCCGGCGTCGGCGACGACGCCTTTCGCGATATTCTCGAACCGCCCGATCTCGGCGAGGAGGTTCAGCCGCAGGTTGTTCCCCTGGAACAGGTAGCCCTTCTCGGAGATGTCGGTGACGAACACGTCCATGCGCCCGCGGTTGTGCACGTCGCCGATGCTCACCGACATGCCGCTCTTGGAGTCGGCCTCGAGTCCCACGCGGACCAGCGCAAACCGCCCGCCGTGGTCGTTGAGGAACAGCTCCTCGGGCCCATAGTCGTTGGCGAGGTACAGGTCGGGCCAGCCGTCGTCATTGAAGTCGGCGCTCGCCGCGGCCAGGGTCCACCGCGTGCTGCCCACGCCGGTCCGGTCGGTCACGTCCTCGAACGTGCCGTTGCCGCGGTTGTGGAAAAGCAGGTTCCTGCCGCCGTTGCTGGCGAACTCGAAACTGTCGTGCATGATCTTCGTGGACGTGAGGTGATACAGGTTCACGTCGGAGCGGAAGTAGGCCGTCACGTACAGGTCGAGCCAGCCGTCGCGGTCGTAGTCGAACCAGATGGCGCCGTTGCTGTTCACCCACCGGTCGAGGCCGGCATCGGTGGTGACATCGCCGAACCTGGCGCCGTCGAGGTTCCTGAATAGCGACAGCTTGCCGTACCGGTAGACGAGCAGATCCTCGAGCCCGTCGTTGTCGAAGTCGCCCCATACGGCACCCATCGAGACGCCCCTGTCCACCGTATTGAGGTCGGCGATTCCCGCCTCGCGGGCGACGTCGCGAAAGGTGCCGTCCCCGTTGTTCAGGTACAGCGCATTCGCCTCGCCAAACCGGCTGGTGGTGAAGTAGAGGTCGGGACGACCGTCGCCATTGGCGTCAGCGACGCTCACCGACGCGCCCAGCGCGGCGATGTGCGGGGCGATGTTGTCGAGTTTCTCGTCGAGTACGGGCTTACGGTGCACGAACGTGACGCCGGCGATCGCCGTCACATCCTCCAGCGTGAAGCCCGGATGGGCCGAACTGGCCGGTGGATGGATCGTGGCGCGATTCATGAACACGACGCCGACGATCCCCACCGCGAAGGCGAGGCTGGCGACGACGCGTCGGAATGTCGTGGGGAACACGTGCGCAACGTAACGCGACGCGGCGCCCGCGAAAAGCGGTAATCCGGCGACGTTCGGAACGCACCCGCAAATAGCTTTCACCGGGCCGTCGCCACGCGCTTGCCGCCTTCGCCGCGCAAACCTAGTGTTCTCGCACCCGCCTCGTGGATCACGAATGACCGTAGCCACGCACCATCGTCGCCGCCTCGTTCTGGCCCTCACGCTCGCCTCGGCCACCGTGAGCTGCACCCGTGAACCAGCAGTCACCGCAGGCAGTGTCCTGACGGCGCGCACGCTGGGGCTGGTGTACCTGCAGACCGACCGGCTCGACTCGGCGGAGGTGCAGTTCAGGAAAGTCGTCGCCTGGGCGCCCGACGAGGCGCTCGGCTACGCAAACCTCGGCCTCACGTACCTGCGCGGCGGCCGACTCGACGAGGCCGAGGAGCAGGCGCTGCACGCCCGGAAGCTCGATTCGACGAGCACGACCATCGCCCTGCTCCTCGCCCGCGTCCACGCTGCGCAGGATCACCCGGACGCGGCGCGCGCGATCCTCGAGCACCTGGCCCGCCTCGACGACGCCGATCCGGCCGTCCTGTACGCGCTGGCGCAACTCGACACCGCCGCCGCCGGGTCGGCCGTGCGCGCCGGGTTGCTCCGGCGCATCCTCGCCAGGGCGCCGTCGAACATCGCCGTGCATCTGGCCCGCCTGGACGCGTTCCTGTCGCAGGATCTCGCCGACAGCGCCACCCGCGCACTCGAGGAGATTCGCCGGCTCCCGCCCGAGCCGCCCCGCGAAGCCATCGCCGAGTTTGCCAGGGCGCTGCCCCTGCTGCGCGCCGGCCGGGTCGCCGACGCGCGCGTGCCACTCGGGCGTTTTCGGCAGGCCATGGAACTCACCTCGGCGTATCAGGCGAGCCTCGCGACCGTCAGGGGTCCCGATGGGCCGATGGTCGGCCGCCCCGTGCTGACGTTCAGCCCGGGCTTCGACATCGCGCAACGCGCCATGTCGAGGAGGGGTAGGGCCGTCCGGGACGCCGTGTCGTTCACTGACGCGACGGCTGAACTCGGGCTCGCCCCGGCGGTCGGCGGCGCACCTCCAGCGAGTGACCGCACTCCCCCTGCGGGTGACGCCGCGGCGGCGATGGCGGTCGGCGACTTCGACGGCGACGGCGCGGAGGACGTGCTGGCGTCGCGCTGGGACCCGACGGCCTCGGCCTTCACTACGCGGTTGTTCCGCGCCGAGCGCGGCGGGTTCACCGACGTGACCGCGGTGTCGAAGGTCGTCGTCCCCGGCGGCGCTACGTTCGCGATCTTCGCCGACTATGACAACGACGGCCACCTCGACCTCTACGCGATCGCCGCCGACGGACGCAGCCACCTGTTCCGCAATACCGGGAAGGCGAGGTTCGAGGACGTCACCAGAGCGTCGCGCATCGACGCAGCGGGTGGCGTGATCAGGGCGCTCTTCGTGGACCTCGACCACGATGGCGACCTCGACGTGGTGACCGTCGGCCCGCCGGGCGTGCGCGCCCTTCGCAACAACGCCGACGGCACATTTGCGGACGCGACGGCGGACTTCGGCCTCGGCGGATCTGGCGACGCGCGCGACGTCGCCTTCGCCGATTTCGACGGCGACGGTCGCATGGACCTGTTCGTCAGCCGCAAGCGCGGAAGCAATTCGCTCTTCCGGAATGCCGGGGCCCGGCGATTCGAGGACGCGACGGCCGCCGGCGGCCTGGCGACGGCCGGCGGATCCGGTACCGTGGCCGTCGGCGACGTGAACAACGACGGAGCGCTCGACCTGTACGTTGCGCCCTCCGACTCCGGAGCGCCCACGATCTGGCTCAACGACGGCCACGCCGCGTTTACGCGTGACCGTCGCTCGAACGCGACGCTCGGCGCGCTGCGCGGAGTCGGCGTGACAGCCGCGCAATTCGTGGACTACGACAACGACGGCTGGCTCGACCTTGTCCTGGCCGGCGCCTTCCGCACGGGCGGAGCCCGCGGCGTGGTGCTGCTGCGCAACGACGGCACCGGCAGGTTCGACGACCGGTCGGCGCTGCTGCCGCGAACCACCGTCGCGGGCGCCACCGTCGCGGGCGCCACCGTCGCGGGCGCCACGGCCTCGGGCGCCACCGTCGCCACGCTCGACCTGGGACGCGACGGCGACCAGGATGTCATCGTCAACGCCCCGGCGGCCGGACTGCGCGTACTCCGCAATGACGGGGGAAACGCCAACCTGTTCGTGCAGGTCCGCCTGGCGGCGCTCCGCACCGGAAGCGGCAAGAACAACGACTTCGGCATCGGCGCGCGGGTCGAGCTGCGCGCCGGCGAGGTGGTGCAGACGCGCGTCGTCACGGGTCCCATCACGCACTTCGGGCTCGGCGCCCATCTCAAGGCGGACGTGCTGCGCGTCGAATGGCCCAACGGGGTGTCGCAGGTCATCCACTTCCCGGGCTCCGACCAGGACGTGCTCGAGAACGAGGTGCTCAAGTCGTCGTGCGGCTTCCTCTACGCGTGGGACGGCACGCGGTTCCGGTTCGTGACCGACGTCATGTGGCGCAGCGCGCTCGGCATGCCGCTCGGCATCATGGGAAGCAACACCGCGTGGGCGCCGGCCGGCGCGTCGCAGGAGTACCTGCGGATACCGGGAAGCGCCCTCCAGCCGCGCGACGGGCGGTACGTGCTGCAATTGACCGAGGAGTTGTGGGAAACGTCGTATACCGACGACATCCGCCTCCTCGCGGTGGACCACCCGGACTCGGTGGATGTGTACGTGGACGAACGGTTCATCCCGCCCGGTCCCATCGCGCTCCGTCCGTACCGGGCCGTGCGCGCGCACCCGCCGCGTTCGGCCGTGGATGGACACGGCGTCGATCTCCTCCCGGCGCTGCGCGCCAGGGACGACGTCTACGTTTCCAATCTCGTGCCGCTGCAGTACCAGGGGCTCGTCGAGACGCACGACCTCGTGATGGATCTCGGCGATGACGCCGGCCGGGCGGACACGCACCTGTTCCTGCGCGGCTGGATCTACCCGACCGACGCCAGCATCAACGTGGCGCTGTCGCAGCAGTCACGCCTCAAGCCGATGATGCCGGCACTCGAGGTGCGCGATGCCAGCGGCGCATGGCGAGCCGTGGCCGACATCGGCTTCCCGTCGGGCAAGGACAAGACGGTGGTGGTGAGTCTCGAGGGCAAGTTCCCGACCCGTGACCACCACGTGCGGATTCGCACGAACATGCAGATCTACTGGGACCAGGCATTCGTGGCGACTGACGCCGCCGTCAGCCCCGTCACGGTGACCACGCTGTCCCTGCTGAGGGCCGACCTGCATGCGCGCGGCACCTCAAGGATGTTCCGCAGGGGCGGCCGCTACGGTCCGCACTGGTTCGACTACGACAGCGTCACCACGGAGCCCGTGTGGCGCCCCATCACCGGCGACTTCACCCGGTTCGGCGACGTACTCCCGCTGCTGAGGGGCTCCGACGACATGTACGTCGTCATGGCGCCCGGTGACGAGACGACGCTCGAATTCGCCGGCGCGCCCCCGCCGCCCAAGGGATGGACGCGCGACTTCCTGCTCTACTCCGACGGCTGGATCAAGGACGCGGACATGAACACGGCCCTCGGCAACACGGTCGGCCCGCTGCCGTTTCACGCCATCCGGCAGTACCCGTATGCGCCGGGCGAGCGGTATCCCACCGACGCGGCGCACCAGCGGTACCTGCGCGAGTACAACACGCGGCGGGTCGGCCGGCGCTGACGGCGCCGTCGCCTGCCGCCGCACCGGTCAACGCACCTGCGCCCGGGCGGCGGTGAGGAGGCTGTCGAGCCGACGATATGAGTTGCGCATCGATCGCTGTGCGTCGGTCGACGCGCGTTCCTCCGACAGCGTGCGCAGGGCGCCACACCGCTGCGACCGGGCTCGCATCGCTTCGCCGGTCTTGGTGTCGCCCTCGTTGGTGGCCCCGGCCACGGCGGCGGCGACGGGCAGTGCCTGTGCCCGTGCGAACTCGCGCGCGGCGCTCGCCGCGTCCCCGTGCCTGAGCGCGAGGTAGCCGCCGTAGAAATGCGCGGGCGCGCTTTCGGCGTGGGTGGAGAGCACCGTCTCGATGAGTCGCTGCGCCTGGGCGAGGTTGCCCCGCACCAGCGCCACCTCGGCGAGACGCAGCAGCGGCCCCGTCTCCTCCTTGTTGATGTCGTGGGCGCGTTGGAAGTACGCCTCCGCGGAGTCCGGCTTCACCACCGCACCCGGCGCAATGCAGAGGAAGAGCGCACCCATCTGCGACAGCGCGCGCGCGCTGCTCGGGTCGGCGACGATCTGCCGGCGCCACGAAGCCGCCGCGTCGGCGTATGCGCCCAGCTCGAGTTGCATGCTGCCGGTGTAGTACAGCGCGTCTCCGTGGCGCGGGTTCAGGGCCAGCGCGCGCTGGTACGTGGCCAGCGCCTGCGCGTACTGTCCGTCGATGCGCTGCGAAGTCGCGTCGCGCATGAGCGCCCAGAACCTGTCGAGGCCGGCACGATCGGAGACGGCGCTCACCTCCCCTTCCACCACTCGCACCCGCTGGTTCGCGCTCAGCCCCGTGCGCACCTCCCTCGCGCCCCCGGGCCAGATGATCTCGAGCGTGTCGACAAGCGCACCCGATCCAAGGCCGAACGTCTCGATGAGGCTGTTCTGCGACAGGTACGATGCCTGCGCGCCGACGTGGCGTGACTGGCTGGTGCCGCCCGCAACCAGCCGCACGCGGGCACCGATCGCCTGGCGGGTGCTCTTCGAGCCGCGCAGCTCGACCTGCAACCAGTGGTTCTGGTTGCCGCCGTCGTTGCGCAACAGGTGCGCCGGGCCACCGTTGACGGTCACGATCCCATCCACGTCGCCGTCGTTGTCGAAGTCGGCGAACGCCGCGCCGCGTCCCACGGTCAGCAGCCTGAAGAAGTCGCCACTCACCGGCGACACCTCGAAGAAACCCTCGTCCGGCCCCCGGTTCCAGAACAGCTGGCTGCGCATCGGCACCAGTTGCGTGGGGTCGTTCCGGCTCTGGAGGGTGCTGCCGTTCACCACGAACAGGTCGAGCTTGCCGTCGAGGTCGTAATCGATGAACGACGTTCCCCATCCGATGAAGTCGAGGGAGACCTGCCCCAGGCCGTAGCGGTCCGATTCATCGACGAAGATCACCGGCGACGACTTGGCGGTGCGCGGGCCGAGCGGCGGCACGTTGTCGTACAGCGCGTTCCCCTGCGCGAGCCAGTGCGTGAGAAACAGGTCCTGCCGCCCATCGCCATTCCAGTCGCCGACGGCAATGCCCATCGAGCTGCGGTAGTCGGCGATGCGCGACGCGTGGGAGATGTCCTCGAAGGTGCCGTCGCGCCGGTTGCGGTACAGCAGGTTGTCGCTCACGTCATTCCCGACGTAGAGGTCGACCCATCCGTCATCGTCGAGGTCCACCCACGATGCGGCCAGTCCGCGTCCCGTGGGGTTGTCCACGCCGGCGGCCACCGCCCGCTCGGTGAAGGCGCCCCGCCGCGTGTTGTGGAACAGCAGGTTGCGTTCCCCCGGGAATGACGAGGGGTTGATGCTTGCCGGATTCTCGACCTCGATGATCCCCGGTGCGCCGGCATTCGGCTGCTGCGAGTACTTCACGTAGCCGGTGACGTAGAGGTCGAGGAAGCCATCGCGGTCATAGTCACCCCACGCCGCGCCAGTCCAGAATCCCTCGGGCACGCCGACTCCCGTGGCGATGCTGCGGTCGCTGAACCGGCCGCCGCCCTCATTGTGATACAGCACGTTGTGGCCGTAGGCGGTGATCAGCAGGTCGAGCCGGCCGTCGTTGTCATAGTCGCCCCACGATGCAGCCATCCCCCAGCCGCGAAAACCGATGCCGGCCTCGTCGGTCACGTCGGTGAACGTGCCGTCCCGGTTGTTGCGGTAGAGCGACGTGCGCGCCGGCGACGCGCGCCGCCCGGCCTCGGTCATCGACACCGGCCCGACGGCGTTGGCGATCGCGAGGTCCACCCAGCCGTCGTCGTCGAAGTCGCCCCACGCCGCGCCCGACCCCATGTCTTCGGGCAGTTGTGACGTGCGAGTGCCGCTGAAGTTCCGGTAGGTGATGCCGGCGGCCTGGGTGACGTCGCTGAACGTCACGCGCGGGTGGTCGGCGGGTAATGGGCGCGTCAGGTCGGAGGTCAGCCCTTCCATCGAGCCGCCCGGGCTGTAGGCGTCGCCGCGCCCCAGCATTCTCCACGCCACGACACCGGCGAGCGCCACGAAGGCGATGCCGAAGGCGGCCGTCACCCAGAGCTTGCGCTGCCGGCGCGTCAGCACGGCGCCACCGTCGCACGCCCCGGGTCGGCAGCGGCGGCGGCGGGCAGGCGGCGGCTACTCACCGGTGACGACCCGGATTGTCTTGCGGTCCTCCGACATCACCGTCACCCGCGAGGTGAGCCCGGATTTCTCGCCAAACAGGAAGTTCAGCAGGAACTGGTCGGACTTGCGGTACATCAGCCGTACCGTCACGCGCAGTTCCGTCACCCGCGCTCGCGGCACGCGCAGCGCGGCGCTCCGGTTGAGCGGCGATGTCGTGTCTCCCGGGTTGCGGATCATCACGTCGGACGGCGAGGTGAGCGCGCTTCCCGGGCAGATGAAGCTGAACTCCTCCTTGTCGGAGAAGCCGGGGAAGATGGACCGCCGGTACCGCACCCCCACCATCTCCCACAGGTTGTGCCGGTCGATGAGGTTGCCGTACTGGTCGATCGGCTCCGCCTTGAGCATGAAGGAACCCGGCGCGATGAAGTTCGCGCTGTCGCGCTGGCCTTGCTGGAAGATGACGCGTCCCGCCTGGTCGGTGACCGTCAGCTCGACCCACGCCTGGATAATGTCGAGCGGGCCCGTCGGAAAGTCGTGCCCCACCTTGTTGTTGGTGAGCACGGCCTGGATCGTCAGCGGATCGCCCGGCTTCGCCTCGTCCGGGGCAATCACGGTTACCGGCACCGCGGCGCCGGTGCGCCATTTCGTCGCGATCTCGGGTACGTCGATCTCGCCGCGGAGCCACTGCTCCGTCATCCGGATGTGCTCGTCGGCGCCGGGGAGCTTGAGCACCGCCGGCATCCACTGATTCGCGCCGAGGAAGCGGTGGCTCCGGTGCCGGCCGTCCCCGGGCGCGCGGTTGTAGTCGAGGTCGTCGCCGTTCGCCGGGTCGTACGTCGTGGTGAGCGGCATGTGGCACTCGCGACACTCCACCGTCTTGGCGGCATCGCCCGGGTGATTCCAGCGGCTCTTGCGCCAGTTGTCGAACTGGTTCTGCAGCTGCACCCACCCGACCTTGTTGATCTCCTTGTCGATGAACTGCTTGTGGCAGGCCGCGCAGAACTCGGGGCTCTTGAAGAGCTTGTGCTGCAGCGAGCGCACGTGCTGGCGCGGGTACGCGCGAATGAGGAAGTCGCGAACGAACCGCGGCATCCCCAGCGTGTCGGCCAGTTCGAACATGTAGCGATCCGGCTGGGTCATCACGTAGGCCGCGTTCCCCTTGACGTCGGTCTCCTTGATGGCGTGGCACGCCACGCAGGAGATCCCCTCCTTGATACCGGCGAGGCTCGTCAGGTCCTTCACCATGATGTTCTTCGTGCCGGAGAAGAGCGAAATCGGGTCGTGGCAACCGCCGCAGTAGCGTGTCGACTCGGGTCCGTTCTGCTCGGCCATCACCGATTGCACTTTCTGGAACGCCGCATCCATGCCCGAGTAGCGGTGCGCGCTCACTTCCCACTCGCGGTAGATGCGATCATGGCATCCGCCAGTGCCGCAGCCCGCCGATCCGGCGAGCGACCGCGAATCGTACGCCCCACCGCTCGCCGTACGGGCAAGGCTCGGCGCAAACGGCCGGTCGGGGCCGTACACGTAGCTGTAGTCGGACGGCAGTGCGTTCACGAGTGGCGCCGGCCGGTACAGCAGCACCAGCGCCGGCACGAGCACGAAGGGGACGAGCGTGACCAAGGCCGTGCGCCGCGTGAAGCTGCGCAGGGCCGTGCGTAGCGCGGCAGCGGTTTCCGCGGCTCCGGGCACAGCCGCGCGTCTGGCCAGCATCAGCAGGTGCGGCAGTGTCGAGGCCAGCAGGGCCACGGTCGCGAGCAGGTGCACCACGTCCCACGCCCGGGAGATGTACGTACCCACTGTCGCCTGTACCGTGAGCACGAGACCCGCCGCGAGGAGCAACACCGTCGCCACCATCGCGAAGTACCCGGTGAGCACCGCAGGTGAGAACCGCAGCGCGCGGTACATTCGCCAGTGGCGCCACTGGTACACGGCGAACGGCGCGATCAGCACGAGCCCGCCGACGGTGTGGAGGAGCACCATCACCTGGTTCGGCACGCTGAACGGCAGCAGGTAGTTCGCCGCCCCAGTCAGGGTCTCGAACACAAGCAGGCCCGTCACGGCCTGGAGGAGCGGGCGCGTCCACTCGTGCTCCCGGAGCACGGACTGGTCGG
>JBBTFF010000035.1:0-14311 GCA_038041995.1 Gemmatimonadota bacterium | reverse complement strand
CGCGAGAGCCAGCTCATGGCGCGCATCGAGGAGCGTATCGACGCGGGCCACGAGTTCGAACCGTTCGCGCGGCCAGCGACCCATCGACGGCGGGCCGAGGGGCAACTCCTCGACCACGGCATCCCACCAGGGCGCCTCGGCGACGGGCAGTGGTGGCAGCGGCAGCGTCAGGCCGCCCGCGCTTCCGCCCGCTCCGGGCACGGCGAACTGCACCTGCGGTACGCGATCCAGGGCCCCAATGGTGAAACTGCCCGCGTTGAAGTCGAAGTGCTGGAGCGCATTCCTGGCGTCCTCGCGGCGGGCACCCGCCGTCGACTGCAGGGAATCGCGCACGCCGCGCCACGCGGCCTCGGCCAGTGGAACCACGCGAGCTTCCTCCGCGTCGCCGAACAAATCGCCCACGGTGAGCTCGTCGCCCGACCGGAGGTCGATGACCCCGCGATGCGCCGCGTGCCGGTTCGAGCCGCCCGCGACATCGATGTCCGTGAGGTGCTCGTACGATGCAAACGGGCCATGCACGTCGAGAACGCGCAACTCCGAAATCGCCGACGTGCGCGGGTGCTCGGCGCCGTCCTCGTCGGCCGCGAGGGGCCGCTCCTCGGGATGTTCGCGCGCAAAACGCTCGGCCATCCCGGCCACCTCACCGTCCGCCAGCAGCTCGGCGGAGTCGCCCGAGATCAGGTCCCGGCGGAACAGGCGCTGTCCGACGAACACGGCCTCGTAGTAGGACCGGTCGTCGTCGGCCACGTAGAGTTCGGAGAACCGATTGTCCACGCGAGCCAGGACCAGCGGCGCGCCGCGCATGCGGATGCCGCGTGCGTCGGCCGTCACCCAAAACGTGGAATCCTCGTTTGCCACCAGGAATTCGGTACGCGGCACCGCACCCTGCGGCGCGCGCGCGCACGCCACGAAGGCGAGAAGCGGAATGAAAGCTCGGCGAGACACGCCGCAATATAGCAGGACCCCGGGGGGTCGCCTGGCCGCCGCGCCGTCGTTTAGCTTCCACTTCGTGC
The DNA here is from genome assembly GCA_038041995.1 of Gemmatimonadota bacterium. GTDB lineage: Bacteria > Gemmatimonadota > Gemmatimonadetes > Gemmatimonadales > Gemmatimonadaceae > PNKL01. The sequence continues at coordinate 13,298 of JBBTFF010000035.1, read as the reverse complement.
GCAGCCTCCCAGTGCTTTTCTTCCTGCTGTCCCTGCCGTTGACGGCCCAGTCGAGCGCCGCCACGCGCGGTGCGCCGGCTGGCGATTCCTCCGGCTCTCCAGCCGGCGTCCGTGCAACGGCCCTCCCGCAGCTCATCGCGTCGCCGATCGTGCGTGGCCTGTACGTGAACCGCTTCGCGGCCCAGAGCACGAAGCGCATGCGAGCGCTGATCGCCCTCGCCGACGCCACCGAGATCAACGCATTCGTCATCGACATCAAGGACGAGTTCGGCATCAACTACAAGTCGGCCGATCCGGTGGTGCAGCGCAACGCGGGCAGCGCGGGCACCATCGGCGAACTGCGCGCGCTGCTGGACACGCTGAGATCACACAAGATCCTCGCCATCGCCCGCATCGTCGTCTTCAAGGACTCGGTGACGGCGCGAGTGAATCCGCAGTGGACCATTCGCAAGGCGGACGGCACGGCCTGGCGGGACAAGCAGGGACTGGCCTGGGTGAATCCGTACCACCGGGGCATCTGGGACCACAACGTCCGGATCGCCGAGGAAGTGGTGAAGCTCGGGTTTGGCGAGGTGCAGTTCGACTACATCCGGTTTCCCGAGCCGTACAGGTCGCTGCCCACGCAGGTCTTCCCCGGGGCGAACGGGCAGGACAAGTCGGCGGCGCTCGCCGAGTTCCTCACCTATGCGAAAGGGCGGATCGGCAAGCTCGGCGTGCGCACGACCGCCGACGTCTTTGGACTCGTGACGACGCTGGCCAACGCGCTGGAGATTGGCCAACAGTGGGAAGCCCTGTCGTCGCGAACCGATGTTCTGCTCCCGATGGTTTACCCGTCGCACTATCCGCGCGGCGCGTTCAACCTGCCCCGGCCGAATGCCGAGCCGTACAAGGTGGTCTTCGCGGCCGTCAACCGCGCGCGCGAGCGCGACGAGAAGATGGGCATTCGCAGCGCGGAGCATGTGCGGCCCTGGCTGCAGGCCTTTTCGCTCGGCCAGCCATCATACGGGCCGGCGGAGATCCGGGCGCAGAAGCAGGCGGTCTACGACGCCGGCTATGATGGCTGGGTGCTGTGGCATCCCGGATCGAAGTACGAGCCGTTCATGGACGGATTCGAGCCGTCGCTCGTGTCGCGCAGGAAGGCGCCGGTGACGGGGCAGGTCGGGAAGTAGGGAGCTACCTCCCTAAGCGTCCGGCGAGCGCGGCAGCAGCAGGTCTTCGAGGAAGAACGCCGCCAGTTCGGCGCGGCCACCCAATCCCGACTTCTGGTAGACGGCCACCGCGTGCTGGCGGACGGTACGCTCGCTGCGCTGGGTCGTGCCGGCAATCTGCTTGTGCCCGTACCCCTTCAGCAGGAGCAGCGCCACCTCGCGTTCGGTGGGGGTGAGCTTCCACGTCGCGAACTGACGGTCGATGGCCGCTCCGAGTCCGGCGAGCGCCGACTGGGTGCTGGCTCGCCACTGGTCGCGCTCGGCCGACAAGGCCTCGTGCCGCGATTCGAATGACCGGCGCGTCGCGTGGAGCGAGCGCGAGGCGCGCCACCATCCGCGCCAGAGGTAGATCGCGAAGGAGAGACTGGCTGCCATCAGCGCCAGCTCGAACAGCACGTGCGCCGAATTCCACCGCTCGGGCTTGTCGAACGCCAGGTCGACCGCGCCGCCGAGAGCGACAAGCAGAAGAATTCCGGCCACGGCCAGCGGAACGCCGGGCGATTCCGTGGCACCGTCCTCGAGCATCAGGGGCTCTTGCATGACGAACGCTAAGCCAGGCAATGGCTTGTGCGCCATCCAGCAAATGACGGACGTCGAATGCCTGAGTGAGAAACGACAAATGCCGGATGGCCGCCGACCGGTCGAAGGCCAATACTCCCGCTCAACCTCAACCGGAGTTGCCTGTGCTGCCTGATCCCCTGCATCCTGCGATCGTTCATTTCCCCGTCGTCCTGTCCGTCCTCATCCCGCTGGTCGCCGTGGGCGCGCTCTGGGCTATCAGGCTCGGTGCCCGCCCCACCCGCGCCTGGGGCGTGACCACGGGAGTAGCGGCCGCACTCGCGCTGAGTGCCTGGGCCGCCGTGCAGACCGGTGAGCAGCAGGAAGAGCGAGTGGAGGACGTGGTTGCCGAGTCGCGCGTGGAACAGCATGCCGAGGCTGGCGAGACGCTGCTGTTCACGTCGGCGGGCCTGCTGGCGGTCATCGCGCTTGGCCTGATGCCCGGCAGGACCGGGCGCATTTCGCGCCTCGTTGGTGCGGCGGGAACGCTGGTCGTGGTGGCCGTGGCGTACCGGGTGGGAAGCTCCGGTGGCGACCTGGTCTACAAGTACAACGCCGGTGCGGTGTACGCGACGCCCAGCGGCACGGGCGCTGCCGGTGGCGAGGCGGGTGAGTCGAAGAAAGGCGGTGCCGGCGCCGAGAAGCGTGAGACGGGTGGAGCGGGCGAGAAGAGTGTAACGGGCGAGAAGAAAGAAGAGGGCGAGAAGGGCGAGCGTTAACGCCCTTGAAGTGCTGAGGGCGCGCACGTCGCGTCGAGCCACTCCGGCAGCGTGGCGTGCGCCCTCAGCTGCCAGCGTCCCTCTCCTTGGGCAACGGCCGACGCGGCTGCCACGCGGCAGTCGCCCGGCGCTCCCGCCACGACGATGCCGAAGAAGTCGGCGAGCGCCGCACTTGCCCAGCGCACCGCGTGACGCGGGCCGAGCAGCGTCAGCAAGGCGGGCTCGGCGCGCGCGCCGCGCGTGACATCCACCAGCTCGATGCCGGAGAGCGCCGCACCGCGCGCGGTGATGCCGGACGCGCGGCGCTCGCGGTTCACCAGCGCGGCCATGCCGAGCAGGTAGTCGTTGGACGCGCCATACAGCGCCACGCGGCGCGCGATCAATGGCAGCAGCGGAGCGAAGTCGGCACGAAAGTGCGCAGCGCCAATGTCGGGCGAGAATATTCCGAACGCGCGCAACGGACGCGCCTCGAGGCGCTGTCGCATGGCCGTGTCACCGATCGCCGCGGCGAGCGCGACGCGCGTGCCCATGGAGTGGGTGACCAGCACGCTCCCCGGCGCCAGCGAGTCGACGATCCCGAGGACGCGGGCGAGGGCGGGGCCGCTGCGCGCCGCCGCTGCAGCATCGTCGCGATACGCGCGCGCCGGGGTCGGCGGCGCGACATAGCGACTGTGCGTGGGCCACAGGAAGACGATGAGTGGGCCCCCGTGAGCCCCCCGCGCCTTTACTTGCACCGCCTGCGCCACCGCGATGCCGGGACTCGACGAGTAGCCGTGCACGTACACCAGCGCCGCGTGCCGCGCGGTCGTGTCGCGGATGGCGCCGGCGAGTCGCGCCGACCACGCCGGTTCGTCCATTGACGCCGAATCCAGGCGTTGCACACGCATTGCCGCGAGGGTGCGCGAGCCGCCGCCGTTGGTGACCAGTCGCGTGACGTAGATGCCGTACCAGATCGAGTCGGTGACGTCGCGCGTGAAGCCGCGTGCCACGCGCCGGCGGTTCGAGGCGACGAACACCGTGTCGCTCACCGTGTCGGCGACCGGTGGCGCCGGCACGAGTGCCAGCGAGGCGCCCAGCAGCATGGCGATCACGCGAGCGCCGAGATGCGGTGCTCGTCGATGGCGCGCGCGGCGAGATCGCCGAGTGCGGCGACGGCGAGGTCGAGTTGGAAGAACCTCGGATCGCTGGTGTGGCCGGCGGCATACCGCGCAAAGATTTGTTGCGCGATGACCGCCACCTTGAAGAGCCCGAACGCGAGCAGCCACACGGGGTCACCCACCGAGCGGCCACTTGCTGCCTCGTATGCCGAGACGACCTGTTCCCGCGTCCAGTTGCCCGGCAGCGACGTGATGCCAAGGCCGAGCTGGAGCAGCGGCGGCGGATCGTCGGCCTCGAGCCAGTAGCCGAGCGTCGTCGCCAGGTCGAGGCGCGGATCGCCGATGGTGGCCATCTCCCAGTCGAGCACGGCGCGCACGCGCGTGGGGTCGGCGGGGTCGAGCACCAGGTTGTCGAACTTGAAGTCGTTGTGCACCAGCGCGGCGTCTCCCGTAACAGGAGCGTGCTCGGCGAGCCAGGCGGCCACGCGCTCGATGCTCCTCACGTCGCCGGTGCGCGCCGCCGTCCACCGTCGGCTCCACCCGGCGACTTGGCGCTCCACGTATCCCTCGGGCCGGCCGAGTGATTCGAGGCCCGGCACGCGCCAGTTCACCGCGTGCAGGCCGGCGAGCGTGTCGATGACCGCCTCCGACAGCGCGCGCAGTTGTCGCTTCTCGAGCGGCAGCGTGCGGGGAAGGGCGGCGCGCAGGATGAGGCCGCGCACGCGTTCCATCACGAAGAACGGCGAGCCAATGACGCCCACGTCGTCGCAGAGCGCGATGACGGCCGGGACGCGCTCATACGCCGGGCGCAAGGCGGCCAGCAAGCGGCCCTCGCGCAGCACGTCGTGGGCGACGCCCGGTTTCACGCCGAACGGCGGCCGGCGCAGCACGAACTCGTCGCCGCCGGCGCGCACGAGGTACGTGAGGTTCGAGAAGCCGCTCGGAAACTGCTCGATGTCGATCGAGCCCACCGGCCCCAGCGTCTCGGTCCACCACTCACGCAGCGCGTCGAGCGGGATGGCCTCCCCGCGGCGCACCGCCGCGGGGGCATCGATGAGCGAGTCGTCGGTCATGGCGGGCCTGGTCAGGCGCGTGACGTCGCGTACCTCTCGAGCGTGCGGCGCGCGACGGCGTCCTTGTGCACCTCGTCGGGGCCGTCGTAGATGCGCGAGGCGCGTTCGTGCGCCCACCAGCCGGCCAGCGGCGTGGCGTCGGTGAGGCCAAGCGCGCCATGCACCTGCAGCGCGCGGTCGAGCACGCGCTGCATCACCTGCGGCACGTAGTACTTGATCATCGAGACCTCGTCGCGGGCGCTGCGCGTGCCGTCGCGCTCCATCGTGCGCACCACGTCGCGGACGAAGAGGCGTGCCGCCGTGATCTCGGCCCGGCTCTCGGCGATCCAGTGCCGGACCACCTGCTTGTTGGACAGCGGGTCGCCGGGTGACAGTTCGCGCGAGAGCGCGTACCGGCACATCAACTCGAGCGAGCGGTCGCAGATGCCGATCCATCGCATGCAGTGGTGTACTCGCCCCGGACCGAGACGTTCCTGGGCGAGCGCGAATCCCGCGCCCTCGGCGCCGATCAGGGCTGAGGCCGGCACGCGGCAGTCGGTGTACGTCACCTCGCCGTGGCTGGCCCAGCCGCCGCCGCTGTGCCCCATGACGGGAATGTTGCGCACCAGCGCGAAGCCGGGCGTGTCGGTGGGAACCAGGAACATCGACGCGCGATGGTGCGCCTTGGCTGCGGTCGGGTTGGTCACCGCCATCGTGATGGCGAACGCCGCACCCTCGGCCGATGAGGCGAACCACTTGCGACCGTTGAGCACCCACGAATCGCCGTCGCGCACCGCCGTGGTGTCGAGCCACACCGGGTTCGAGCCGGCACGCCCCGGTTCGGTCATGGCGAAGCACGAGCGAATGCGGCCGGCGGCGAGCGGGCGCAGCCACCGTTCGCGCTGCTCTGCGGAGCCGTGGGTCAGCAGCAGTTCCATGTTGCCCACGTCGGGCGCCTGCACGTTGCACGCGTAGTGGCCGATGGGCGTGCGCCCGAGCACGGCGCTCACCTCGGCGAAGTCGGCGAGCGGGAGCGACAGGCCGCCCCACTCGACGGGGAGGTGCGGGGTCCAGAGGCCGCGTTCGCGGGCGGCCGCCCGGGCGGTGTCGAGCTGGGCGTCGATGGCGGGCCACGGGTTGCCAAGAAACAACGGCTCGAGTGGCAGCAGGACCTCGTCGACGAACGCGGCGTAGCGCGCGAGCAATTCAGACATGCGTGCTAAGCTATGGGGCGCTCTTCGGTGTCGCCATCGGGCGCCGGATGCTACTTTCACGATTGTCCAGGCAATGGCGAACCGACCCGCACCTTTCGAGCACAGATGCCGCACTTCACGAGCAACGGCGTTTCCTTCTTCTACGAAGACACAGGAGGTCCCGGGCCGGCGATCGTGTTCAGCCACGGGCTGATGATGTCGTCGCGCATGTGGCGCGCGCAGATCGACGCGTTCAGGGAGCGCTACCGGTGCATCGCCTACGATCATCGCGGCCAGGGGCAGAGTAGCGATCCGGGCGGGCGCAGTCACGACATGGAGACCTGCTACCGCGACGCGGTGGCGGTGATCGAGGGGCTCGACGCGCGCCCCTGTCACTTCGTTGGGCTCTCCATGGGTGGCTTCATCGGCATGCGCCTGGCGGCGCGCCGCCCCGACCTGCTGTACTCCCTGTCGCTGCTGGAGACGTCGGCCGAGCCCGAGGCGCCGGAGAACGTGCCGCGCTATCGCAAGCTGGCGTGGGTTGCCCAGTGGCTGGGCACGCGCTTCGTCGTTGATCGTGTGATGCCGATTCTCTTTGGCCGCACCTTCATGGCGGATCCGAAGATGGCCGCGGTGCGGGAGTCATGGCGCACCGAGATCGCGTCGTGTCCGCGGACGATCGTGCGGGCGGTGCGGGGAGTCATCGAACGTGCCGGCGTGATGGACGAGGTCGCCTCCGTTCGGCTGCCCACGCTCGTGGTGGTGGGCGACGAAGACGTCGCCACGCCGCCGCCCAAGGCGCGCCGGATCCAGCAGCTCGTGTCCGGCGCTCGCCTGGCCCGAATTGCCGCGGCCGGCCACTCGAGTCCCGTCGAACAGCCGGCCGAGGTGACGCAGGTGCTGTCAGACTTTTTCGCGACGCTCCCGTACTAGCACGCGCGCGTCCCACAGGGCGCGCTCGATGGCCGCGAGGCGATCCTGATGGCCGCGCGCATGGCGCAGCAGCACCGAGACGCGGTGCGATCCGGCGCCACCGACGAGCACCAGAACGATGGTGAGCGTGAGCCAGAAGATCAGCGGGTCGGGGCCGACGGTTCCGCCCCACTGGTTTCCGCCGAGAAAGCTGGTCAAGTACTCGGGGCCGGCGAGCGTGAGGCCGAAGGCGATGCCAAGTGTGACGGCACCCGTGATACCGGCGTGCAGGTAAGCGAGGGCGCGCAGGCCGCGCCCCTCGGTGAGGGCGTTGCCGAGGGCGGCGGCCGCCTCGTCGAGTTCCTCCGGCGGGAGCGACTCGAGTGGCGGGCGGCTGAATGGCTGTGGGTGATCGATGTTCCACGCCCACGATCGACTGTGCCGCCGCCGCCGGCGCCGGACGCCCTTGCCCAACAGGCCGTCGAGCTGCGCGAGGCGGTTCAGGATCTCCTCCTGCCTGGTGCGGGCCACGCGCACCCGCTCACGCTGACGATCGTAGCGCTGCGCAAAGTAACCGGCCAGCGGTGTTGCCAGGGCGAGCAGGATGATCAGCGTCGTCATCTGCGTAAACCGCGTCTGCTGGCTGCGCGCCCACTCCGAGGGAGAGAGCACGAAAGCGGCAATCGTGACCGCGACGGCGAGCGTGAGCAGCAGGAAGGTCATGAACATCCAGCCGCGACGCTTGCGGAAGTTGATGCGCCCGATGACGCGGCGATTTTCGATGCGCAGCGCATCGACCTCGCGGTTCATGACGGCCTGGGCATCCTCTTCCGGAAACAGCTGCAGCGGAATGGTGGTGCTTGATCTGCTCGGTCTCACGAGGGAATCCCGGTCGAAACGGTCAGCCCTGGCAGCCGTCGCTGCGCGGGCCGGTCGCCATCGCAGCGACGGTGTCTCGTATGCTCTCAGACGATGGAGGCCCAGTCAATGGTACGACTATCACAATATGACACTCGAATCGGAATTCGGATGACGGAATTGGAATCCGAATTCTGAATTCGAACCGGATGACGGAAATGGAGGAACGCGGAAGTCCTTCCCGAGGACCCTTCCGCATTCCGCTTCGAAATTCGGCTATTCGAATTCCAATTCCGTCATCCGAATTCCGGTTCTCTGTCCCGTCAGTAGTTCTCGGGGCGGTACGCCTGGGCTGCGCTGAAGCACCCCCGCAGGTGCGCCAGGTCCTTTTCGATGTCGCCGCTCATGCGCTGGGGCGGGTGCAGCACGACGCGTTTGCGCGGATAGTCGAAGGCCACCGGCACGATGGGAACGCCGGCACCCACCGCCACCCAGTAGAATCCGGTGCGCCACTGCGGAAGCTTCTTGCGGGTGCCTTCGGGCGAGAGGGCCAGGATTATCCGGTCGCGAGTCCTGAAGTACGCGATGGTCTGGTCAACAACGTTGTTCGAAGATGAGCGATCCACCGGCACGCCACCCAGCCATCGGAAGTAGAAACCAAACGGCGCTTTGAAAAGCGTGTCCTTGCCCAGAAACGTGCCCCGGATGCCGAGCCCGAACATGGCCATTATACCAAGAGGGAAGTCCCAGTTGGAGGTGTGCGGCGCCACGATGAGCACGAACTTCGGCAGGTTCGGAAGCATCCCCTCGAACCGCCACCCGGTGAGCAGCATCAGCAGCCGGGCGACCGTGTTGGTGAAGAGGTTGCCGCGGCGCGGGATCTGGTCGCCTACGGGAGGGATGAGCATTTCGTGGTGCAGGGGAAGGGGCAGGGTGTGGTGATGGGGAAGGGGAGGCGGCACTCCGCGCCGCCCGGCGCAGGAACCTCGCTGGATCGTTCGCGCGGGGCAAGCCGTATGCTACACCGTATGCTACACCATATTCCCCATTCCCTGCACCACACCCTGCCCCTTCCCCTGCGCCAGACAATGACGCGTCTCCTCCTCGTCGCGCTCGCTCTCCCGTTGGCACTCGCCGCCCAGCGCCCCACGCAGCCCGCCGACGTCAGGCGACTCGTGTATCCCCTGGCCGACGACTCGATGGCCGGTCGCCTCACCGGCTCGCCGGGCGAGGCAGCCGCCGCGCGTTTCATCGCCGCCGAGATGCAGCGCGCCGGCCTGAAGCCGATGGGCGACAGCGGCTACTTTCAGCGCGTGCCGGTGGCCGCCGTGCCGCTGGCCACGCCGTCGCGCAGCGGCCGCACCGAGCGGCTGGTGCTGCTGCGGTCACTCGCCGACCTCGACACGGTACCCGCGGGTCGCCGTCGCCCTTCGGTGAACGTGCTTGGGTTCATCGAGGGGAGCGACCCGGCCGTGAAGGGCGAGGTGGTCTTGGTGGACGCGCACTTCGACCACGTCGGGGTTGGGCGCGCCGTCGACGGCGACTCGATCTTCAACGGCGCCGACGACGACGCGTCGGGAGTGGCGGCCGTGCTCGAGATCGCGCGCCAGCTCGCCAGCGGACCCAGGCCGAAGCGTACCGTCCTCTTTGCCGCGACGACCGGCGAGGAGGTGGGGCTCTTCGGCACGCGCTGGTTCATCGAACATCCGCCGGTTCCGCTCTCGCAGTTCGTCGCCAACCTCGAGATCGAGATGATCGGCCGTCCCGACTCGCTGGCCGGGGGGCCAGGGAAGGCCTGGCTCACGGGGTACGAGCGCTCGAGCATGGGCGAAGCGCTGGCGGCGACCGGCCTGCCGATCGTGCCGGACAGGCGTCCCGACCAGCACTTCTTCGAGCGCAGCGACAACATCGCCTTCGCGCGGTGCGGAATCGTGGCGCATACCCTGTCGTCGTTCAACATGCACACGGACTATCACCAGCCGAGCGACGACGTGCGGGCGATGGACCTCGCGCACATGGCGGAGGTCATCAATGCTGCGGCCAAGGCGACGCGAGCGCTGGCCGACGGGCCGAAGCCGGAGTGGAAGCCGGGCGGCCGGCCGGGAGCGCCTGCGTCGCGGCCGTAACCGCCACTGCGCGCCCCTTCGCGCCCTTCAACCTTCGCGCGGTGGCAGTTACGTCCGTTCCGAGCGCCACGCGCGCGCCACTGGAGCCAGCGTGACGGCCGCCAGGACGCCCAGCACGATGACAGCCGTGCCGACACCCATGAAGATGGCATCGTAGGCCGGCACGCCTGTACGCTGCCGCGTCAGCTCCACGGCGATGCCGCCGGCGATGGGCCCGAACAGGAAACCGAAGCTCCCGGCAATCTGGAACGTGCCAAACAGTCCCTCGCCGGCGCCACGCCGCGCGAACTCCGACACGAGCAGCAGGTTCGGCGAGAACATCATGGCGCTGGTGACTCCCGACACGACCATCGACACGGGAAGCAGCGCGTCGGGCACGAGGCCATACGTGGCGAACGTCAGGCCGAACGCGATCGTGCCCGTGATGATGGGCGCGTACCAGCCGAGGCGGTCGGCGAGCCGCCCCACGGGCCAGCAAAGCAGGGCGAAGGGCACCATGAAGAGCGACATCAGCACGCCGCGCCGCGACGGCGTGATGCGCTGCACTTCGGCGAGGTAGAGCGTGAATGTCGAGACGAAGACGCCGACCGTGAAGCGGTCGATGAAACCGAAGGCGAGCGGCATCCACGCGGCGAATGAGCGGCGGTTCCAGTCGTAGCGATGCCCGTGGCCCACCGCGGTGTCGACGGGAAGCCGGGGAATGGCGAGTGACGAGAGTGCGGCCACGACCAGCAGGGCGGCGCCCGTAACGTAGACGGCGCCCGGACCGCGCGTCACGAGCCATCCGCCGAGCGGTGAACCGACGGCGACGCCGATCATCAGCGACGACGCCACCAGGCCGAGCGTGGCGCCCCGCTTTTCGCCGGCCAGCCGATTGGCGGCCACCATCAGCAGCGTCACGGCCGGCAGGTGCACCAAGCCGTCGATCGCGCGCCAGGCGAGCAGCGCCGGCACCGACGTGGCGCTGTACATGCCGAGGAAGGCGACCGCGTCGAGGAGCAACGCGCCGACGAGCCACGCGCGGAGGTTGGGGCGCCGGCGAAAGAGGGCCAGGACGATGGGTACGCCCACGATGCCCGTCGCCATGTTGACGGCGGCGAAGGCGTGCGCGTCGGAGCGTGTGCCGTGCAGGGCGACGATGACCAGTTCGTTGAGCCCCGGCACGACCAGCGTGATCGGTACGAGCGTGAGGAACGTGGCCAGCGCGATGGAGCGTCGCGCGGCGTGATGTCTGGAGTCGGGCATGGGGGGCGTCAGCGGAAGCCGTCCTCGTACAGCTCGGCGAGGCGGCGAAGTGTCGTGGAAAAATCGCCGGTCCGGTCGGCGATTGCGAGTGCACCGATCAGGTCGGCGGTCATGTGCGGTGCGCTCGAGAACGTCTCGGCCAGCGAGCCGGCAACGAGCTGGTGCTCATCCATGCCGTTCACGAACGCGGAGAGCGCGGGGTCGGCGGCGGCCTCGGCGGCGAGCCTGATGGCCCGCGGAAGCGGCAGGCCCGCCTCGACCCCGGTGGCGAGCCCCCGGGCAAAGCGCGCGCGCACCAGCGGCGGTCGCTTGCCGTACGACTGCGCCACCGCCAGCACCAGCGAGCCTCCGGTGCTCACCCAGGCAATGCAGCCCGTGATGACGAACCCGGCGTAGGCGCGGACGTGCCCGAAGTACAGCAGGGGGAATGGCGCAATGAACACCATGCACAGCGCGGTGAACATGGGATACGCCATCTGTTTCTTCACCCAGAGGATGAGGCGGTGCTTCGAATGGTAGAATTCGGCGAGCAGGCGGAGCGCCTCGACGAACGTCCCGGATTCCTCGCCCAGCGTGAGCACGGCCCGCTCCATCGGTTCAAAGCGAACGCCGCCGGTCTTCACCAGGTAGGTGACGCGCTGGCCGCGGCGGGCGCCGTCGAGCAGCCACGCGCGCATCTCCTCCACGTGCGGCGCGTCACGGTGCCCGATGGTCTGGAGCGACTTCTCGTTCGTGAAGCCGGCGTGCGCGGCGGCGCGCCACATGCGGTAGAACTCCGCGCGGTGGCGTCCATCATCGAGTTGGCGATAGGCGGCGAGGAAGCCCGGCACGGCAAGAAGATAATGCGAAGTGCAGGGGGCAGAGGCACAGTGAAGTGCAGGGGAGGAGGCAGGGTGGAGTGCAGGGGAACGGGAGGGATGCGCGTACGCTGGAGGGTCCCGTACATTCTCCCCCGCACGCTTCGCTCAGCACTTTACTGTGCCTCTGCCCCCTGCACTTCACCGTGCCTGTGTCCCCTGCACCGAGTAGGGCCATGCCCACAGACGCCACCTTCGACGAACTTGAACTGCTGGTCCGCGCGCGGTACGCGCTGATCGTCCTCGACACCGTCGAGGTTGAACGAGCCGAGCAGGGCCTCGCCCTGGCCGCCGCGCGCCTCAGCCTGCTCTACTTCTCGTGGAGCCGGTCTCGCGGGTTGCGGCGCGGCGTGATGTCTTCGGACCCGGTAACGGCCGACACCGAGGACCCCCCGCGCGCGCTGGCCAAGGTCGGTGAGGAAGGGGCCGGACTTTTCCATTTTCGCGGCCTCGGCGCGCATCTCGATGATCCGGCGGTGGTCAGTCACGTGCTCGACATCGTGCAGCAGTTCACCACACGGCGCGGGGCGCTGGTGCTCACCGGCCACGGCATCCGCCTGCCCGACGCGCTCCGTCCGCACGCCACGGTCATCAGGCTGGCGGGTGCCACGTTCGACGACTACCGGCAACTGCTCGAAAAGCTGATTCGCGAGTACTCGGTGCGTATGCCGGTAAAGGTCGAGCTGACGGCGGCGGATCGCGTGCGACTCGTGAACAACCTGACGGGGCTGACGCTCAACGAGGCGGAGAAGATCATCACCAAACTGATCGTCGAGGACGGCGCCCTGCGCGCGCGCGACATCGAGCGGGTGAACGCGGCCAAGCGGCAGATCGTGGAGCAGGACGGGTTGCTCGAGTTCCATCCGCAGACCGAGGGACTCGACCAGGTGGCCGGGCTTGGCGGGCTGAAGCAGTGGCTCGCGCGCCGCCGCGCGGTGGTCACCGACCCGCGGCGCGCCGCGGAGTTCGGCCTCGCCTTCCCGAAGGGCGTGCTGCTGCTTGGCGTCCCCGGATGCGGCAAGAGCCTCTGCGCCAAGTCGGTGGCGCACGAGTGGGGGCTGCCGCTGCTCAAGCTCGATCCGTCCAACCTCTACGACAAGTACGTCGGCGAGAGCGAACACAACTTCAAGCGCGCAATGCTGACCGCCGAGCGGCTGGCGCCCATCGTGCTCTGGATCGACGAACTTGAGAAGGCGTTCGCCTCGGCGAGCGCCGATGCCGACGGCGGCGTGTCGCACCGCATCTTCGGCACCTTCCTCAGCTGGCTGCAGGACCGGCAGGGCGACGTGTTCGTCGTGGCCACGTCCAACGACGTCGCCAAGCTGCCGCCCGAGTTCATCCGCAAGGGGCGCTTTGACGAGATCTTCTTCGTCGACCTGCCCGGCGAGGCGGCACGAGAGCAGATCCTGCGCATTCACCTGGGCAAGCGGAAGCAGGATCCGGCCACGATGGACCTGCCGCGCCTGGTGGCGG
>JBBTFF010000034.1:0-6940 GCA_038041995.1 Gemmatimonadota bacterium | reverse complement strand
GATGACAGATGACAGATGACAGATGACAGATGACGGGTCTAAGATGACCGATCGTGCGCGACACGGCATCTGTCGTCCGTCCTCCGTCGTCCGTCCTCCGTCTTCCGTCTTCTGTCTTCTGTCATCCGTCATCCGTCTAGTCGATGAACCCGCCCCCGAGCACCCGCGTCCCGTCGTAAAACACGGCGCTCTGCCCCGGCGAGATCGCCGACACAGGGGAGAGCAGCGACAGGGAGACCTCACCGTCATCGACTTGCTCGACCACGGCCGGCGCGAGCGGGGCGCGATGGCGGATGCGCACCTGCACTTCGTCGCCGGCGAGCGGCGGCGTCTCCACCAGCCAGTTGATGCCACTCGCCGCCACGCGCGTGCCGAGCAACGCCTCGCGCGGTCCCACCACAACCTCGCGCGTCTCCGGCCGAAGGGCGACCACGTAGAGTGGATCCCCACTGCCGCCCGGCAGTCCGCGTCGCTGACCGATCGTGTAGCGGGCGAAACCGCCGTGTTCGCCGACGTCCCGGCCGTCCATCGTCACGATGCGCCCCGGTGACAACGCCGGCGCTGCGTCACCGAGCTCGCGCCGCAGGATCTTCACGTAGTCGCCGTCGGGTACGAAGCAGATCTCCTGGCTCTCCGGCTTGTCGGCCACGCGCGGCAACTCGAGCTCGCGCGCCAGCGCGCGCGTCTCGGGCTTGGTCATCGTTCCCACGGGGAGCATCAGCCGCTTCACCACCAGGCGGTTGATCCCCCACAGGAAATATGTCTGGTCCTTGTTGTCGTCGAGCCCGCGATGCAGTTCGCCGTCGATGGCGCGCGCGTAGTGCCCGGTGGCCACGTACTGCGCGTCGATGCCGTCGGCCTTGGCCACCAGGTCGCTGAACTTGGTGAACGTGTTGCACCGCACGCACGGAATCGGCGTACGCCCGCGCGCATACTCGGCCACGAAGTCGGCAATGACATCGCGGCTGAAGTGGTCCACCATGTTGAGCACGTAATGCGGGATGCCGAGCAGTTCGGCCACCCGGCGTGCATCGCTGGTGCTGTCCAGCGAGCAGCAGGGACGGTCGGGGAGTTCGCTGCCGTCCTCGAACAGCTTCATGGTGACGCCAACGACGTCATAGCCCTGGCGCACGAGCAGGGCGGCGGCGACAGAACTGTCCACCCCGCCCGACATCGCCACGAGTACCCGTGCCTTGGCTGTCATCTGTCGTCTGTCATCTGTCATCTGTCGTCCGTCGTCTAGAACCGCCCCGCCATGCTGCGCGCCTTCGCGATCAGCGCCGGAAAGAGCGCGACCACCCGATCAATGTGCTCGTCCGTCGTCAGCTTCCCGACGCTCATGCGCACGGCGGCGCTGCCCAGCTCGGGTGGCACGCCCATCGCGTTCAGCACGTGCGACGCCGTCACGCTCCCGCTCTGGCACGCCGAGCCGCTCGAGCACGCCACGCCCTGCAGGTCGAGCGCTATCAGCATCGACTCGCTGTCGGTGCCCGGCACCGAGAGGCTGAGCATGTGCGGCGCGCGCGGAGCGCCGCGTCCGTGAACGACGGCATCGGGGACGCGCTCCAGCAGTGCCGCCTCGAGACGGTCGCGCAGGGCCAGCAGGCGCGCGCACTCGGCGTCCTTCTCCCTCAGTGTCAGTTCCATGGCGGTGGCCAGCGCAATGGCCATCGGTACGTTTTCCGTGCCGGGGCGACGACCACGATCCTGCGTGCCCCCGAAGAACAACGGTGCCAGCGCTGTGCCGCGCCGTACGAACACGGCTCCAATGCCCTTGGGCGCGCCGAACTTGTGGCCGCTCACGGAACAGAGGTCGAATGGGGTCAACTTCGCGTCGATCACGATCTTGCCGAAGGCCTGCACCGCATCCGTATGGAAGACCGCGCCGACGTTCTTGGCCAGGGCGACCAGTTCTTCGATGGGCTGGATGACGCCCGTTTCGTTGTTCACCCACATGACGCTGGCAATCGCGACGTCGGGGCGGAGGTGCGTCCGCGCCGACTCGAGGCTCACGACGCCCGTGGCGTCGACGTCGAGCAGGCGCTCGTCGCCGCCTTCCTTGGCGGCCTGGTGCGCCGAGGCCAGCACGGCCTTGTGCTCGATGGGCGTGGTCACCACGGCGTTTCGGCCGCTCCCCCGTTGTACGCGCCATCCACCCAGGACCGCCAGGTTGTCCGCCTCGGTTCCACCGGACGTCAGGCAGATCTCATCGGGATTCGCGCCCAGGCAGGCGCCAATGCGCTCGCGCGCGGCGTCAGTGGCGGCGCGCGCCTCGCGTCCCCAGCGGTGCGTGCTCGAGGAGTTGCCGAACTTCGCGCCGAAGTACGGCAGCATCGCCTCGATCACCTCCGGGCGAACCGGCGTGGTGGCGGCGTGGTCGAGATAGATAGGGGGCTGGGGCATGCCTCAAATATAGCAATGCGGTGGCGGCGGTCCGTCCGCCGGCGTCCACAGCGGGGCTATTGGTCGCCGAGCACCTTGATGACGACGCGCTTCCGGCGCTGGCCATCCCACTCGCCGTAGAAGACGCGCTGCCAGGGCCCAAGGTCGAGCGCGCCGGCGGTGATGGGGACGATCACCTCGTGCCCGATAGTGAGCGAACGCAGGTGCGCCGCCGCGTTGTCCTCGCCGGTGTCGTTGTGCCGGTACCGCGCGGGGTCCCACGGCGCCACCGTGTGCTCGAGCCAGTGCAGGATGTCGTGCCAGAGTCCCGACTCGTGGTCGTTGACGAACACCGACGCCGAGATGTGCATCGCCGAGACAAGCACGAAACCCTCGGTGATTCCGCTTGCGCGCACCTGCTCGGCGACCTCATCGGTGATGTCGATGATCTCCTGGCGGCGCTTGGTATTGAACCAGAGGTAATGGGTGTGCGCGCTCATGGTCCTATCATGAGGGCACAGGCAGGGCGGGTCAATGGCGCGGGCGCGCGCTGCGCGCGTGTCGCGAAGTCCCACGCGTTGGCGCGCCGAGAGCGATTCGGTGTGCGCGGAACTGGCTCGCCTGAATCGCCGCCCGTAACGGACAGGCGGGGCCGCCGCCGCGCACACCCTGGGCGGGTTCGCTGCTACTTCTTCTTCAGCGACGCCACCACCGAGTCGACCGTGGCGAGATACGCGTCGATCAGGCCGCGGCGCAGCGTGAAGGTGAAATCACTGCCGCCGCCAGTGATGAACTTCACCGCCACGTCCTCCTTGCTCTCGCGGAACGGGCCGTCGGGAAGTCGCGCGCCGAACGTTGAGTTCGGAGAACACTTCCCGTCGAGGCAGTTCTGCGCGTCCGTGGCGTTGGTCACCGGCAACGGCCGCTTGAGTCCCTGCGCCTGCGCGACATCGCGCCCGCCGGGACCAAAATCGCTGTTCACCCAGAGCCGATGGTACCGGTCGGGTGCGCCCGACCGGCGCACCCACGTGCGCAGGCCGAATGCCGGTTCCGAGGTGTTCCAGGCGACCACCTCCACGAGGGAGGACGACGGGAAGTCGCGGACCTGAATGACAGGTCCCCCCTGCGAAGGTGCATGGAGCGGGCCAACGGACGTGGCTCCGGCAGGGACCACGGCCGGTGGCACGGCCCGGCCCGCGCTCGGCCGCGCGACGAGAACCACGGTTCCCAGGGCGACGACGACGGCGAGCGCGCGAAAGCCAGCGCGAGAGGTGGGCAAGGAAGAGTTCATGGCTCGGGTTCGGTGTTAGGGATGGCGCAGTATCGCACGTACCGGTGCTGCGTCGAGGCCGACAAGCTTCAGCGGTGCGGCAATTAGATCATACGATCCCGACGGTACCCGTGACAGGTCGAGGTTCTCCAGGATGAACGCGCCGCCGTCGAACAGCGCGTGGTGCACGGCGAGATCCTTCGACTCGCGAGCATCGACGCTCGGGCAATCGACTCCCAGGAGCAGAAGTCCGTCGGCCGCCAGCTCGGTGGCACACGCGGGCGACAACACCGGCCAGTCGGAGGGAAATACCCCCTGCGCGATGGTTCGGTCCGTCCGGAGCAGGAGCCGCGACGGAGTGGTATCGAGCCCAGCGTCGCGTAGCGCCCGCCGGTCGATGACGCGAGAGTGGCCCACGAGGTTCACGACGATCACCGGGCCGAGGAAGGCGTCGAGCGGCAGCCGGTCGCTCCCCGCTGCCCCGTCGCGCACGTGCAGCGGCGCGTCCGCATGCGTACCGACGTGCGGACTGGTGGTGAACGCCGACACGTTGACGCTCTCCCCCGCCGCGATCTGCCAGCTCCAGCCGCAGGTGAACGACGTGTCACCGGGCCATTCGGGGGTTGACGTGTCGAGGGCGATGGAAATGTCGATCACGTTCCCCCGAACAACTGTGCCCTGACCGCCCACAGCTGGGGAAAGAATCGCAGGTTCACGGACTGTGCCAGCTGTCGCGCGCCCATCGATCCGCCGGTGCCGCCGGTGACGGGCCCGATGATGCGCTCCACGAGCTGGACGTGCAGGAAGCGCCAGCGCTGAAAGGCCTGGTCGTACTCGAGCAGCGCCTCGGCAAGGAAGAACAGCGGATCCGGGCCGGGGCCGGTGTACAACACGTCGAGCGTACGTCCGCGCCGCGCGACCAACTGCACGAACAGGTCCTCGAGGCGGGGCCGAGCCACAGCGGCCTGCACCGCGGCCGGGATCTCGCCCCCCGTCCTGAGCGCGCCAATGAAGGCATCGTCGCGCATCCCCGACAGCGCGCCGATGACGCGGAACTGCAGGCTCTGCTGGCCGGACGACGCGCCAAGAAAACCGCGGAACTGAAGGAATCGCTGCGGTGGAAGCGTGTCGAGCGACGACAGTTGCGCGGCGACGATGCGCATCAGCGTGTTGATGCGCTGAATGTGCCAGAGCGCCCGGTCGCCGTCGCCGGTCTCGAGATCCTCCAGCACCGCCTCGAGTTGCTGGATGATGACCTTGAACCAGAGTTCGCTCGACTGGTGCACCACGATGAACAGCAGTTCATCGGGATGCTCCGGCTCGGAGCGCGGACGCTGCAAGGACAGCAGATCATCGAGCGCGAGGTAGGAAGGGTAGGTGACGTCGGTCATGGGTTCGGTCGGGGGACGGATCGGCTCTGTCGTCTTCTGTCGTACTCTGTCGTACTCTCAGAACGTCTCCACCCCCAACGCCATGACGTCGTCGACCCTCATCGTCTCCTGCGTCCAGTACGGTTCGCCGTAGACGCAGCGAATGAGCGAACCGTAGTGCGCCGACTGGTGACGGATCACCTCGGCGAGCGGTTCGCCCGTGGGGAACAGCTCGCCCGCATGGGTGACGCCCTCGAACTGTGACGCGTAGCAGGCCACGGCCGCCAGCTTGGTCTCGAAGTCCGCCGAGATGTCCACCACGAACGTCGGCTTCACGTGATCTTCGCGATAGGCGATCGCGTAGAGCAGCTTGCGCGGGCGGTGCGGCTCGGTAGTGGAGTCGAGCTTTCGAATCCCCGCCAGGAAGCAGGCGTCGCGCACGAGTTGCGCGGCAATGCGATGATCCGGGTGGCGCCCCCTGGGCGCGGGTCCGATCACGACCTGCGGTCGCAGGCGACGCAGCACCAACGCGAGAGCCTTGCGCGTCTCCGGATTGTTTTCGATGGCGGAGTCGGCGAGCGCGAGGTTCTTGCGCACGGCGACGCCCAGCACCTTGGCGGCGGCAGCCGACTCCTCGGCGCGGAGATCCGCCGACCCACGGGTTCCCATTTCGCCCCGGGTGAGGTCGAGGATGCCCGTGCGGCGTCCCTCACGCGCCAGTTTTGCGAGCGTGCCACCGCATATCAGTTCTGCGTCGTCCGGATGCGGCCCGATGGCCAGGACATCGAGTGGAGTCATTGCACGAATCTAACCCCGAACGGGGAGGCCAGCACTCCGTGACGACAGGAGAAGCTGTAAGCTTCACGCCATACGTTCTACGCCATCCGCCGCCTCCGGTCCACTGTCATCCGCCATCCGCCATCCGCCAGCCGTCCACCGCCAACCACCAACCGCCAACCGACTTTATGCGCGCCATCTCCACTCCCAACGCCCCGACTCCGGCCGGCCACTACTCCCAGGCCATGGTGCACGACGGTTGCGTGTACGTCGCCGGTCAACTCCCAATCGTGCCCGGTCAGAAGGAGCACCACGTGGGCTCCATCGAGGAACAGACCGAGCAGGTGTTCGCCAACATCTCCGCCATTCTCCGCGCCGCCGGCAGCGACCTGTCGCACCTCCTGCAGGTGACGGTCTACGTTTCCGACATGGAATTGTGGGGGCGCTTCAACGCGGCCTACGCCAGGTTGATGGGCACTCATCGCCCGGCGCGGGCCGTCGTGCCCGTCAATGCACTGCACTACGGCTACCACATCGAGGTGCAGGCAATCGCTGCCGTCGACCAACCCGGGGACGGTGCGTGAGTGCCTGGCGCGGGCAGGTAGTCGTACTCACCGGCGCCTCGCTCGGTATCGGCGCCGAAGTGGCGCGCACCCTCGCCGGGCACGGCGCGCGCCTCGTGCTCGCCGCGCGTGACGCGGCGCGCCTGCAGCTCGTGGCCGACGCCTGCCGCCAGCAGGGCGCCGAGGTGGAACTGGTGCCCTGCGACATTACGGATGAGTCGCAGTGCCGGTCACTCATCGACCGGGCGGTGGCCCGTTTCGGGCGCATCGATGCGCTGATCTGCAATGCGGGGCAGGCGATGTGGGCGCGCGCCGACGAAGTCGCCGACTGGCGCATCTTCGAACGTCTCGTGCAGGTGAACTACCTGGGGGCGGTGTACTGCGCGCTCGCGGCGCTCCCGCATCTCAAGGCGAGCAGGGGACGGCTGGTTGCCGTGTCGAGCCTCGCCGGCAAGACGGGCGTGCCGATGCGCACGGGCTACTCGGCGGCCAAGGCAGCGCTGAACGCGTTCTGTGATTCGCTGCGCATCGAGCTGGCGGGTTCGGGCGTTTCGGTGACCGTGGTCTGCCCGGGCTTC
>JBBTFF010000033.1:0-19964 GCA_038041995.1 Gemmatimonadota bacterium | reverse complement strand
CCGCTCATCTTGCTGTCACCGACGGTGCGATCGGTGAAGACGATGGGGATTTCCTTGCCGCGGAAACCCTTGTGGAAGGCCCGGAACGACATCTCGATCTGGAACGCGTAGCCGTTCGACCGCACCGCGTCGAGGTCGATGGCCTCCAGCACTCGGCGATGAAAGCACTTGAAGCCCCCGGTGCCGTCCCAGAGTTTGAGTCCCGTCACCAGCCGCGCGTAGATGTTGGCGCCGTAGCTCAGCACGAGCCGCTTCATGGGCCAGTTCACCACCGTCACGCGCCCGTCCAGATACCGGGACCCGAGTACGAAGTCGGCCTCCTGGGCGGCGGCGAGGAACTCGGGGAGGTGCCGAGGGTCGTGCGAAAAATCCGCGTCCATCTCGAAGATGTACTCGTAGTCGCGAGAGAGCGCCCACCGGAAGCCGTCGAGATAGGCAGTCCCCAGCCCCATCTTGCCCGGGCGGCGCAGCAGGTGGACTCGCGGCTCCCGGGCGCGGATTTCCTCCACCATGTCCCCGGTCCGGTCGGGCGAGTTGTCGTCGACCACCAGGACCTCGATGCGCGGGTCCTTTTCGAGCACCTGACTGATCAACGTCGGGATGTTCTCCCGCTCGTTGTAGGTCGGAACGATGATGAGCGCCTTGTCAGCCATTGGTCACCACTGTTCTCCGGCGGTCGGCCACCAACCCGGCACCCACCAGCAGCACGCTGAGGGCGATCGCGGCGAGGGTGATGCTCCGCCCCTTGGGGTACGTCGTGTTGGCAAAGGTGAATTCGACGGACGTCGCGCCCGTTGGCAGCGCGACTCCCATCAGCACGTAGTCCGCGCGGTACACCGTTGCGGGCTTGCCGTCGACCTTCGCCGTCCAGCCCGGATAATAATTCTCCGAGGCCACCAGTGCCGACCCGGCGGGCGCCGGCGCGCTCAGCGTCACCGTGAAGTGGCCAGGGCGGTAGTCCCGCGTGCTCGTGATGAGGTCGAGTGCAGCGGGAAGCGATGTGAGCGGTTGCGTGACAACTGCCGCCGACGTGTCCAGCAGCGCGACCTGGTAGGTGGGAAAGTTGGGCTGCTGCAGGGCCTGGAGCATGACGTCGTCCGGGTACCTGGCCATCACCGGCGCGACCCAGGCGAACGGACGATCGCCTTCGAGTTTGTAGAGTGACACCGTTGTACCGGCCGCGTTCTGCAGCGGCCCCGCCACCCGAACCGCGCCGTCGATGGGGAGCGTGTCGGTATTGGTGAGGAAGTAGTTCACGTTCATCAGCTGCCAGAACGCGGGATTCACCCGTGCACTGTACCCTTCCGCGCCCCTGCCAAGCTTCTGGTAGCGACCGAGTTCGTTGCCGTGATAGCCGGTGACCGACCGAATGCCGTGAACCATCAGGCCGTCGCCATTGAGCTGGGGATCGTGCGGAGCCACGGGATTGCCCTCACCCACGGCGAACACCACCACGCGCGTCGGTTGCGGCACCTGTCTCAGGTAATCGATGGACGCGTCGCTCGCGTAGAGTTTCGAGGCCGGCGCCGAGAACATCCAGTATTGCTTCTCCACCGTCCACAGGTCGAGGGCGACGACCAGCGACAGTGCTACGCCGGCCATGCGCACGGTCAGCTTGCCGCGCGAGAGCGCAATGATGACGCCGGCGCCGAGCGCCACGAACAGGAACGATCGCCAGGCGCCCATCGTGACGGCGCGGGCGTTGGCCTCCACGAGTTCGCCGAAGCGCGGGTCGACGACGAGCCCGAGGGCGAACGAGGTGAATGCGCCGGCGGTGGCCAGCAGCGCGACGGCCGCGCCCGCCACCAGCCAGCCGATGGCGTATCGCGCCGTGGCCTTGCCGGCGAGCAGCCGCTCGGTGCCGAGCGCGGCGAGCAGCGCAAGGGAAAACGCAAAGACGAACATCATGGTGCTGGGAGCGCGGAAGAACTTCGTCCCCGGCACGATCGCATACACCAGCTGGAAGAACGGTGTGGAACCGCCCAGGGCCCACAGCAGCGAGACGATGGCCACGCCGAGCCAGAAGCGGCGGAAGCCACGGCGCGATTCCCCGCCCACGCCGAACGCCAGCGGCACCAGCAGGAGCACGGCAGCCCCGAGATACTCGCTGTGCAGGTGGATGCCGTTGCGGCCCCAGTAGTTCCCCAGGATGCCGGAGAACTGCGGCAGGTAGGTGTTGATGATCTCCTCGAGTGGCCACGAATACGAGGTTGCGGTCGCGTAGCCATAGCCGCCGGCGCGCGGCGACCAGGGCGTGTACTCGCTGAGCGGCAGGTACTGGATGGCGCCAATCGCCATGCCGAGCACCACGGCGCCGAGGGCGAACCCGAGGCGCGTGAGCTCGGTGCGCCGGTCGAGGCCGGGGGTGCCGAGCGCGAGCATGAGCGCCCACGCGCCGGCCACCAGCAGGTGGTACTGCAGCAGTTGCGGGTGCGGCGAGAGCACGGCAAGCCCGATGACGAGCGAGAGCGCACCCCACGCCCAGCGGCGGCCGTCACGGATGCCGACGGTGAGGAGAATCAGCGTAATCGGCAGCAGCGCGCTGACGAACAGCTTGCCGTCGTGCCCCGGCGAAGCGTATCCCGCAATGGGACCGCCGAGTTGGTACGCGAGTGCGCCGACGAGCGACGGAAAGAAGCCAAGACCGTAGATGCGCAGGAACAGGAACGTGCCGACGCCGGCCAGCCAGAGGTGGCTGATGAAGCCCCACGTCATTCCCGTGTCGGTGCCGAGCAACAGGCGCAACCAGAACGTGGGATAGAAGATGTCGCCGTGCATGGCGGCAACGAACGGCATGCCCCCGAACAGGAACGGGTTCCACTGAGGGATCGACCCGGTGGCCCGGAACTGCTGCACCGCGAAATCGCGGAACGCAAACCCGGCGATGTACTGGTCGCTCATCGGGTTCACGAGGAACTGCCCGCCGAGGGCCGGATAGCCGAGCGCAAGCGCGGCCACGGCGCAGGCGAGTGCCGCCCACAGCACCGCGTGGCGCGGCACCTGTTCCGTGGACGGTGAGTCGGATCGGGTCATCTATTGATCGGAAGGAGAATCCCGGCGCGCCGCCGGGCGAATGAGCAGGAACAGCACGCCGGGTATGATCTCGAGCACCGTCAGCCACACTCGCGAGGCGGCCACCAGCAGCGCCGACAGCGCGCCCACCGCGAGTCCGGTGCGCTGCAGCGACTCGGCCATGGCGATCTCGCGAACGCCGATCCCGCCGGGCGCAAAGAGTGCGACGAAGCCGAGCAGGTACGGACCGGTGAAAATTGCGATCCAGTCGCCCGTAGTGCCAGCGGTCGCGCCTCCGGAAACGCCGGTGGCGAACCACTGGAATGCGACACCATACAGGAGCCAGGCCGACGCCGTGCCCACCCCGGCCCACCAGATGGCGCTGGGCGGAAGGTGCGGCTCCCCGAACTGCCGTCTCGACACCCGGTTGAGTGCGTGCACGGCGAACGGGACCAGCCACGGCATCAGGAACACGAGCAGGCCAAGCGATATCAGTGCCACCGTGGTGCCGCCGGGCAGCAGCATCACGTGTGCGCCAGCCACAAGGAAGACGCCGAAGCCGGTGAGGATGTTGACGAGCTGCACGACCAGCGACGATCCGATGGCCGCCACCGGTGAGACACCGGCATCCTGTGCCAGGGTTCCCATGGCGGCAATGGCCCATACCTTGCCCGGCACGTACTTGCCGAGGTTGCTGATGAACCAGATGCGTGTGGCGTCGGCGAACGAGAGGCGTTCGCCCCATGCCTGCACCGTCTGCCGCCAGGTCTGGATCAGGACGAGATAGGACGCGAGCACGAGAGCGCAGGACCCCAGGATTGCGCTCCAGATGGGGCGCGCGGACGCGAAGGCGTGTTCGTACTCGTCCCAGTGGCGTGCCACGTACCACCCGACGAACCCGAGGAGCGCAAGCTGCAGCGCGCGTCGCATCACCGTGGCGCGCGTCACGTGCCGTGTTCCAGCACGGCGTCGTACAGCGCGCGATAGCGCGCACCGACCGCCTCGGGTGAGTAACGCGAGAGGGCGAACTGCCGGGCAGCCTGTCCCGCGAGCCGCGCCTTCTGCGGACGCTCCACCACGCCGTCGATGGCGTGCGACAGGGCCGCAACGTCGCCGGCGGGAACGAGCCATCCCGTCTCGCCGTCGCGAACGACATCGGTGAGTCCTCCCGATGCGTAGGCGATGACCGGTGTCTCGCAGAGCGACGCCTCCACGCCCACCAGTCCCAGTCCTTCGTCGATGGACGGAATGATTACCGTCGCCGCGGCCCGGTAGTACGGGGCGAGGGCCGGCTGCGCGAGGTGCCCGTGCCAGCGTACGCGGTCGGCCACGCCAAGTTCGGCGGCCCGTTGCTCCAGCGAGGCGCGATCGGCGCCCTCGCCTACCACGTCAAGCGACCACGGGTGTCGTGCGCGCGCGAGTGCGTGCAGCAGGTCGCTGATTCCCTTTTGCGCATTCAGTCGCCCGACGAAGAGCATGCGGTCGGTGGAGCGCGCGGTTGCGGCATCGGGCGAAAACAGCCGTGTCGCGGCCGGCATCGGCACCGTTCCCACTGGGCGGCCGCCGAGCGCCTCGGAGGCGCGGCGCGAGAGCCAGCTCGACACCGCGACCATGGATGCGGCCCGGGCGCCGACGCTCGCGAAGAGACGGCGTGCCACGCGGCCCCGTGCCAGCCGGACGTCCGACCCGTGCATCGTCACCACCATCGGCGTTCCATGTCCGCCGGCCATCAGCCCGCCCGGGAACCACCAGTGACAGTGAATGAGGTCATGGCGCCCTTCGCGCAGCAGAGCGCGTACGGCCCGCCGTCCGGCTCGAAGCATGAGCAGCAGCGCCAGCTTTCCCCGCCACGATGCAGCGACCTGCTCCGCCATGGTGCCGGTGTAGGCGAGCGTCTCCCACGCGGACGGCGCGTAGCGGAACCGGCGTACACGGATGCCACCAATGACTTCTTCCGCCGCAAGGCCGGGCGCTGCGGGCGCGAGCACGGTCACGTCGACGCCACGTGCCGAGACGGCCTGCGCCAGCGCGAGCACGAAGGCCCCGGCCGCATCGCCCGCGTGCCGCGGGAATGCGTGCGTGACGAACAGGGCCTTCAGCGGCCGCTCGTTCACTCCGGCGGACGCTGAGTGTCTTCGTCGAGACGCCGGCGCAGTTCGCGGAGTTCGGCGCGCTGTCCGGCGATCTGTTCGCCGAGCAGTCCGGTGGCGAAGAAGATGCTGCCGAGCACCAGGCAGGTCTGAATGATCGTCCAGACGGCGCGAACGCCGACGTTCTCGGTGAACAGCAGGTAGAGCGCCACGAGCCCGGCGACGAAACCCGCCGAGAACAGCACGGCGCCAAGCATGCCGAACAGCAGCAGCGGCTTCTGCCCGAAGCGCAGCTCGAACCAGACGGCGAGCATGTCGAGCACACCCACCGGAATCCGGCCGATGCCGAACTTCGACTTGCCGGCATGCCGCGGATAGAGTGGCACCGGGATTTCGCTGACTGTATAGCCCTGTTGCGTGGCCAGCACGATCATGTAGCGATGCCAATCGGGGCGCGACGGCTGCGCCTCCATGATCTCGCGGCGGTACGCCTTGACGTTGTTGAGGTCCTTCACGCGCACGTCGAACAGGGTGCGACTGAGCCAGTTGTAGATGCCCGACACGAAGGCCTTCTCGTACCTGCCCTGCTTGTAACCGGTCACCATGTCGCTTTCGCCGGCAATGATGGGGGCGACGAGGCGCGGAATGTCCTCCGGCTTGAACTGCAGGTCCGCCGGATAGAACACCAGGATGTTGCCGCGCGCCTGCAGGTAGCCGGTGCGCAGGGCCTCGGCGATGCCCCGACGGGCACGATGCCGCGCGGCCCGCAGGAAGGGATGGCGCTCCATCAGCTCCTGCAACAGCGGCCAGGTGGCGTCGAGCGAACCGTCGTCGATGACGATGACCTCGTACCGCTCGGGCCGCCCGGCGAACGCCTGCGCGCAGAGGTCGAGAAAGAGCGGGAGGTTCTCGGCCTCGTCCTTCGCTGGCACGAGTACTGATACGTCGATCTGGGGCACGGGTGCGGGGTGCGGGTTTAGGTGAGGAGGACGAGTGGAGTGCAGAGGGCGAGGGACGTGAATTCCGTGCGGGCAACGGACGGCGGCGTGCAGGGGCAGGTAGCGGACGGCGTAAAGCGTACAGCGTAAAGCTTACAGCTTCTCTTGTCGTCAGACCCTCTTCCTCATGCGCGCCGAGAGCACCCCCAGCTGATCTCGATACTTGGCGACGGTCCGGCGCGCGATCTGTATCCCCTCCCGTTCCAGTATCTCCACGATGGCCTGGTCGGTGAGCGGATCCTTCGGCGTTTCGTCCTGCACCAGCTTCCCGATCTTGTCCTTGATGCCACGGGCCGAGACGTCTTCGCCACCCGTGGTCGCCAGGCCCGACGAGAAGAAGAACTTCAGCGGGAGCACGCCGCGCGGCGTCTGGACGTACTTGTCGCTGGTGACGCGGCTGACGGTGGACTCGTGCATGCCGATGACGTCGGCCACCTCGCGCAGCGTCAGGGGCTTGAGGTACTGCACGCCCTTCTCGAAGAACTCGCGCTGCCGGTCGACGATGAAGTGCATCACCTTGAGCATCGTGTGGCGCCGCTGCTCGATGGCCTGGATGAGCCACTGCGCCGCGTTGAGCTTGCTGACGATGAACTCCCGGTTCTCGGGCGTGAACTTCTTGCGGTCTCGCGCGATGTCCTGGTACGAGCGGCTCAGGCGCAGGCGCGGCACGTTGGTGTCGTTCAGGGAGACGAGGTACTGCCCGTCCACCTTCTCCACCACGAGATCGGGCATGACGTAGCTGTCGAGGCTGGCCGACTTGGCGAACCCGGGCTTGGGATTGAGCTTGGCGATCCGGTCGGCGGCCTCCTGCACCTCGAGCGCCGTGGTGCTCGTGCGCTTGGCGATCTCCGCCCATCGGTGGGCGATGAGCTCGTCGAAAAACTCGGTGAGGATGAGCCGGGGCAGCGCCGCTTCGTCGCCGACCTCGCGCAGCTGCAGCAGCAGGCAGTCGCGCAGGTCGCGCGCGCCGACGCCGGGAGGCTCGAGACCCTGGATGATGGCCAGCATCTCCTCGGCTTCCGCCATCGTGAAGTACGGTACCACCTCCTCGTCGCGCCCCGTGGCGTCCGCACTGTGGCGGATCTCCTCGTTGATCCCGCGCAGGATTTCGTCGAGGCCGCAGGCGAGATATCCATCGTCGTTGATGTCGCCGATGAATTCATCGGCCAGGACGGTCTGCCTCGGACTCAGGCCGAGGAGCGCGACCTGCGCTCGCAGGTCGTCCTCGAGTCCGCCGCGCGTGACGGTGACGGGTTCGACCCATTCGCGTTCGTCGCGGTCCTCCCGGGGAGCCGATACGTCGAAGCCGTCCTGGAGGATCTCCTCCCACTCGGTTTCCTGCTGGCGCGGGTCGCTGTCGGGGCTCGAGGCCACCGTATCGAGCGGGACGTCGAAGGCGTCGTTGTTCGAAGGCGCCTCCTCCTCGCTCTCGGCGTCGTCGGGCTCCTCGTCGTCCTCTTCGACGAGGTCGAGGAACGGGTTGACTTCCAACTCCTGCTTCAGGTGCTGCTGAAGGTCCAGCAGGGGCATGGTGAGCATGTCCATCGCCTGGTACAGGCGAGGATTGATCTTCATCTCCTGCCCCATCCGGACGGACTGGCTCATCCCGGTCTTCATGGACCCGCTTCCTCGGGACCGGGCACGCCCTCCGGCTGCGCCGACGGCGTCTCGTAGGCGCGATGCTCGCGGTGAAATCGATCGCGCAGTCGCGCCGTCAGTGTCGGCCCGAGGTAGATGTCGGCGACGGTGTCGTCGAACACCAGGTCGCGCACCGTGCCGGACACCTTCACCTGGCCGTCGAACATGATGTACGCGCGGTCGACGATGTCGAGCGTCTGCTCCACGTTGTGGTCCGAGATCAGCACGCCGATGCCGCGGTGGCGCAGGCTCGCCACGATGCTCTGGATGTCGTGCACGGCAATGGGGTCGACGCCGGCGAACGGCTCATCGAGCATCATGAACTTGGGTTGCGTCACCAGCGCCCGCGTGATCTCGAGGCGCCGTCGCTCGCCGCCGGACAGCTGGTACGCCTTGCTGAACCGCAGGTGCTTGAGCCCCAGTTCGTCGAGCAGCGCTTCGAGGCGCTGTCCGCGATCGGTCTTGCTGAGCGTGAGCTCTTCCAGGATGGCGAGGATGTTCTCCTCGACCGTCAGCTTGCGAAAGATCGACGGTTCCTGCGACAGGTAACCGATGCCGCGCCGGGCGCGCTGATACATCGGCATCTGGGTGATGTCCATGCCGTCGAGCAGGATGCGGCCGGCGGTCGGCGGGATGAGGCCGGTGATCATGTAGAAGCTCGTGGTCTTCCCCGCCCCGTTGGGCCCGAGCAAGCCGACGATCTCACCCTGGCGCAATTCGAGCGCAACGTCGTTCACGACATTGCGCCGCCGATAGGTCTTCACCAGTCCTTCGGCGCGGAGGACGCTCTGTCCCTCGATCCGGGGAAGCGTTACCGCCGACACCCGCGGCGCCGCGTGCTCGCCCGTCTCGCGCAGGGCCGCAACGAACGTCTCGCGGCCACCGCTGACGGCTTCCCACAACGCCGGCGCGAGCGCCACGCGGCTGTCCGGATCATCGAGGTCGACCACCGTCACCGACCCGGAGCTGACGAGGCGCGGCAGCGCCACGTTGGCCAGGTGCGCGCGCACTTCATCCAGGCTCAGTCGCCCCGACTCGCGCTCGGCATCGCGCCCCTCGTCGCGCAGCGACCGCAGGTAGTCGTCGCGATAGTGCACCGCCAGATTGTTGAATGCCGTGCCGCCCGCGTCGTCGGCGGCGCCGACGATGGCGATCAGGGCGAGCGCCGCCGAGCGGTCGCCGGCGGCGATGCGCTCGGCGATCTGGCGGGCCTGGTCGCTGGTTGGCGTCGTCACGGCTTCCTGTCAGGGGTGGGGGCTGGCACTGCGGGGCGAGCGGTCGTCGGGGGCCTGCCGGGCGCCGGCACGGGCAGCTTGGCCGCGCCAGGCTTGGCGGCGCCAGCCTTGGCGCCCTTCCCGGCCGCCGCGCTCGTGTCGGCCTTCAGCGAGTCGGGAGGCGCAAGTTCGAGGTACACGCCCGAAGCCTTCTCGCGCACCGTGACCGTACCGACGGCGCGGTCGGCGCCGAAGGCAACCGTGATGGCCTTGCCCTTGACGTAGTTCAGGTTCGGGGCCGACGCGGCACCCTGCGATGACGGAACCTGATAGAACGATGACGCGGAGCCGACGGCCAGGATGGTCTTGATGACGGCCTTGCTGGTTGTATCACCATCGTCGCGCACGCTCTCGAACGTGGCGACGATGGTGTCGCCCTTCAGCCAGTCGTTCTCCGTCGACACGAACTTCGTGCTGTCCGTGCGGCTGCTGGCTTCTGCGCGGCGCAGGGCGCGCAGCTCCTGCAGGATCTGCCCGGGCATCAGGACGTCGATGGAGTCGGCGACGATGTCCCGGTCGGTGGCGTGAGCGCGTGCCCTCGACGTGCCCCACGCAAAGGCCCGCGAGAGTTGCTGGTCTGCGAGTCGCAGGTCAATGGTGTCGGACACGAGCGTGACTTCAGCGCTCACGGCGCGCGCGGAATCGGCTGATAGCACCCGCTCGAGCTTCCGCTGCTTCGACCACATGTCGATCTGCCGGCCGACGAGCGAGAACTTCGACTCCCCGAGGCCGTCAACACGCGGTCGCCCGGTGAGGCGTGACCACTCGGTGCCCGCGTCCATCGTGGCGCTGTCGGACACCGCCTTGAGGTCGGGGCGCGTGATCACGACGCTGCCGCCGGCGTACACCAGCGAATCACCCACGCTCACCATCTGATCGGCCACGAGTTCCACGGTGTCCTTGGTGCCGCCCCCCGCGTCGTCGGGACTGAGGCGCGTCACGGGGCGTCCCGTGGCGACCAGCCGCGACAGCGGGCGCTCCGCCGGGATGGCGCGGAAGTACTCGGCGCGCGGTCCGCGGAGCCTGGTTCCCTTGTCGGTGACGGCCACCACGTTGCCTTCGGCGACGACCCGTTCCTCGGCCTGGAAGTAGTAGATGCGGTCGGCGTCGAGCTTCACGCGCTTCTCGGTGTAGTGCGCGTTGCCGATGATCGTGTAGGACTTGGTGTCGCCGATGGCCTCGAGCGAGTCGCCGGCCAGTCGCTGGTCGGTGTTGGTGCAGCGGCCGCGCACGCCGCGTCCGTAGAAGCTGTTGTACTCGCCGCTGGGCATCTTGATGGCGAGCGTCGTGGTGGAGTCGTAGTTGTACAGCTCGAGGTTGCACGACTTCGCCGGCGCCGGCCGCTGCGCGGCCAGCAACCACGGGACACCGATCCCGGCGAAAAGGAACAGGCATCGCATCAGTTCGCCGGAACCTTGAGCTGACCGGCCTTGGCCCGCGAGGCGTGGAGGATTCGGATGTTGTTCATGTCCGGATCCGAGACGAAACCGACGCCGCTGGCCTCGCGGCCGTCTTCGGTGAGCACGAACGCGCTGTCCGACGAGATCTGGTTGACTCGCTGGTCAAACCTGACCTGCTCGGTGGTGAGCTTGCGGCCGTCCACCGTCGTGATGACGACGTGTCCGCGCGCCTCCAGCAAGCCATCGCGCGTGAGGTAGCGTCCGGTGCGCGACGTCAACACCGCCTCTTTCGCCCCGGCCGAGTTGTAGAAGACCGCGTTGACGATCCGCATCTCCATGCGAGTGTTGTCGTCGTAGAACAGCGCGGTGTCGCTGAGCACCTCGGCGCGCCGCAGCCCGCCGTCGGTCACCAGCGTCCGCGACCCGAAGGCCACCTGGTCCGCCGCGGGATCGATGCCCTTGGCGGCGGCGCCGGTCCGGGGGGATTGCGGCTTCTGGCACGCTGCAGTGGCGAACAGCAGGGTCCCGAGAAGAAGAGAAGCCGTACGCCGTACGCCGTACGCCGTACGCCGTCGGCTCACCGCCAACTGCCAACCACCAACCACCAACCACCTACCCCCAACCGCCGGTTGCATCACGCAGCCCCCGCCCGCATCAGGTCGTGGAGGTGCACCACCCCCACGATCGCGCCGGCGTCGTCGAGTACGGGCATCGCCATGATGCCGTGCTGCTCCATCCGGAAGACAACGGCGCTGCCCAGTTCGTCGGGGTGCGCCGTCTTCGGCTTGCGCACCATCACCTTCTCCACCGGCACCGGAAAGACGTCCGGTTCGTGCTCCATCAGCCGCGTGAGGTCACCGGTCGTGAGCAGCCCGGCCAGCGTTCCGTCAGGACCCGCCACCAGCACGATGCCGCGGCGTTCCGCGAGCAGGACCACCGCTTCGCGCATTGTCGCCGAAATCGGCATGATCGGCAATTGGGTTGTGAGCATCACGTCCCGCACCTTCGTCAGCAGCTTGCGACCCAGCGAGCCTCCCGGATGCAGTCGCGCGAAGTCCTCGCGACGGAAGCCCTTCACTTCGAGCAGCACCACTGCCAGTGCGTCTCCGAACGCCAGTTGCACGGCGGTGCTCGTCGTGGGCGCGAGGTCGTGCGGGCAGGCTTCCTCGTCCACCGATGCGTCGAGTGTGACATCGGCCGAGCGCGCGAGCGTCGAGTCGGTGTCACCCGAGATGGCGATGACGCGTACCCCCAGGCGCTTGAGCTGTTCCAGCAGCGGCAGCAGTTCCTCCGTTTCACCGCTCTTGGAGATCAGGATGGCCACATCGCTGGCGCCGACGATGCCGAGGTCGCCGTGCACGCTTTCGGTCGGATGCAGGAAGCTCGCCGGGGTCCCCGTCGACGTGAGCGTGGCGGCGATCTTGCGGCCGATCAAGCCGGACTTGCCGATGCCGGCGACGATCGTGCGGCCCTTGGCTGTGGCGATGAGCTCCACGGCCCTGGAAAATTCTGGCCCCACCCGGGCCGCGGCCTTGCCAAGCGCCGACTGCTCCATGGCGATCACGCGGCGCCCACGCGCGATGATGTCGGCGGGCGTCATCACGCGCCTGCCTCCGACCGGCTCGTCACGTAGCGCTCCACCAGCGCGTCCCATTCACCGCGCGCGCGCAGCAGCAGTTCGCAGAACTCACGCACGGCCCCGGCACCGCCGGCGCGCGTCAGCTGGAGCGCGGCGGCGTTGACCGCGGTCTCCGTGGCATTGCCCACGACCACCGGAAGTCCCACCGCCCGCAGCACCCCGACGTCGGGGAGGTCGTCACCAATGAAGGCCACTTCGTCGAGCCCGATAGCCAGTCGTTTGCAGATCTTGCGGAGCGCCGGAAGCTTGCGGGCATGTTCGTCCTGCACGAGCTCATCCACCTTCAGCTCGGCGGCGCGCAGCGTGACGCTCTCGGACACCCGCCCGGTGATGATCCCCACCTTGATGCCCGACCAGCGGAGCATCAGGATACCGAGGCCGTCCTGGATGTCGTACTTCTTGAACTCCATGCGGCGACCGTCGACGTCGCCCAGGAAGATGCCGCCATCGGTGAGCACGCCGTCGACGTCGATCGCGACGAACTTGACGCGCTTCGCCGTCTCCGCGTCGAGCGTGCGTCCGGGAGCGCCGTTGGTGGACGGGGCAACGGTCATCGGCCGCCCCGCGCCGCCGCCCAGACGTCGATGGCGCGCAGCACCAGGTCGTCGAGCTGTCCCAGCGGGATCATGTTCGGCCCGTCGCTTGGGGCATGGTCCGGATCGGGATGCGTCTCCAGGAACAACCCGTCGGCGCCGGCGGCGCAGGCGGCCAGCGTGAGGTGCGGGATCATCGACCGAACGCCGCCCGACGCGCCACCCTCCCCTCGCCCCGGCTGCTGCACCGAGTGCGTGCCGTCGAAGATCACCGGGCAGCCGCAGGCGGCCTTCATGCGGGGAATTGCCCGCATGTCGACGACGAGGTCGCCATAGCCGAAGAACGACCCGCGCTCCGTCACCGCCACGTGCGCCTTGCCCGGGCCGCTGGCACCCACCGGGTCGACTGCGCGGACCTTGGCGACCGCACCCTGCATTCCCTCGGGATGCAGGAACTGGCCCTTCTTGATGTTCACGGGCTTTCCAGTGGCGCCCGCGGCCTCGAGGAGATCGGTCTGGCGGCACAGGAACGCCGGAATCTGCAGCGCGTCGACGACCAGCGCCGCCGTGGCACAGTGCTCCGGGAGGTGCACGTCGGTGATCACCGGGAGGCCCGTGGCCGCGCGAATGCGGTCGAGTGCCGCCAGGCCTTCATCCATGCCTGGGCCGCGATAGGCTCCGGCATTCGAGCGGTTGGCCTTGTCGAAGCTGGCCTTGTAGATGATGCCGCCGGGCACGCGTTCGGCGAGGCGGGCGAGGTGCTCGCCCACCCGGAGCATCACGCCGTCCGACTCGATGACGCACGGGCCGGCAATCAGGAACAGCTGGTCACGCGGGAAGGACGCGGGCATTGCTTAGTTGGCCTTGGCGAGCGCCGGCGCGCCGGTGCGTTCCGGCGCCGCCGAACGCTGGTTGCGGTGCTTCACCGCCGCCGCCACGAAGCTGGCGAAGAGCGGGTGCGGACGGGTCGGACGCGACTTCAGTTCCGGATGGAACTGGCAGGCGATGAAGTGCGGATGCTCGGGCAGCTCCACCATTTCCACCAGCGATCCGTCGGGTGACAATCCGGACAGGCGCATGCCCTTCTCCACGAACAGGTCGCGGAACTGGTTGCTCACCTCGTAGCGGTGCCGATGGCGTTCGCTGATCTCGGGAACGCCGTAGATCTCGGCGGCGCGTGATCCGCGCGTCAGGCGGCAGGCGTACGCGCCCAGTCGCATGGTGCCGCCCATGTCCTTGACCGTATGCTGGCTTTCCATCAGCGCGATGACCGGGTGTGCGCAATCGGGCGCGAACTCGTTCGAATTGGAGTCGTCCAGGCCGCAGACGTTGCGCGCGTACTCGATGATCGCCACCTGCATGCCGAGGCAGATGCCGAAGAAGGGCGTGCCGGTCTCTCGCGCGCCGCGGATCGCGTCGACCATACCCTCGACCCCACGCACCCCGAACCCACCGGGCACGAGCAGCCCGTCGTATCCGGCCAGCATGCGCCGCGCCGTCTCCGGGTCGGTGAAGAGGTCGGACGACGTCCAGGCGATCTCGACGCCGACATCATTGGCGATGCCGCCGTGAATGAGCGCCTCCTGCACGCTCTTGTAGCTGTCGGCATAGTCGGTGTACTTGCCCACCACGGCGATGCGCACCCGCGACGCCGGCTCCACCACCTTCTGCACCATCGCGCGCCACGCCGACATGTCGGCTGGTTTCGTCTCCAGCCCGAGCTTGCGACAGACGATCTGGTCGAGCTTCTGCTCGGCGAACGTCAGCGGAATCTGGTAGATCGTCGGCACGTCGCGGCTCTCGATCACGGCGTCGAACTCGACGTTGCAGAACAGCGAGATCTTGCGCCTGGTCTCGTCGCTCAGTGGCCGCTCGGTGCGGCAGATCAGGATGTCGGGCTGGATGCCCAGCTCCATCAGCTCGCGCACCGAATGTTGCGTCGGCTTGGTCTTCACTTCGCCGGCCGCCGCGATGAACGGCACCAGCGTGAGGTGCACGAAGAGCGTGTTTTCGCGCCCCACGTCGTGACGGAACTGTCGGATGGCCTCGAGAAACGGCTGCGACTCGATGTCGCCGACCGTCCCGCCGATCTCCAGCAGCACGACGTCGTTCTCCGGCGCCATGCGCCGGATCGCCGCCTTGATCTCGTCGGTGATGTGCGGGATCACCTGCACGGTGGAGCCCAGGTACTCGCCCCGGCGTTCCTTGGTGATGACGTTCAGGTAGATGCGCCCCGTGGTGACGTTGTTCGCCTGGTTCAACGGCCGGTCGATGAATCGCTCGTAGTGCCCAAGGTCGAGGTCGGTCTCCGCGCCGTCATCGGTGACGAACACCTCGCCGTGCTGGAACGGCGACATGGTGCCCGGGTCGACGTTCAGGTACGGGTCGAACTTCATCATGGTCACGCGCAGGCCGCGCTCGACGAGCAGCCGGCCCAGCGAGGCCGCAGCAATGCCCTTTCCGAGCGACGACACGACGCCGCCGGTGACGAAGATGTACTTCGTGGTGGGGGAATGCGGAGGATTCATCGGACGGTTTCGGCGGTGATCTGTTCCCAGTGTGCGTTGGCGCGCACCAGGTCCTCCTCGGTATTCACCTCGCCCCACGATGGGGCGTCGACGATCGCCACGCCCATCGCCAGGCCGGCAGCGAGGGCGCGGAGCTGTTCGAGTTTCTCGACGAGCTCGAGCGGGTGGGGCGGAATGCGCACCCACCGGAAGAGCGCTTCGCGCCGCGCGGCGTAGATGCCCATGTGCTGCAACAGGAGGTCGTCACGCTCCGCACGATCGGCTTCGTCGCGCAGGAACGGAATCGCGGCTCGCGAGAAGTAGAGTGCGCGCCCGTCATCGGCGCGAACCACCTTCACGCAGTTCGGGTCGCCAAGGATCTCGGGGCCGCGCCGACCGGCGGCGGTGCCGAGGTCGAACCCGTGATCCCGCACCATGGCGATGGCGCCGGCCATGGCGTCGCCCCGCATGAAGGGCTCGTCGCCCTGCACGTTCACCACGACGTCGAAGTCGGCGAACTCCGGACGTCCCGCGACCTCGGCGACGCGGTCGGTCCCGGAGGGATGCAACTCGGACGTCATCACGCCTTCGGCGCCGTGTACGGAAAGTACGTCCAGCACTTCAGGCGACTCGGTGGCCACGACGACCCGGTCGGCCAGTCCCAAACTGGACACCCGCTCCCAGACGCGGACCACCAGCGGCGCTCCGCCCAGGGGGCGGAGCGGCTTCCGCGGGAGCCTGGTGGCACCCAGGCGGGCGGGGATCACGGCCAGGATGCTCAGGGAGCACCCCTCGGAAGCGGGGTCGGAGATGCAAAATCCACGCCAGCAAATATAGGACCGGGAGCGCGGGAGGTCAAAAAGCGGCTCAGACGGCCCTTGGGGCTGCTCCGGCCACACAGCAAAAGGGCTCCCCTTCCCGGAGAGCCCTCACCTGCCAACCGCCAGCGGCCAACCGCCAACTGCCAGCCTCCAACTACCAGCCTCCAACTGCCAGCCGCCTCAGTTCGGCTGCGGCGTCGTGCGCAGGTACGGCTTCACTTCGGTGACGCCCTTGGGGAACTTGGCCTTGGCCTCCTCGGTGGTCAGCGATAGCGCGACGATCACGTCCTGTCCGGCCTGCCAGTTGGCTGGCGTCGCCACCGGGAACCTGGCGGAGAGCTGCAGGGCGTCGAGCACCCGCAGGATCTCTTCGAAATTGCGCCCGGTCGACGCCGGGTACGTCAACGAGAGCTTGACCTTGTTGTCGGGCCCGATCACGAAGACCGATCGCACGGTTGCGGTTTCGCTGGCGTTCGGGTGGATCATGTCGTAGAGCATCGACACCGCGCGGTCGGGGTCGGCGATCATCGGGAAGTTCATCGTCGTGCCCATCACCTCGCCGATGTCCTTCTCCCACGTGTGGTGCGACGCCACCGAGTCGACCGAAAGCCCGATGACCTTCGTGTTGCGACTGGCAAACTCCGGCATCAGGCGCGCCACCGTGCCGAGTTCCGTCGTGCAGACCGGCGTGAAGTCCTTGGGGTGCGAAAAGAGCACCGCCCAGCTGCTTCCCTTCCAGTCGTAGAAGGTGATGCGACCCTGTGTGGTGTCGGCAGAGAAATTCGGGGCATCATCACCAAGACGGACAGGCATGTACACTAGCTCCGGGATCTGGAATTTGTGGCGGTAAAGCAGCTGTACGCTGTACGCCTTACGTTGTAAGCCATACGCCCCACGCCGTGTGAAGAATCTACGCCCCCGGCGGCAGGTTCTCCAACAGGAACCGGATCGCGTTCTCGCCCATCACCGCGCGAATCTCGGCTTCCGAGAATCCTTCCTGCAGGAGCGCCGCGGTGAGTTGGTTCAGCTGATCGGCGCCGAACGAAACCGTGGTGGCGCCGTCCCAGTCGGAGCCGAGGGCGACGGAGCGGAGTCCGGCAACGGCTACTGCGTGGCGGATGGCCCGGGCGATGGCGCGCGGCGAGATGTCGCACACGGCGCCGTCCCATAACCCGATGCCGATGAGGGCCCGGTTCTCCGCGAGGCGCCGCAGCTGGTCGTCGGTCAGGTTGCGCGGCCCGGCGCAGGTGGCCTGCACGCCGGTATGCGAGACCACGACGGGGCGCGCGGCCACCGCCAGCATGTCGTCGAAGGCGCGCGGCGCGACGTGCGCGAGGTCCACGATCATTCGCAAGTCCTGCATGCGCTGCACCACGCGGCGCCCCAGCGGCGACAACCCGCCCCTGTTCACGCCGTGCGCCGATCCGGCGACCTCGTTGTCGAAGAAGTGCGCCAGCCCGGCCATGCGCAACCCGTACGCAAACAGGGTGTCGACGTTTGCCAAGTCACCATCGAGCGCCTGCAGGCCTTCGGTGGAGAGAATGCCGGCCACCGGTTTGATGGCCGGCGTACTGGAGCGGTAGTCGAGCGCGCGTCGCAGTTCGTCGGCGGTGGTCACCAGCACCAGCCGCCCCTCGGAGACGGCGGCGGCGTGCTGCAGCTTGTCGGCCTGGTGCAGCGCCCGCTGCAGCCGGCTGTTCCAGGTGCGCCGTGGCCAGCGCGACGCAACCGCCAGCAGGGTGATGTTGTCGGACTCGGCCCCGTTCCGCTCGTAGTTCTGTCCCTTGGGCGTCTTGGTGACGGTTGAGAAGACCTGCACCGCCACGTTGCCGTCGACGAGTCGCGGAACATCGGTGTGGCCGGAGAGGCTGCGTTCCACCGGGTTGCGGTCCCACAACAGCAGGTCGTCGTGCAGGTCGGGGATGCGCAGCGACTGGTGCAGCGTCTCGGCGCGTGCCGGCACGACGATGGCGCGCGCGTCGTCGACGCGATTCATGCGGGCGCCAACGAAGTGCGCCACCCCGAAGAAGAAAACGAGGGCGCCGGCGGGAACGGCGACGGCCAGGGCAATCAGCGCTCGGCGCACGAATGTCACGCGATGGCTCCCCGGCGCGCGAGCGCCAGGCTGAGGAAATTGGAAAGAATGCGCTTGCCATCCTGCGTGAGGATCGACTCGGGATGGAACTGCACCCCCCAGACGGGATGCTGGCGATGCCGGATGGCGTGGATTTCCGTGGCGTCATCCGCGGCGCGCGCCGTCGTCTCGAGACAATCAGGCAGCGACCCGTGCTCGATGACCAGCGAGTGGTACCGCATGACGCTGAGCGGGGACGGCAGTCCGGCGAACAGGTCGGTGCCATCGTGCAGCACCATCGAGGTCTTGCCGTGCATCACGCCGCGCGGTGCACGAATCACCCGTCCTCCGTATGCCTCGCCAATGGCCTGATGCCCCAGGCAGACGCCGAGGATCGGCACCGAGGCACCGTATCGGCGGATCGCCGGCACCGTGATCCCGGCATCGCCCGGCGTCCCCGGCCCCGGCGACAGGACGATCGCCTCGGGCGAGAGCGCCGCGATCTCCTCCACGGCGATGGCGTCGTTGCGGATCACCTGCAACTCTGCGCCCAGTTCACCGAAGTACTGGACGAGGTTGTAGGTGAAGGAATCGTAGTTGTCGAGAATGAGAATCACGCTTCGTAACGTAGCATCACGCGGAGTTCCCTGCCCCTGTCCCTGCCCCGCTACCCCCGCGGATGAAACTGCCGGTGCACCGACCGGAGGTACTCCCGATCGATGTGCGTGTACACCTGCGTCGTGGAGATATCGGCGTGTCCCAGCATCTCCTGCACCGATCGCAAGTCGGCGCCGCCTTCGAGCAGGTGCGTGGCGAACGAGTGTCGCAGCGTGTGCGGAGTCACGGGCTTGGTGATCCCGGCCAGAACCACGTACTTGCGCAGGATCTTCCACGCGCCCATTCGCGAGAGTGGCTGCCCACGGGCATTCAGGAAGAGCACCCCTGCTCCCTTCCCCTTCTCCAACCGGGGGCGCAACTCGCGCAGGTACTGCGCCACCGCCCCCGTCGCCCGCCGCCCCACCGGAACCAGTCGCTCCTTGCTTCCCTTGCCGAACACGCGCACCACGCCCTCGTCGAGCATCAGGTCGCTGACCTTCAGCGTGATCCACTCGCCGACGCGCAACCCGGCGCCGTAGGCAAGTTCGAGCATTGCCCGGTCGCGAAAGACCAGCGGTTCGTCCAGCGAGACGGCGTCGAGCAGGCGGCCCACCTCGTCGGCGGTGAGCACCTCGGGAAGCGTGCGCCACTTCTTGGGTGTCTCCAGCCGTTCACTGGGGTCGAGCTTCACCACCCCCTCGGCCAGAAGGAACTTGTACCAGGTACGAATGGCCGAGATGCCACGGCGGATCGACGCCGGCGCCAGTCCGAGGTCCTTCAGGTAATACACGTACTCCCGCAGGTGCGCCGCCGTGAGTGACCCGGCCGTGGGCGCGCCGTGTGCCGCTCCCCACTCGGCTAGGCGCTGCAGGTCGCGGCCGTAGCTATCGTCGGTCCGGGGCGAACTTCCGTGCTCGAGCGTCAGGAACTCGGCGAAACGCTCGAGGAGGTACTCCCTGGTGACGTCGCCGGCACCGGTCACTTGGCCGCGAGATGCTTGGCGTGGTGACGCTTCCACAGGCGCCAGCCGACGAACCCGAGCGCGACGGCGACGATCAGGGCGGTGAGCAGGGCGCGGCGCCCGAGGATGTGCACCGTTCCCTTCACCTGCTCCCAGTCGGCACCCACCCGGAAGGCGAGCCAGATGATCAACCCGTACCAGACGGCGCTCGCCACCGCGAGAACGGCCATGGTACGCAACCACGGCACCCGCATGGCGCCCGCCATCGGCGGCACCACCGCGCGAAGCCCCGGCAGGAAGCGGCTGACGAACAGCGCCGCCAGGCCATAGTGCGCGTACATGGCCTCGAGCTTCTCCTCGGCGCCAACCAGCTTCAGCTTGCGCAGCTTGGCATGCATCCATTCGGCGCCGAAGTGGCGG
>JBBTFF010000032.1:0-5941 GCA_038041995.1 Gemmatimonadota bacterium | reverse complement strand
CCCCCCCCCCCCCCCCCCCCCCCCCCCCCCACTCCCCCTCAGATCACAAGCATGTCCGCCTTGCCACGTCCTTCAGCCGATATTCGCACCAGTATCCCCACCGCAATCCAGCAGGCCAGAAGGAATGATCCTCCGTAGCTGAAAAACGGCAGCGGGATGCCGGTGATGGGCATCAGGTTCAGCGTCATGCCGACGTTGACGAGGATGTGGACGAACCATGCCGAGGCCAGGCCGAAGGCCACCAGGCTGGGGAATGGATCGGGTGACCGGGCAGCGATGCGCACCGAGCGCAGCAGGAGCATCAGGAAGAGCGCCATCGCCACCGTGATGCCCAGGAACCCCAACTCCTCCCCGACCACGGGGAAGATGAAGTCGGTGTGCTGGGCAGGCAGGAACGCCAGCCGCTTCTGGCTACCGAGCGTGAACCCCTTGCCGAACCACCCACCCGAGCCGATGGCCACCTGCG
The DNA here is from genome assembly GCA_038041995.1 of Gemmatimonadota bacterium. Classification (GTDB taxonomy): domain Bacteria; phylum Gemmatimonadota; class Gemmatimonadetes; order Gemmatimonadales; family Gemmatimonadaceae; genus PNKL01. The sequence goes on along the minus strand of JBBTFF010000032.1, from coordinate 5,475 downwards.
ACTGGATCACGTGGTAGCCGGACGCCAGCGGGTCCGCCGTGGGGTCAAGGAAGACGAGCAGGCGCTTCTGCTGGTACGGGTTCAGCTTGTCCCACAGGATCGGCGCCACCACGCCGGTGACGACATTGGCGAGGACCACGGCCACGCCCTCCACCAGGTATGGCTTGTACCAGAGCACCAGCGCGATCAGCACCAGGAACCACGCGCCCCACACCCCGGGGCCGAAGGCGAGGATCAGGCTGACCACCGGACTCGCCACCAGCACGAGGAGCTGCCAAGACACTCCGGCCCAGAAGAGCATCGCGAAGAAGATCCCCACGAACACGATGCCCGTGCCCAGGTCGGGTTGCTGCATGATCAACAGCCACGGCACGAAGACGACCAGCGCGGGCTTCCAGAGGTCGAGCAGCGACTTGGGCGCCTCGCGCCGCGCGGCGAGGATCTTGGCGAGCATCAGCACCACCACGATCTTGGCCAGTTCAGACGGCTGGCCGAGCCTGACGCCCCCGATGGCCAGCCAGCTCTTGGTGCCCGCCGCCGTGCCGGCGCCTGCGCCCACGAACAGGAGCAGGAGGAGCAGGAAGCACGACGCCGCGTACGCCGGCGTCGCCACCCAGTCCAGGAATCGCACGGAGGCACGGCTGACGGCGTAGGCCGCGCCGAGTCCCAGGCAGAACCAGAGGATCTGCTGCCGGTAGAGTCGGGCCACCAGCGTGGGCACGTCGGTCTGCCCGGCGCTGTACACCATCGCGATGCCGAACAGCGTCAGCACGAAGGCGAGCGCCACGAGGGTCGGGTCGGCGATGCGACGGCGCGCGGCGCTCAATCCCCCTCCGTGAGAATCGCCTGCGTGGTCTGCATCTTCAGGTAGTGCTCGATGATCTTCGACGCAATGCGCGCCGCGCGGGTTCCGTGCCCGCCGAACTCGAGCATCACCGCCACCACGATCTTGGCGTCATCGGCCGGAGCGAAGCCCACGAACCAGGCGTGGTCGCGCGTGGCATCCTGCGCGTTCTGCGCCGTGCCCGTCTTGCCGGCCAGCATCACGCCCTCGATCCGCGACGCCGCCGCCGTGCCGCGCTGCACCACCCCGGCCAGTGCCTTTCGCACCCCGGTCATCTGCTCGTCGTTCAGGGCGAACAGCTGCGTGCGCTGCGCCGCGCCGCGCACGATTTCCGGCTGCACCGCCGCGCCATCGGTGGCCAGCGCGGTGTAGAAGCGCGCCATGTTGATGACCGTCTGCGCATTCTCGCCCTGTCCGATGGCAAGGTTGAGGCTCGCCGACTGGGTCCACCCGCGCGGCCCGAAGCGGCGATTGTAATACTCGGTGGCCGGTGCCGTCGGAAAGATCGAGCGCGTCTCGGACGGCAAGTCGATCCCCGTGCGCTCGCGCGCGCCAAGGTCCACGCCACCCGCCACCAGGCGCGACAAGCCGATCTTGAGGCCCAGTTGATAAAAGTAGACGTCGCACGAGACTTCGATGGCCTGGGCCAGCGTCAGGTGGCCGTGCCCCTTCTTGTCCCAGCACTTGAAGCGCCGGTTGCCGTACTGGAAGCCGCCCGTGCACGCCAGCGGCATCTGGTCCTCGAGCGACACCAGCCCGGACTGCAGGGCGAGCACCGCCGTGGCCAGCTTCCAGATGGAGCCGGGCGCGTAGGTCCCCTTGATCGCCTTGTTGTACAGGGGGCGCCGTTCATCCTGGTTCAGCGCGCGCCAGTACTCCACCGGGATGCCGCCAATGAACCGGTTGGGATCGAACGTGGGCGCCGAATGCAGGGCCAGCACCGCGCCGCTCCTGGGATCCAGCGCCACCACCCCGCCGATCAGCGAGTCGCCGAACAGCTCGACCGTGAACTTCTGCAGGTCGAGGTCGATGTTCGTGTACATCGGCGCCGCGGCCTCGGGCAACAGATCCTGCCGCGCCCCCGCTTCACGCACCACGCGTCCGCGCGCGTCCACCTCCACGAACCGGGTTCCCTCGCGCCCGCGCAGCAGGCTCTCGTACTGCCTCTCCAGCCCGTCCTTCCCCACTTGCTGCCCCGCCTTGTAGCCGCGAAATGACGCACTGGCGAGTTCGTTCTCGTTCACTTCGCCGGTGTACCCGATGAACGCGGCGACCGCCGGTCCGTCGGGGTAGTACCGTTTTGGCGCGCTCTGGATGATCAGCCCCGGGAACTCCACCCGGTGTTCCTCGAGTACCGATACCACGTCGAACGACGCGTCGGAGAAGATCACGGCGGGCCGGTTGGGGGCGCGGCGGAAGCGCCGAACCGCCTGGTCGACCTGCTCGCTCGACAGCGAGATCGTCCCCGACAGGCGTTTGAGCGCGGCGCGCAGCGAATCGACGCTCGGCGCCAGGAGCGAGACCGAGTACCCGGGCAGGTTCTCGGCGATGATCTGCCCCCGGCGGTCGTAGATGACGCCGCGCGGCGCCGGCAGCGGCACCTCGCGCAGGCGGTTTTCCTCGGACTGCAGCACATACTGCGCGTGCTGCAGCACCTGCGTCCGGAAGAACGAGCCGACCAGGAAGACGAACGCCAGGAACAACAGCGCGGCAGCGAGCCGCGCCCGGCGTTGCATCTCGTTCGGGTGGTAGCTCATCCCCGCGGCGTTCCCACCACGGGGCGCACCAGCACGAGCACCACGAGCCCGACCGCCGCCGTCAACGCGGCAGCCAGTGGCGACCAGAGCAGCGCCTGGACCAGGAACTCGCTGCCACTCAGCCGGTGTTCGGCCGCCAGGAAGATCAGGTCGGCCGTCCACTTGCCGAGGAAGACGAACACGGCGTTCAGCGCGAGGTTGTCGGCGAAGAATGCCGCCTTCAGCGTCGACGCCGCGTACGCCACCACGCTGAACGCCAGCGCGCCGGCGCCAAAGGCTTCGGGCGTCATCGCATCGGAAATGAGCCCGACGGCAAAGCCGACCGCCGTCGCCAGCCCCGGGCGCGCGCGCACCGCCACCAGCAGCACGGCGATGGCCAGGAAGTCGACCGACGCGTGCCAGCTCAGCACGGGACGCAGCGTGTAGTGCAAGGCGACGAGCGCCAGAAAGACCACGGCGAACCACGCTCCGCGTGCCGAGATCATGGCGTCGGCCGCGGCCTGGCCGCCGGTGCAACGGCGGCGGCGGCTGATGGTTTCACCGCACGCAGCGAGTCGGCTCGCGGCTTCCTCGGCTGCACGGAGTCGGCCCGTGGCTTTGCTGCCTGCAGCGAATCGGCCCGGGGCCGCAGCGCCTGCAGCGAGTCGAAGCGCGCGCGCTCCGCCGTCGCCAGCGAGTCCGCCCGCCGCTTGGCGAGTGAATCACCGGCCCCCACCACCATGCGGAGGGCGCTGTCCACCGCGGTCTGCCAGACGGCCGCCACCCCTTCCTTGGCGCGCCGCGGCTGCACGACCATCACCGTGGTCACGTCGACGAGACGCACCGCCGGCCGCAGCAGGTAGTTGCGCGCCCACCCCTCGGCCGTGCGCAGTTCCGACACCACGGTGCCAACGGGAATGCCCCGCGGATAGACGCCTCCCAGCCCGGCGCTCACGATGAGCGTGCCCGGGCGCAGGGCACTCCGGAACGCCACGCCGCGCAGTTCGAGCAGGAATCGCGTCGCGCCGGCGCCAAGGTGCGGGTACACGATGCCGAATGCCGTGCCGTCGGCCGACATCGCGCTGACCCGAAAATCGGGGTGCGGCCAGACGATCGCGATCGAGGTCGATGCGTCGACTGTCTCGATCATCCCCACCAGTCCCTCGGGCGCGACGACCGGACTGAACGGCACCACGCCGTCATTGCGCCCGGCGGTGAGGGTCATCGTGTAGTCGTCCCCCAGGCCGCGACCGTGCAGCGCCTCAGCCGGGACGAAGCCCCATGTGAGCGCGGCCCCCAGGCCGAGCAGTTGACGCAGCCGCTCGTTCTCGGCGCTCACCACGTCGGTCTGCGACGCCCGGAGCCGCACGCTGTCGGCGATGCGCAGCGACGCGTCGTAGGCGAGGATCGCGCGTCGCGACACCTCGGCCCGTTCCTGCAGCGCGGCCAGCGGCACGACGATCGAGCCGCGCAGGCCGCCCGCGATCGTCGAGCGCAGCGACGCCGGCAGCACCAGCGCCACCAGCGACAGCAGCACGCAGGCGACGAGCATCGCCTGGTCCGCCTGGGAGGATGTGCGTGCCGGGCGCGGCACCGTGCGCTAGGTGGAGAGGACCGACCAGTACTTCTCTTCGTCGTCGAGGATGCGACCCGTGCCGCGCACCACGCACGTCAGCGGATCCTCGTCAACGTGGATCGGGAGCCCCGTTTCCTGCGTCAGCAGCACGTCGAGCCCGCGAATCAGCGCGCCGCCGCCCGTCATCACGATGCCGCGGTCCACGATATCACTCGCCAGTTCCGGCGGCGTGATCTCCAGCGCCCGGCGCACGGCATCGACGATCTGCTGGATCGGCTGCTGCATCGCATCGCGAATCTCCGAACTGTGCACGCGCACCGTCTTCGGGATGCCCGACACGAGGTCGCGCCCCTTCACTTCCATCTCGCGCTCTTCGCTCATCGGTGACGCCGAGCCGATCTGGATCTTCACCTGCTCGGCCGTCGGTTCGCCGATGAGCAGGTTGTATTGTGAGCGCATGAACTGCACGATGCTGATGTCGAGCTCGTCACCCCCGGTGCGAATCGACGTGTCCGACACGATGCCGCTCAGCGCGATGACGGCGATCTCCGTCGTGCCGCCGCCGATGTCGATGACCATGTTGCCGGTCGGCGTTTCCACCGGGAGTCCGACGCCGATCGCCGCCGCCATCGGCTCGGCCACCATGAACACTTCCTTGGCGCCGGCGCCGAGCGCCGAGTCACGCACCGCGCGCTTCTCCACCTCGGTGATGCCCGACGGCACGCAGACGATCACGCGCGGCTTCACGCGAAAGACGTGCTTCTCGATGATCAGCTCGAGGAAGTAGCGCAGCATCTTCTCGGTGACGTCGAAGTCGGCAATGACGCCGTCCTTCATCGGTCGCACCGCGATGATGCCCTCGGGCGTGCGCCCGAGCATGCGCTTGGCCTCGAGGCCGACGCCCTTGATCTTCTTCGTCTCGCGGTCCATCGCCACCACCGAGGGCTCGTTGAGCACGATCCCTTCGCCCTTGACGTAGACGAGCGTGTTTGCCGTGCCGAGATCGACAGCGATCGCGTTCGCGGGGAAGAGTGACCCGGATTTGAAGAACGGGAAATTCCAGCGCATTGAAGCTCACGCGCGACCGCGGCAGGGCGCGATCGGCTGGGGGCGGACATCTATTGAGTGCGGGGCGGCGAACACGGGGAAACTTAGGGGCCGGGCCGAACGTCGACAAGCGGCGACCGCCGGAGTGGCGACCGCCGGAGGCGGCAGGCAGAGCGAGACAGAGTACGACAGAAGCCGACAGAAGCCGACAGAGTACGACAGAGTAGACAGAGGGGCGCCCAGACCCGCAGCGCCCCACTGTCGTTCTCTGT
>JBBTFF010000031.1:0-17468 GCA_038041995.1 Gemmatimonadota bacterium | reverse complement strand
CGGCGTCGTCGCGCCGGACCTGACGGATACCACCTGGCTGCACAGTGACGGCAGCCTCGAGGCGATCTACAAGCAGGTCGAGACGGGCGTGTCGGCTCCAAAGCAGTTCACCAGCGTGATGCCGCCATTCGGCGGGGCTCCGCTGACTCCGGAGAAGCATCTGGCAGTCGCCGCGTACGTCTACCGCCTGAGTCACAAGGTCGCGCCGTAGGAGTCTTTCCACCGCTGCACGCGGTCGAGCACGTCGTTGACCGTGATGCGTGGCATCCGGTCGCGCCGGTTCACCATCGAGATCGGGTACTCCTCTCCCGGCTCGCCGTAGGCGTCGATCATGAGGTCGCGAAACTTGCGGTACGGCCCCACCCGCCGGGGATTGGAGTAACCGATCAGCGAGACCACCGGGCGATCGAGCGCGACGCTAATGTGCAACGGCCCGGTGTCGGGCGAGAGCACCAGCGCCGCCGCATCGAACAGGCCGACGAGGCCGCGCAGTCCGCCCTGTCCCAGCGCGCTGACGGGCTTGGTGCGCGCGTGCTCGAGGATGACGTGTTCGGCATGCAGTTCGCGAGCCGAACGGGCGCCGACCAGCACGGGCTGCAGTCCGAAGTCACCGTACAGCGCGTCGCATACCTGCGCCCACCGCTCGGGGAGCCAGTCCTTCTGCGGTTTGCTGGTGGCCACCACGATGGGTGCGATGGGACGGTCGAAGCGTGCCAGGAATTCGCTTTGCCAGGTGCGCTCGGCGTCATTCCACGGCCCGAGACCCCAGGTCACCGGTTCGTGCGGCACGCCCAGCCAGTCGGTGAACTCGAAGTACTGGTCCTGCACGTGCTGCATGGCGCGCGCATGCACGCGATGCGTGGTGAACATCCAGTTGAGGTCGCGCGCGCGCGCGAGGTCGAACCCGAGCTTCACCGGCGCCTTCGCAAAGCCCGTGATGACACCGGCCTTGAAGTAGACCTGGAGGTTGAGCACGACGTCGAATGCGCGCGTGCGAAGCTGCTCGCGAATGTCGGCCAGGCCCGCCACGCCCTTGGCGCGGTCGAACAGCAGGATCTCGTCGACCAGCGGATGCCCGCGCACCAATGCGGCCGGGCCGGGCTGCAGCACCCACGTGATGCGTGCCGACGGGCGCTGGCGCTTGATCGCGTTGATCACCGGCAGCACGTGCACGGCGTCACCGACCGCGCTCATCATCACGATGCAGACGCGGTCGAGACTCGCGGATGGTGCGCCCTTCACGCGTCTGCCCACGCGCGCGTCGCCAGGCGCATCAGCGCGTCGTCGCCGAAGTCGAGGTGGCGCTCCGCGTTCCACTTGCGCGTCGAGCGTGCGAACCGCGCAAAATTGCGCGCCGCGACCTGCGCATCCTTCACGAAGCTGACGCGATCGACATCGAGCACGTACGCCGTTGACGCGGCGCCCTCGCCGGCAATGTAGATGTTCTTCACGTTCAGGTCCGCGTGCTGCGCGCCGCTGGCCGACAGCGCGCGCAGTAGCGTCGCCACTGCGTCGATCATGGCGTCGCGGGCGGCGGGCGAGGGCGCCGCCCGCCACGCCTCGGGAAGGTCGCAGCCGTCGGGAAGCCGCCGTGTCACCATGTCGCTGCGGGCCAGGACGCCGGCCACCGGATGAATGGCATAGGCGATCACCTCGGGGGTCGGCACGCCGCGCTCGGCCAGCCGCACCGCCGTGGCGAGTTCGCGTGGCGCACGCGTTGGCAGTGAAAACAGGTCTCCCGTGAGCGCGGCGAACAGCCCGCCGTGCCGCGTGTGGCGCACGACGACCGGGGTGCTCGCCTGTGCTCCAGCTCCGGCCGGGAGCGTGACGGCCCACGCCACGCCGCGGCCGCGCAGTTCGTGGCGCTCCGGCCGCGCGGCTGCCCACCGATACAGCGAGCCGTGCGAGCGCAACGCCTGCGACAGGGCCGTCGTTGCCCAGTCGCGCGCCACGATTTCCACCGCACCGTGCCTGCTCCGGGAATACCCCGAAGGAAGGGCGGTCGAGCTCACCGCCGAACGCGGAAGACGGGCACGGGCTGGCTCTTGCCCTTGAGTTCCATCGGCTCCAGCGCGTCGAGCGCCGGCGGGTTGGCCAACACCGCGCGGAATGCCTCGGAGACGATGATCTCGCCGCCCTTCGCCTTGGAGCAGAGGCGGCTCGCCGTGTTCACCGTGTCGCCGATCACCGTGTACTCGAGGCGGCGCTCCGACCCGATGTTGCCGGCGAACGCGTCGCCGAAGTTGATGCCGATGCCGATCTGCAGTTCGGGGCGCTCCTCAACGCGCCAGCGCTCGTTCAGCAGGTCGAGTTGCTGCATCATGTCGATGGCCGCGGCCATCGCTCGGTCGGGGTCGTCGAGCTCCCGAATCGGGGCCCCCCACTGCGCCATCACGGCGTCACCGATGAACTTGTCCAGCGTGCCGCCGTGGCGGAACACGCAGTCCACCATCTCCGTGAAGTACTCGGTGAGGTGCTTCGCCATCGCGTCCGGGTTCATCGTCTCCGAGAGCGCGGTGAAGCCACGGATGTCGCTGAACAGCACGGCCACCGGGCGCTTCTCGCCGCCCAGGCGAATGGCCTCCTCGCTGTTGGCGATCCGCGCCGCCAGCTGGGGCGTGAAGAACCGCTCGAAGTTGCTGCGGGTCAGGGCTTCGCGCCGGATGCGCTCGGCGAAGCTCGCGTTCTCCAATGCCACGGCGACGATGCCGGCGAAGGCGATCAGGAAGTCGAGGTCGGCTTCACCGAAGCGCTTCAGCATGTTGAAGTTGTCGACGTACAGCACGCCGAGGACGCGATCCTCGCTGCCGATCAGCGGCGCGCACAGCGCGCTGCGCACCTGCTGCATGAGGATCGACTGGCCACCGAACCGCGTGTCCTCGCCGGCATTGTCCGACAGCACGGCGACCTTCTCGTCCACCACCGTGCCGACAATCGACTGCGGCACCTGGTACGCGACCGTGGCGCTGCGCTTGTCACGCGCCACCTTCTGCACCATGTGGTCGCCCTCGCGCAGCAGGATCGCGCAGCGGTCGGCCTCGAGGATCTGGAAGACGTAGTCCGCCACCTTTGTCAGCAGCGCATCGGTGTCGGCCACCTTCGTGAGCCCCTTCGACACCTCGAGCAGGATCGCCAGTTTCTGGCGATCCTTCTCGGCGGGATCGGCGGCGGCCATGGCCGCCTGGAGCTTGCCGCTTTCCTCCAGCCCCCTGGCCGGCGTGCGCGGCACCTGCCGCACGATCGTGGCGCCGGGAATCTGCCCCGCGGCCGGCGGCGGCGGGAGCGGCGCGTCGGCCACCGTTTCCACCCTGAACGCCACCTTGCCGAACGTCAGCGTGTCCCCGGGCACCACGAACGACTGCTCGATCCGCACGCCATTCACGAACGTGCCGTTGCTCGAACCCACATCGCGGACGTTGACGCCGCCGTCGCCCACTGATACGTCGGCGTGGTGGCGGGAGACCGTGGGGTCGATGATCGCCAGGTCGCTGGTGACCGCGCGACCGCACACGAGCGTCCCCGACGGGGACAGCTCGAAGCTGTAGTTGTTCTCGATGCCGGCAAGGTGATACTTCATCGTCGGACAATATGGCGATTCGCCGTAGCCGCGCCTAGCACCCGTCCGCCGTCCGCCGTCCGCCGTCCGCCAGCCGCCAGCCGCCAGCCGCCAGCCGCCAGCGCTAGCCGCCAGTCGCCAGCCGTTGGCCGCCGCTCCGTACCCGCCCGATCGCCAGGAGCATGGCCCGGGCCTTGTTCTCGGTCTCCTCCCATTCCATGGCGGGGTCCGAGTCGGCCACGATGCCCCCGCCGGCCTGTACGCTCGCTTCACCTCCGGCAATGACACAGGTGCGGATGGTGATGGCCAGGTCCATCCGACGGTCGCCGGCGGCGATGTATCCCACGGCCCCGGCGTAGGGACCGCGCCGTTCCGGTTCCAGTTCGTCGATGATCTCCATCGCCCGGACCTTCGGCGCCCCCGTCATCGTGCCGGCGGGAAAGGTGGCGCGGAACACCTCGAGTGCCGACGTGCCCGGCCGAAGCGCCCCCTCCACCTGGCTGACGATGTGCAGCACGTGCGAGTAGCGCTCCACTGTCATCAGGTCGGTGACCTGCACGCTGCCGTATTCCGACACGCGCCCGCCGTCGTTGCGCCCGAGATCCACCAGCATCACGTGCTCGGCGCGTTCCTTCTCGTCGGCCAGCAACTCCGCGGCCCGCAGGTCGTCCTCGGCTGGCGTTGCCGCGCGCGGTCGCGTGCCGGCGATGGGGCGCACCACCACCCGGTCGTCGGAAACGCGCACCAGCAGTTCAGGCGAACTTCCCACGAGTTCGACGCCGTCGAGCACCAGGTGATACATGTACGGCGACGGATTCAGCGCGCGAATGGCGCGATACAGATCCGTGCCCTCGAAGTCGTGCGGCACGACGATGCGCCGGGCGAGCAGCGCCTGAAAGACGTCGCCCGCCAGTATGTGCTCCTTGATGCGCGCCACGCCGGCCATGAACTGCTGGCGCGTCATGATGGACCGGCCGGCGGCTGGTGCGGCCTGCGGGTCGAGGTCGAGGGGAGTCAGCGACGGCCCCGCTCGCATCTGCGCGATGGTCCTCGCGACGTCGGCCTGGCCGGCCTCGTACGCGTGCCTTCGCTCGGCGGTCGTAGCGTCCGCGTTCACCTGCACACCGCAGACCACGCGCGCCTGCGCGCGCAGGTTGTCGATGATGATCACCGTGCGCGGGAACATCACGATTGCGTCGGGGGCGGCGACACCGCGTGCGGGCGGTCGCGGCAGGCGTTCGAGATGCCGCACCACGTCGTAGCCGAAATAACCGACCGCACCTCCCCAGAACGCGCCCAGTTCCGGCGCGTCCGCCGGCCGAAGGTCCGCGACGAGGCGGCGAAGGTCGGCGATCGGATCGGTCGTCACGCGCGCGCCGTGCCAGCCGCGTGCTTCGGACCAATCCTCCACGACGTCGTCACGCAGGCGCCAAGCGGCGCCCGGCTCGCTGCCGAGAAAGGTGTAGCGCGCCCAGGTCTCGCTTCCCGCCGGCGCCGACTCGAGCAGGAAGGCGAAGGGGCCGCGACGCAGGCGGTGAAAGGCGGCCACCGGCGTATCGGCATCGAGCAGCACGTCACGCCACACCGGGATCAAGCCGCCGGCGCGCGCGCGTGAATCGAATGTCTCGAAACTTGCTGGCATTTCCTGGTCTCCCCCGTGGGTTGCCCCCGTCCCCGACCCCCCGCGATGTTTGGGGCATGCGCCTTGTTCGTGCAGCACTCGTCTGCTGCGCCGTTCCGCTTGCCCTCACCGCCCAGCAACGGGTGGCTGATTCGGCGTCGTGGAACGACGTGCCAACCCTCCGCCTCATCGACCGTGCCATCGCCCGGCGCGCGGCCCAGCTGGCCGACACAGGGCTCGTCGACTACGCGGCCCAGGCGCACGGGTACCTCACCTTCCTCGCGCAGGTGGGCGACGGCTTCCCCGATCCACCCAAGGTGATGAAGACCGACGAACTCGCCGTCGAAGTCTATTGGCGTGCGCCGGACCAGAGCAAGCAGCGCATCGTCGGGCGGCGCGACACCCTGCTGCTCCCCACCGACATCCAGTATCATCGCGACCACCTCGCGATCATCCAGAACAATTTTCCCTCGATCATTCGCCTGGGCGACGGCGACGAGGTGCGCGACGTGCCGCACCCGTTGTCGCCCGCGGGGCGACGGTCCTACGACTTCGCCATCAGCGACTCGCTGATGATACGCACCAACGACCGCGAATTCGACGTCGTGATGGTGAGTGTGCGCCCGCGTGACGACCGGCAGCCGCGCGCGGTGGGCGCGGTCTACATCGACCGGGAGACGGCCACGGTGGTGCGCATGGCCTTCTCGTTCACGCGGGCCGCGTTGCGCGACAAGTACCTCGAGGACGTCTCGGTGGTACTCGAAAATGGCCTCGTCGACGGGCGGTTCTGGCTGCCGCGACGACAGGAAATCGAGATCCGTCGCTCCGGCTCGTGGTTGGACTTTCCAACCCGCGGCATCATCCGGGGACGGTGGGAAATCTGCTGCGTGCGCACCAACGCGGGACTGGCGTCGATGCTCTTTGCCGGACCTGAAGTCGTGCACGCGCCGAGCGCCGACCTGCGGTCGTATCCGTTCACGGGGGCAATCCTCGACCGGCTGCCGGCTGATGTGCGGGCCGCCACCGATGACGACGTGCGCGCCGTGCAGGAGACCGCGCGCGAACTCGTGCGCGCCCAGTCCTTGGCCCGGGTGCGCGCCACCAATCCGGCCGTTCGGTCGATCAGCGACATCGCGCGCGTCAATCGTGTCGAGGGACTTGCCCTCGGCGGCGGCATCCGCCGCATGCTCGGCGCTGGACTCAGCGCCAACCTGCGTGGTCGCTACGGTACGGCGAATCGCCGCTGGTCGGGCGCGCTTGAACTGGCGTGGCGTCGCGCCGACGGCACCAACGCATGGCTGCGCGCGCTCGATGATCACGCCGACGCCGGCGACGAAGCAGAGGTCAGTGGCGTCCGGAACTCGCTGGCCGCGCAGGAATTCGGCACCGACTACACCGATCCGTACCGCGAACGAGTGGCCTCCTTCGGCGCCGGTCGAGCGGTTGCCGACGGTTGGCGGTGGTCGGTGGCGCTCGAGCGGCGCCAGGAACGCGCGCTGGCGGTCCACGCCACACCGGCGACCGGGCGCTACGAACCCACGATTGCCGCCGAGGCGCTGCAGGGGTGGCGCCTGGGCGTCGGCGCGCGCCGTGCGGCGCTGACCCTCGGCGTCGCAACGGTCGACGCGCAGTTCGCGGTCTTCACCGAACGCATCCGCCTGGATGCTGGTGCGCGCACCGGACAGGCTGGATGGATTGGGCGCGCGTCCGTGGGCGTCGAAGGCTCGTGGCCGGCCTGGAGAGGCACGCTCGTCGCCCGCACGATTGCCGGCGGCGTGGCCGGAGGCTTCTCGCCGCCGCTGCAACGGCTCGTGCGGCTTGGCGGACCGGTCACCGGCCCCGGTTTTGCCTACCACCAGTTTGCCGGGCGTGCCGCGTTGTCGCAGCGCGTGGAATGGCAGCGCCGGGTGCCGTTCATTCCCCTCAGCTTCGGACGCTTCGGCAAGGTGCCGAGCACCCTCACCTGGGCCACGTTCGCCACCGGGCTCTGGATCGATACGCACGGTGAGCCGGCGCAGGGGTGGCACGCGGCGATGGGCATCGCGGCGATGGCTCTGTTTGACCAACTGCGCGTGGACGTGGCGCGCGGTGTGCGCGACGGGCGCTGGACATTCGGCGTGGACTTCGCGCGCTCGTTATGGCCCATCCTGTAGGAACGGGGCGCTCGTTCGTCCTGCCGGGTCGGCCCCCCACCGGGACGTAGCCGTTGCGGTGTCTCGGGCGCTATCTTCCCGCTGTGACAACGGGCGCCAAGATCCAACTTTCGGACCGGCGGGGGAGCGCATGACGCACCCGGCCTTCTCCGCGCGTGACGAATGGCTGCTCGTCACCCTGGACCTCATCCTCACGCCCGAGCAGATGGCGGAGCTGCGCGGGCTGAACGAGGAGTCGTTCTGGGAAGCCGCCGTCCGCCGCAAGTTCGTGACCGACGACCAGATCCTCCAGGCGCTCGCCCCGCGCTTCCGGATGAGGATCGCCAACGTCCAGTCGGTGTCGCAGCAGGCCAAGGAGCTCGTCCCCGAGCACCTCGCGCGCAAGTACCGCATCCTGCCGCTGGCCATCTCGGATTCCGTGCTCGACATCGCCACGGCCGATCCGCACGACCTCGACTGCGAACGGACGCTGGCCTTCGCGCTCGGACGCACCATCCGCATGGCGCTCGGGTCGCCCACCAAGATCGCCGAGCGCATCGACGAGCTGTACCGCCCCGAAAACGTCGTCGAGAAGATCCTCGAGGGCGTGCAGACCGACTACGACGTCGAGGCGATCAGCGAGGAATTCGACGACGCCGAGATGGACATCGGCGGCGGCGCCGACCGCGCCAGCGAGCGCCCGGTCATCCGCCTCGTCGACCACATCGTGGCCGAGGGCATCCAGTCGCGCGCGTCGGACATCCACATCGAGCCCGAGGAAGCCGGCGTCTCGGTGCGCTACCGCATCGATGGCGTGCTCCGGCAGGTGATGGTCCTGCCGCGCGCCGCCGGCATTCCGCTGGTGAGCCGCATCAAGATCATGGCTTCGCTCGACATCGCCGACCGCCTGCGCCCGCAGGACGGCCGTGCGCGCGTCGCCGTCAATGGCAACCGCGTCGACCTGCGCGTCTCGACGCTCCCGGCCTCGCAGGGCGAAAAGGTCGTCATCCGCATTCTCGACCAGCGCTCGACGGTACTGTCGCTCGACTCGCTGGGGCTCAATGCCGACGAGTCGCAGCGCATCAAGGACCTGCTCGACGTGCGCGAGGGCGTGGTACTCGTCACCGGCCCGACGGGTTCGGGCAAGACGACCACGCTGTATTCGATGTTGCGCACCATCCAGGCCCGCGGCGTCAACATCGTCACCGTGGAAGACCCGGTCGAGTACCGGCTGCAGGGCATCGTGCAGGTGCAGGTCAACGAGAAGGCCGGACTCACGTTCGTGGCCGCCCTGCGCTCGATCCTCCGCCAGGACCCCGACGTCATCCTCGTGGGCGAAATCCGCGATCGCGAGACCGCCAACATCGCCATCCAGGCTTCGCTTACGGGCCACCTGGTGCTGTCGACGCTGCACACCATCGACGCGTCGAGTTCTGTCACCCGTCTCGCCGACATCGGCATCGAGCCGTACAAGATTGCGGCCGCGGTGAAGGGCATCATCGCGCAGCGCCTCATGCGGCGCCTCTGCCACTCGTGCCGCGAGTTGCACACCGGCCCGGTGCCGGAAAAGCTGCGCCGCTGGTTCCCCGAGGGCATGACGACGCTGTATCGCGGCGTCGGCTGCCCCGACTGCTCGATGACGGGCTATCGCGGCCGGTTTTCGATCACCGAGGTGCTGGTGGCCACGGCGGAGTTCGAACGCCGCGTGGCGGCCACCGAGCCGCTCGACAAGCTGGTCGAGGCGGCGCGTGAAGGCGGCATGGCCTCGCTGTGGGAAAGCGGCATCCAGCACGTCCGGAACGGCGAAACGAGCATCGACGAGTTGTTGCGCGTGCTCGAGGCGCCCATGGAGACCACTCGCCCCAGCGGTGCGCCGGGGTCGGCGACCGACCCGTCGAACGAGCACCCGGCGCCGGCGCGCGCGACCGGTGCGCTCACCGGCCTCGCCGCGCAGGTGCTGCCTCACACCGCCCCGGGGCGCCTGCCGCTGCACGCGGTGCCGCCCTCTCCCATGGGCGAGCAGTTCCAGCTCGTCGATGACGTGGCGGGCGACGGTCGTGCCGCTCCGCGCAAGGTGTTGCTGGTGGAGGACGAGGACGCCCTCCGCCGCGTCATGAAGGACCTGCTCGAGCGCGAGGGCTTCATCGTCTTCGAGGCGGCCGATGGCGTCAAGGCGCTCGACGAGATCGATCGCGCGGCGCCGGACATCGTGGTCCTCGACCTCAACCTGCCGCGACTCGACGGCTATGGCGTGCTCAGCCACCTGCGCGCCCGGCCGGCCACCCAGGACCTGCCCGTCATCGTGCTGACGGCCAAGGGCGACGAGGACAGCGAGGTGCGCGTCTTCGAGTTCGGCGCGAGCGACTACCTCACCAAGCCGTTCCGCCCGCGCGCGCTGTCGGCGCGCCTGCACTCGCTGCTCGCCCGGCGTCGCGACGCGTGAGCGCGCGGCGCCCCTCGAGCCCGAGGGAGACGCCGGTGCGCGCCGGTGTGGTCGATGTCTTCGTCGTGCGCCCGGCGTCTCGAGGCTGGCAGCACCTCGCGCTGCGCCGGGCCCGCGACACGCGATGCCCGGGAACCTGGGAAGCCGTGCACGGCAAGATCGAGCGCGGTGAGTCGCCGAGCGCCGCGGCGCGGCGCGAGGTGCGTGAGGAGACCGGACTCGCCGTGCACAGGCTGTACTCGCTGACCGTCAATCCGTTCTTCGTCGTCTCCACTGGTACGGTCGAACTCGCGGTCGTCTTCGTGGCGGTCGTCGGGCGCGGCGCCCTGACGCTCAGCGAAGAGCACGACGACCACGCTTGGCTCGCGCGCGCCGCCGCCCGGCGCCGCTATCACTGGCCGCGATCACGCGACGCACTCGATCACATCGCCGTGCTGTTCAAGGGCGGGGATGCGGGCGCCGCGGAGGACGTACTGCGGATCGACTGACGTTTGTCGTGGGCAGTTGGCAAGGGGGTCTCCGTGAGAGACCTCCAACCTCCAACCTCCAACCTCCAACCTCCTACCTCCGACCGTCCAGCAGCGTCCCGCTCGCGACCTCCCTCGGCGCATTCGGCTTCACCCGCACGCTCTTCGCCGGGATCCCCACGTTCACGTGGTACGCTCGCACGTCCTTGGTCGCCACCGCGCTCGCTCCCAGCATGCCCTGCGCGCCGACGCGCACGCCGGCCAGCACCGTGGCGTGATACGTGATGCGGGCGCCGTCCTCCAATACGGTCAGCGCGGTCGTCACGTCGGCCTGCTCCACGATGTCGTGCGTGTGGCTGTAGATGTTGACGTAGTCGCTGATGGACACGTTGTTGCCGAGGATGAGGCCGCCGCGATCGTCGAGCAGCACGTGCCGGTGCACCACCACGTCGTCGCCGACCTCCAGGTTGTAGCCGAACGAGAACTCGACGTGCTGGAAGCACTTGAAGTTGCGCCCGACGCGCTTGAAGATGTGCGGCGCCAGGGCGCGGCGCAGCTTCACGCCGAGGGCGACGTTTTGCCCGCCAATCGGCAGTCGGTCAAACGAGTACCACAGCCAGAGCAGCGGTTTCACCTGCGAAAACTGCGCGGCATCGCAGTCGGCGTAGTACTCGGGTTCCAGCGTGACGTTGCGCGCATCGAGCGCGGCCAGCGACAGCCGTGTCGCCACTGGCAGCGTCTCGTCGGCCACGGCCTCGGCGCAGTGACCGGCATAGGTGGGCGCAGCGAGCGCCACCAGCGCGTCGCGGCAGATGCCGTAGCGGTCGCTCGACCCGCTCGCCAACTGGTCGGCAAGTTCGCCGAGCCAGCGGGCTTCCAGGGCGGCGGTCGGCACCGGGGGCAGGGTGCGCAAGGGGCGGAACACCATCGGGGGGCTCCTGGTGACGGACTACGGCTTGGGGGCGGCTCGACTGCGGATGAGTGAGCGCTCGCGATCGACGCGCTTGAGCAGCGCGCCCCACGCGTCGCTGCGCCGGGTCTCGAAGGTGATCACCAAGGGCTGGTTGACGTCGACCGAGGGATCGAAGACGTACAGGCCGGCTTGCACTTCGCGCTGCACCAGGCGCTGCTCGCCGAAGCCCGGCGTGAGCGCAAAGACGTCGAGGGCCCGGAAGTCGCGTCCCGCCGAGTTGATCACGACCTCGAGCGGGCTGAAGCGCGCCTCGCCCTGCTCGGAATTGAAGAACTGTACGTACCAGAGGCTCGCGCCCGGCATGCCCGTGCGCTTCAGCACGCTGTCGACGAGCGCGCGCTTGCTCTCGCGCAATTCGTGCAGCGCGCGGTACGAGTCGGGCGACAGCGTGCGGATGACCGTCTCGTCGAGCGGGAGCGCGCGCACCTGCAGCGCATTGAACTGCACGCGCACGGCGATGTCGTCCTGGCGCAGCGTGCCGAATCCCGCGGGAAGCGACGAGGTATCGGCGGACGCACCGGCCTGCTGCGCGCCGAGTGCGCAAGCGGCGAGCGTGAGTGCGATCGTGGAGACCAGAAGGGAGCGACGCATGCTCAGCTGTCGTCAGGAGGGGTAGCAAGGAGTGCCACCAGCGAGGCCGCCAGGTCGTCGCGTCCTTCGCCGGTCACCGCACTGCACGGAATGACCTGATCCTCTGCTACCCCGCAGTACGCCGCAAGGGTCGTCACTCGCCCCGCGCGCTCGCGCGCCGACAGCTTGTCGATCTTCGTCACGGCCACCAGCGCGGGCAGGCCGATCTCGGCCAGCAGGTCGAACATCCGCAGGTCATCGGGGGTGGGGTCGTGCCGTGCGTCCAGCAGCTGCACCACGCCCCGGAGGTCGGGATTGTTGCGCAGGTAGCCCTCGATCAGGCGTCCCCACTCGCTCTTCTTCTCCTTCGACACCTTGGCGTAGCCGTAGCCGGGAAGGTCGGCCAGGACGAACTCCTTGTTGACGCTGAAGAAGTTGATCTCCCTGGTGCGCCCCGGCGTCTTGCTGACACGGGCAAACGCCTTGCGTCGCACCAGGCGGTTGAGCAGCGACGACTTGCCGACGTTGGAGCGTCCGCTGAACGCCACCTCGGGCAGGCCCGGCGGCGGGCGCCAGCCTCCAGACTCGGCCATGCCGCCCAGGAAGTCGAGGTGCCGGATGATCAGCGGATCAACCAATTTCTCCTCTGCCTCTGCCCCTGCCCTGATTGGTTTCATCAGTGCGTCACGCCGGGCGCCACCGCGCCGGGACTGGCCACCGCACCACGTCGCTTGCTGGACGCCACCGGCAGCGCGCGCAGCGCGATCGCGAGCACTTCATCCATGGACTTCACCGGGTGAAAACGCACGCCGGTGCGCACTTCGGCCGGCAGCTCCTCGAGGTCGCGCAGGTTGGCGGCCGGAATGATCACGTTGGCGACGCGCTGGCGATGCGCGGCCACGGCCTTTTCCTTGAGCCCGCCGATCGCGAGTACGCGGCCGCGCAGCGTGATCTCGCCGGTCATGGCCACGTCGCCGCGCACCGGCGTGCCGGTGAGCGCGCTCACCATCGCCGCCGCCAGCGCGATGCCGGCCGACGGACCGTCCTTGGGCGTCGCCCCGGCCGGAAGGTGCACGTGCACGTCCCGTGTGCGCGCAAAATCCGCCGGCACGCCGAGTACCTCGGCGCGCGAACGGATGTAGCTGAGCGCGGCGCTTGCCGACTCCTTCATGACGTCGCCCAGCGTGCCCGTCAGCTGCACGCGGCCGCGCCCCGGGACGACCGTCACCTCGATCTCCAGCAATTCGCCGCCCGCCTGCGTGTAGGCAAGGCCCTGGGCCACTCCCACGCGGTCCTCCGACGTCACGACGTAGGGATCATACGGCGCCACGCCAAGC
Source organism: Gemmatimonadota bacterium (assembly GCA_038041995.1). Lineage (GTDB taxonomy): Bacteria > Gemmatimonadota > Gemmatimonadetes > Gemmatimonadales > Gemmatimonadaceae > PNKL01. The sequence continues at coordinate 4,369 of JBBTFF010000031.1, read as the reverse complement.
ATTGCCCGCAGGTCGCCGGCGGCGACGGTATCGCGCGGATGTTCGTCGGCGGGACGCTCCGCCCGGCGGCGGGCCACCTTGCGGGCCACGCGCGCCAGGCGCCGCTCCAGTTCGCGCACCCCCGCCTCGCGCGTGTATTCGCGCAGCATCGCCGGCAGCGCGTCGCTCGCCCACGTCACCGATGCGGGCGCAATGCCGTGCTGCGTGAGCTGCCTTGGAATCAGGTGCCGCTGGGCAATGGCGAACTTCTCCTGGTCCAGGTACCCGGGAATGCGGATGATCTCCATCCGGTCGCGCAACGGCTCGGGAATGCCCGCCAGCGAGTTCGCCGTCGTCAGGAAGAGCACTTGGGACAGGTCGTAGTCGATCTCGAGGAAATGGTCGTTGAACGCGCGGTTCTGCTCGGGGTCGAGCACTTCGAGCAGCGCGGCCGAGGGATCGCCACGCCAGTCGCTGCCCAGCTTGTCCACTTCGTCCAGCAGGATCACCGGATTGATGCTCTCGGCACGCCGCATGGCCTGCAGGATACGCCCGGGAAGGGCGCCAATGTAGGTGCGGCGGTGCCCGCGGATCTCGGCTTCGTCGCGAACGCCGCCCAGCGACATGCGCACGAACTTGCGTCCGAGCGCGCGGGCGACGCTCCGCCCCAGCGACGTCTTGCCCACGCCCGGCGGGCCCACCAGGCAGAGGATCGGACCCTCCAGCTTGCCGACGAGCGACAGCACGGCAATGTAGTCGATAATGCGTTCCTTCACCTCGTCGAGTCCGTAGTGATCCTCGTCGAGGATCACGCGGGCGCGCGTCACGTCGAGCAGATCATCGGTTCGCTCACCCCACGGCAGGGCGGCAATCCACTCCACGTAGTTCCGCGCCACCGACGCTTCGGGTGACATGGGTGACATGCGCCGAATGCGACGCAGCTCGCGGTCGGCGCGGGCGCGCGCCTGGGCGGGGAGCTGCCGGGCGTTCAGCTGGGCCTCCAACTCACTGAGGTCGTCGCTCTCGTCGTCGCCCAGCTCGCGGTGAATGGCCCTCAGCTGCTCCTGCAGGTAGAACTCGCGCTGGTTCTGGAACAGGGACCCGCGCACGTCATCCTCGATCTTTCGCTCGAGGCGCAACAGTTCCGTTTCGCCGGCAGTGAGCTCGGAGAGTGCGTGAAACAGGTCCACCAGGCGCGGTGCCTCGAGCAGCGTCTGCCGCGATTCGTGCCGAACCGCGAGGTGCGCGGCGATGCCGCACCCCTGCCGCTCGGGGCTCGAGGCGCCCTGCACGAGCGCGGCGACTTCCGGCGGAAGCCGGCGGTGCTGCGTGACGTACTCCTCGAACAACGCCAGCGCCTTGCGCGCCTCGCCCTCCACGCCGTCGCCGGGCGTGGTGAGGAACGGATATGGTGCCACATCGGCGCGCAGTAGTTTGGCGCCAGCCACGAACTTCACCACTCGGGTGCGGGCCAGTCCTTCCACCAGCACGCGCGCGGCGCCATTGGGCAGCCGGGTGTACTGGAGGACGCGCGCCAGGGTCCCCGTGCGGAACAGGTCGCTGGCCGCCGGCTCCTGCACACCGCTGTCCCGCTGCGTGACCAGCAGGACGAGGTGGTCAGCCGCCTCGGCGGCCTCGAGCGCGGCCAGCGAGCCCGCGCGCCCCACGAGCAGGGGCATCGCCACGTGCGGAAAGAGCACGACGTCGCGCAGGGGGAGTACCGGGAGCCGATCGGCCGATTCGATCACCTCGGAGTCGCGCATGAAGCGTTGGGGCATTTATTGAAGATAGCGGAATCGGAACTCGGATGGCGGAATCGGAGCGCGGAATCCGAATCCGGAGACGGAGAGCGGAAACAAAGAAGGGCGGGGCACCCAGCCCCCGCCCTCTATCGTCCATCGACCCCCGACTATCGACTTCCCTCAGGCTTCCTTCTTCTGCCGCTTCGCCGACAGCTCCAATAACGGTGGCTGCTTGTTGGTCACTGTCGCTTCCGTCACCGTCACGCCCACCACGTCGTCGCGCCCCGGCAGGTCGAACATCGTGTCGAGGAGCAGGTCCTCCACGATCGCCCGCAGGCCGCGCGCGCCCGTGCCGCGCCCCAGCGCCTTCTTGGCGATCGCCTGCAGGGCGCTTTCCTCGAACGTCAGCGTCACGTCCTCGAGCTCGAACAGCTTGGCGAACTGCTTGGTGATGGCGTTCTTCGGTTCCTTGAGGATGCGCACCAGCGATGCGTCATCCAGCGACTCCAGGGCCACTGATACCGGCAGGCGTCCCACCAGCTCGGGAATCAGTCCGAAGCGCAGCAAGTCGTCCGGCTCGACGTGCTGGAAGACGTGCACGCTCTTGCCTTCCTCGGTCGAGAGCTGGTCCTCGGCGCTGAAGCCGATCTGCCGCTTGCCCATGCGCGCCTCGATGATCTTCTCGAGGCCGTCGAACGCGCCACCGCAGACGAACAGGATATCCCTGGTGTTGATCTGGATGTACTCCTGCTGCGGATGCTTGCGGCCACCCTGCGGCGGCACGCTGGCCACCGTTCCCTCGAGGATCTTCAGCAGGGCCTGTTGCACGCCCTCGCCCGAGACGTCGCGCGTGATGCTCGGGTTCTCGCTCTTGCGCGCAATCTTGTCGATCTCGTCGATGTACACGATGCCGCGCTCGCACTCGGCGACGTTGAAGTCACCGGCCTGCAGCAGGCGCACCAGGATGTTCTCCACGTCCTCGCCCACGTAGCCCGCTTCGGTCAGCGTCGTGGCGTCGGCAATGGTGAACGGCACGTCCAGGATGCGTGCGAGGGTTTGCGCCAGCAGCGTCTTGCCCACGCCCGTCGGGCCGATGAGCAGGATGTTCGACTTGTCCAGCTCGACGTCGCCCTCGCGCTTGACGCTGTTGATGCGCTTGTAGTGGTTGTACACGGCGACGGCCAGCGTCTTCTTGGCCGTATCCTGGCCGATCACGTACTGGTCGAGCACGTCCTTGATTTCCTGCGGTGCGGGAACCCGCGTCACCGCCTCGCCCACCTCGCGCTCTTCATCCTCGGCGAGGATCTCGTTGCACAGCGCTATGCACTCGTTGCAGATGTACACGGACGGCCCGGAGATGAACTTCCGGACGGCATCCTTGGACTTGCCGCAGAACGAGCAGCGCAGGTGGCGATCGTGGGTCGTAGAATTCATCAAGCCTCAGCGGTTGACGTGCTGCCGGAAGGCGACTCCCAACCGACGCACCACCATCCTTGTAGTAACACCCGGCCACGGCCGGGGGCAAGCATTTTCACCGCGGCAGGCCCCGAAGACGGACGCTCCGGTCCGGCCGCGATGCCTCACTTCGTGGCGGTCACCGCCGCCACCACCGCCGCCACTTCTTCGGGGCGCGGCGACACCACCATGTCGATGATGCCGTACCCCTTCGCCTCTTCCGCCGACATGTAGAAGTCCCGGTCGAAGTCCCGCTCGATCTGCTCCACCGGACGCCCCGTGTGCTGGGCCATCAGGTCGTTCATCTTGCCGCGAAGGTAGATGATCTCCCGCGCCTGGATCTCGATGTCCGACGCCGTGCCCTGCGAGCCGCCCGACGGCTGGTGCATCATGATGCGGGCGTGCGGCAGCGCCGACCGCTTGCCCTTGCGTCCGCCCGCCAGCAGGAAGCACCCCATCGACGCCGCCATGCCCATGCAGATGGTGTTCACCGGCGACTTCATCCACTGCATGGTGTCGTACATCGCCAGCCCGGCCGACACGCTGCCGCCTGGTGAGTTGATGTACAGGTGGATGTCGCGCCCCGGGTTGTCCGCCTCGAGGAACAGCAGCTGGGCGATCACCATGTTCGCCACGTCGTCGTTGATCGGGGTGCCGAGGAAGATGATGCGATCCATCAGCAGGCGCGAATAGATGTCGTAGCTGCGCTCGCCGCGGCTCGACCGTTCGATCACGTAGGGGTTGGGGATCATCGGCATGTCGTCGTCCTTTGCTTGGGTCCGTTCGTGCGTTGCGTTACCAGCCCGCGGGCCAGCGGTGCGCCATCAAGCCTGCTCGACCGTGTTGTGTGCCAGGAGCCAGGCCAAGACACGGTCTTCGGTGATCCCCCGCTCGAGTTCCTGCAGCCGCCCCGCCTTCTGCAGCTGTGCGTACACCTGTCCGGGATTCGCGCCCCGCTTCTCCGCCATCTCCTGCACCCGGGTATCGACATCGGCCTCGGTGGCCGTGAGCCCCTCGCGGGTGGCCAGCGTCTCGATGACGAGGTCGCGGCGCACCTGGCGCTCGGCCGTGGCCTTGAACTCGCCGGCGAAGCGCTCGTGCTCCGCCTCTGGAATCTGGTACGCCTTGCCGTACGACTGCACGAGGCCGTTCACCCACGACGGCGGCACGGCGAAGTCGTTGGCCCCGATGAT
>JBBTFF010000030.1:0-24947 GCA_038041995.1 Gemmatimonadota bacterium | reverse complement strand
GTCATCTGTCATCTGTCATCTGTCATCTGTCATCAGTACTTCAGCCCCGCCTTCGCCGCGAACTGCTCCATGGCTTCCTTGGCCGCCGCCGTGAGGTGCTGCGGCGCCTCGATGCGCACCTCGAGCAACAGGTCGCCCTTCTTCCCCTCGCGCGCAATCCCCTGTCCCCGCACACGGAAGCGCTTGCCGCTGGGCGTTCCACCCGGGATGGCGATCGTCACCTTCTTTTCGTCAAGCGTCGTCACCGTGACCTTCGAGCCGAGCGTTGCCTGCGCAATGTTCACCGGCACCTCCGCAATGAGGTCGAGGCCGTCGCGCGAGAAGAGCTTGTCGGGCTCCACCTTGAAGGTGATGACCAGGTCGCCCGGTGGGCCTCCTCGTCCGCCACGCCCTCCCTGCCCCTTCAGGCGGATCTTGCCGTCGGTGTCGGTGCCCGGCGGCACGGTGATCAGCACCTTCTTCTTGGACCGCAGCGCACCCTGCCCGCTGCAGGTGGCGCACCGTTCGCTTGGCAGCACCCCCTTGCCCAGGCACATCGGGCAGGGACGGCTGACGGCGAAGCTCCCCTGCCCGAACGATATCGAACCACGGCCATTGCACTCGGGGCATTCACTGAGCTTGGCGCCCTTGGCCGCGCCGCTGCCGCCGCAGACCGCGCACTCCTCGTTGACCTCGAGCTCGATGGGCACCTTACCCCCGATGACCGCGATGCGGAACGGCACTTCGAGCGTCGTCTCGATGCTCTGTCCCTTCTCCGGTTCGCTCGGCTTCTGGCGCTGGGCGCCACCGCCGAACATCGAGCTGAACAGGTCGCCAAGACCGCCGAGTCCGCCGACGTCGAAGTCGTCAAACCGGCCCCCGGGGGGTGGCGTGCCCGTGGCCGATCGCGCACCCGGGCGCGCGCCGCCACGGAAGCCGCCGGTGGAGCCTCCGCCCGGACGGCGCGCAAAATCGCCGAACGCACCCAGGCGACGCATCTCGTCGTACTGCTTGCGCTGTTTCGCGTCGCCCAGAACGTTGTACGCCTCGGAGATCACCTTGAAGCGCTCTGCCGCCTTGGGATCACTCTTGTTCGAGTCGGGGTGGTGCTGCTTGGCCAGACGGCGATACTGCTTCTTGATCTCGTCGGCAGTGGCCTTGTCGGAAACGCCGAGCACGGCGTAGAAGTCCTTGCCGTGTGTCATCGGACGGTCAACCGTTCCACTGCTTGACGACGACGCGCGCCGGGCGCAGCAGTTGGCCGTTGAAGACGTAGCCCACCTGATAGACCTGCGACACGCGCTCGTCTTCCTCGGGCAGTGCCGCCGGCATGGCGCTGAGGGCTTCGTGCAGCGCCGGATCGAACACGTCGCCCTCCGGGTTCAAGACCTCGAGTCCGTGCCCTGACAGCGACTTGAGCACCTTCTTCTCGACCATCGCGACGCCATCGACGATGGCCTGCGCCGGCGTGGTGGCGGCGTCGACGTGCGCCACGCGTCCCAGATCGTCGAGTGCATCGAGCAGCCCGCTAATGAGCAGCCCCATGCCCCTGAGCTCGGCCTCCTGCCGTTCACGAACGCTGCGTCGGCGAAAATTCTCGAAGTCGGAGAAGAGGCGCAGGTACTTGTCCTGCTGCTCGGCCAGCAGGCGCAGCGCCTCGGTCTCAGCGGCGTTGGCGGCGACCTCCGGCTCCTCGGAGGTCATCGAGGCGTCGTCGTCAGGGGTCAACGGTTCGTCGGAGTAGTCGTTCGGGTCAGTCATGTCGGAAGCAGTGAGCGGGCGCCCTCGGGCTCGGAGGATCCGCGCGCCGGGAGACCAATGAATTTCACGGTATGTGGACATGCAGTGCAACCGGCGGGCCGGTGAAATTCGCCAAATTGACCACGGCCCTGGTGAGCCGTACGGGACCCCGGAGGCAAGCGTTTCGGCTTTCGAGCCGAAATGACCGGTGCCGCAGTGGAAGGATGACGCATCCGGCGTGGCACAGCCCGAAGGTAGGCCGTGCCATCTTGTATTCCTGCCCTCGCCGAGCGTACCGTATGGTCATGCCCGCCCTCACCGACCGGTTCTGGACGCCGGAGGACATTCTCGCGCTGCCCGACGACGGCGCCCGCCACGAGTGCATCGACGGTGTGCATCTCGTGACGCCAACGCCGCGAATGGACCACCAGCGAGTGGCCTTGGCGCTGGCTCGGCGGCTCCGACCGTTCGCCGAGCAGTTGAGGCTCGGTGAGGTGTTCGAGCTCCCCGGCGATCTGCGGCTCGAGCGCACCGCACTGGTGCAGCCCGACGTCTTCGTCATTCGGCAGCTCCCCGGCACGCGGCGGCCGCGCTCGTGGTCCGAGGTCACGTCGCTCTGGCTGGCCGTCGAGGTCTTGTCGCCCTCCACGGCGCGCACCGACCGCACGCGCAAGCGCGCGCTCTATCAGCGCACGGATGTGGGCGAGTACTGGATTGTCGACGCCGACGCGCGGGTGGTGGAGCGCTGGCTCGCGAGCGACACGCGTCCCGAGATTCTCAGTGGATCGATGACGTGGCAGCCGATCCCCGGTCTCCCGGCCCTGACCATCGACCTCGACGCGCTGTTCGCCGAAGTGCATGGGGATAGCGAGCCTGTTACGCCGTCCCCGCCAGCATCCGCCGCACCAGGTTGAGCGTGGCCTGCGCGCTGCGCTGGCGCACCTCGTGACGGTCGCCCACCATCGAGACACGAAAGCTCTTCACCACGCCATCGACATCCGCGGCGATGCAGACCGTGCCGACGGGCTTGTCGGGCGTACCGCCGTCGGGGCCCGCGATGCCGGTGATTCCGACCCCGACCGCCGAGCCCAACAGTGAGCGAACGCCACTGGCCATTTCGCGCGCGGTCTCCTCGCTGACCGCGCCGTGCTCCGCGAGCGTCCGTTCGCTCACGCCGAGCTGGCGCACCTTCACGTCGTTGTGGTACGCGATCACTCCGCCGAGCACCACATCGCTCGAACCGGCGACGGCGGTCAGTCGAGCGCCAAGCATGCCGCCGGTGCAGCTCTCGCCGACGGCGATCTTCTTTCCCGCAGCGCGCAGCGCGACGAGCACCGACACGGCGAGGTCGGCGGCGCCTTCGCCGTACACGTGATCGCCGGCCACCGCCATCAATGCGCCGCCGACGCGGGCGAAGCGCTCGTCGGCGTCCTGCGCCGTGACACCGCGTGCCGTGAGGCGAAGGTCCACGCCTTCCCACCCCGGCAGGTAGGCGAGTTCGAGCCCCTCGAAGTCGAGGTCCTGGAGGTTGCGAATGCGGTCGGACAGCGCGCTCTCCGAAATGCTCGTCGTGCGAATCGTCCGCGACACCACCACCGTCGGCACGCCGTGCAACCGCGCGCGGATGCGCGGCAACAGCGCGTCGGCGAACATGCCGCGCATCTCGCGCGGCACACCGGGGAGCATGGCCACCCAGCGACCGCGCTCGTCCTCGAGCCAGATGCCCGGCGCGGAGCCGTGGCGATTCTCGAGGATGGTCGCGCCCGACGGAATGAGCGCCTGCTGCTTGTTGCTCTCGGGAAGGTCGCCCGGCCAGCCGCGCACCTTCCAGCGCTGGCGCAGGCTCTCGACGATGGATTCGTCGAGGTACATCGCACGCCCGAAGAGCGCCGAGATGGACGGCTTGGTGCGGTCGTCACTGGTGGGTCCGAGGCCGCCGGTGGTGATCACGGCACCCGTGCGATCGAGCGCCTCGCCGACGGCCGCGGCAATCTCTTCGCCGCCGTCGCCCACCGACGTACGGCGCGCCACCGTGACGCCGTACTGCGAGAGCTCGCGCGCGAGGTGCGCGCCGTTGGTGTCGATGGTGAAGCCGAGCAGGAGCTCGTCTCCAATGGTCACGACTTCGATCTTCATGGGCTGGTGCGAAGCACCTTCCCGTACCGCTGCAGGTAGATGACGAAGCTCCACACGGTCAGCACCACGGCGATGACCATCGTGACGGTGCCTACGGTACCGACCAGCAGCGCGGCCTGATCCCACGCCGGCGCCGTAAAGCCGTGTTCCTCGAGCCAGGTGCGGAAGGCAAACCAGAAATACGCCGCACCCACCCAGATGTACTGGAACGTCGCCTTGGCCTTGCCCGGCCCGATGGCGGCAATCACCACGCCCCGCTGCTGTGCGACATGGCGGAACCCGGTCATCGCCGCCTCGCGACCGAGCACGATGACCAGCACCCACCACGGCAGCGACACGGGCGACGTGAACCAGGTGACGAACGGATAACTCGACGACTCGGCGACGCGCGGAATCAGCCGCACCAGCAGGTCGCCGCGCGGCGCCTGCAGGATGAACATCGGGATGAACGTCGCGAGCAGGAAGATCTTGTCGGCCAGGGGGTCGAGCAGGCGGCCAAGGTCGGTTTCCTCATTGCGCGACCGCGCCAGCTTGCCGTCGTAGTGGTCGGAGATCGCCACCACGAGGTACAGCACGAAGGCGATGCCGCGCCAGTGCGCGGAATGCACGAAGGGCAGCCACGCCACGAGCGGCGTGAGCGCGATGCGTCCGGCGGTGATCCAGGTGGGGAGGTTCACGTGCGATCCCGCCCGGTCAGGCGAGCGCCTTGAGGACGAGCTTGGACACAGCCTTCAGGGTGTCGAACACACCCTCGCCGGTGATGGCCACCGCCTCGAAGTACGTCGCGCGCTCAATCCACTCGCCCGTGGGCAGTTGCTCGATGAGGTTCTCGTTCGGGTGGAACGGATCGGGCGTCACACGCTGCCGCGCTTCGTCGGCGAGTTCCCAGCCGGGATTCAGCGCCGCCTGCAAGTCGGCCAGCGGAGCGGCGTTGGGCAGGTCGCGCTTGTTGTACTGCAGGACGAACGGCATCTTCGTCAGGTCGTACCCGTACTCGGCCATGTTGTCGTACAGGTTCTGCATGGCCTCCTGGTTCGCCTCCATGCGCTCGATCTGCGAATCCGCGACGAACACGATGCCATCGACGCCCTTGAGGATGAGCTTGCGCGAGGCATTGTAGTAAACCTGGCCCGGCACCGTATACAGGTGGAAGCGGGTCTTGAAGCCGCGAATGGTCCCGAGGTCGACCGGCAGGAAGTCGAAGAACAGGGTGCGCTCGGTCTCGGTGGCAAGCGAAATGAGCTTGCCGCGCGTGTCGGGCTTCACCTTGCCGTACACGATCTCGAGGTTCGTGGTCTTGCCGCCGAGCCCCGACCCGTAGTAGACAATCTTGCAGTTGATCTCGCGCGAGGCGTAGTTGATCATCGACATGGCCGTTCTCTCCTAGCTGAACAGCTGGTCGATCTCGTCGTCCGCGCCGGCGAGAAGGTGTGGTTGCTGCGGTTGACCACTGGTGCCGCGCGAAAAGACGGCTTCGAAGAGCCGCGTGAGTTCACCCACGGTTTCCTTCATCTTGAGTCGCACCAGGCCAAGCGTTGTCCGGTTGTCGAAAAGTGTCACGAGAATGACGCGGCGCGCCACGTCCGCCAGGTACATCGACTCCTTCTCTCCCTGATGGAACAGCGAGTTGAAATCGGTCTCCCCGATCAGGCGGGCCAGCTGGTCGTTGGCGCTGAAATCGGCTGCGGTCAGCGTGGCAAACGCCGTCGGGTCGAAGTTCGGCTGCTCGCCCACGGTCGCGACCAATTGCCCCGAGCGGTCGACGAGGAGCGCGCACCGGGCATTGCAGTCGAAGAGGAACTTCTGGAGCGTGTGGGTAATCGCCCCGAAATCGTCTTCAGTAAAGGACCAACTGGCAGAGCCAACGGACATGGAGGAGGGCTGGGGACGGGCTAAAGATGATACATGGTGCTCGGGGAGGACAGCCCTCAAGGTGCAGGGGAAGGGGCAGGGTGTGGGAGGGGGTGAGGTGGGGAATTTCGTTGTCCGTGCCCTGTCTCTGCACCACACTCTGCCCCTGTCCCAGCACCACACCCTGCCCCTTCCCCAGCACCACACCCTGCCCCTTCCCCTGCACCTTTTCAGAGCGTCCTTCGCGCCGAAATCGACTGCGCAATCGTGACACCATCGGCATACTCGAGGTCGCCGCCCACCGGCAGGCCGCGCGCAATGCGGCTCATTGCCACCCCGGTGGAAGCCAGCTGCTGCTGCAGGTACAGCGCCGTTGCCTCGCCCTCGAGCTTGGCGTTGGTCGCCAGGATGACCTCGCGCACGCCGCCGGCCGCGACCCGGGCCACCAGCGGCCCCACCGTCAGGTCATCGGGGCCGATACCGTCCAGGGGAGCAAGACGTCCGCCCAGCACGTGATAGGTGCCGCGGTACTCGTCGGACCGCTCGATCGCGCCGATGTCCGACGCCTCTTCCACCACGCAGATGAGGGACGCATCGCGCCGCGGGTCGGCGCAAATGGCGCACAGCTCCTGTTCGGTGAGGTTGAAGCAGCGCGCACAGGGCCGAACCTTCTCGGCCAGCGTGGTCAACGCCAGCGCCAGCCGCTGCGACTGTTCGGCGGGCTGCTTCAGCAGGTGATAGGTGAGCCGCAACGCCGACTTGCGACCGATGGTCGGCAGGCGCGACAGCTCGGCGACGAGATCGTCGATGGCCGACACGTCAGAACGGGAGCGGGAATGGGAGGTTGATGCCACCGAGCAGCGTGCGCATCTCGCGCTGTGCGGTCTCGGCCGCCTTCTTCTGCGCGTCGACGGCCGCCACGGTGATGAGGTCCTCGAGCATCTCGATGTCGGACGGGTTCACCGCGGCGGGGTCGATGCGGATCTTCTTCACGTTGCCCTTGCCGTCGGCTTCGACGGTGACCATGCCGCCGCCGGCTGATCCGGTCACGGTCACCTTGAGCAGCGCCGCCTCCAGTTGCTGGGCGCGCTGCTGCATCTGCTGGGCCTGCGCGACGAGGTTCTGGATGTCCATGGGCCTACTCCATCAGGCGAAGGTCGAGCGCCTCAACCGCGGCGTCGAGAATCGGGTCGCGCTTGCGAAGCTGGGCGACGCGTCGTTCGCGCACGCTCTCCTCGGTGAGCCGTTCCATCGGCGCGGCCTGCTGCGCCTTGACGACGATGCGATCGACGCCGGTGAACCGCGTGCGCAACGCGGCCAGCACGTGCTCCGACGCCTGGGTCAGCGCGTCGCCGTGCGACTCGGAGTCGACGGCGAGTGTCACGGTGCCGTTGCCGGCCACCGCCTGCGGCGTGGCGTGATCGAGCACGGAGGCCAGGGTGCCGCGCCCGGCGCGCCGGACGGCGTCCACGATTTCGTCCCAATGTTCGGCCAACCGGTTGATCTCGGCAGGCATCGTCGCCACCGGCGGCGCCGCGATGTCGGCGGCAGCCGGCGCCGGCACGGCGGCGCGCGGCGGCGGCCGTGGCGGAGGTGGCGTCTCGGACACGACGGAGCGCACCTTCGGCTCGACGTTGTCACGCAGTAGCGGCGCACTGGTACGCGACGGCCCGGGATCTCGCGCGGCGGGGACGGCGCGCGTCGGTTCGGGGCGCGGCGCGGCCCCGCCGCCGCCGAAGGCGGGCGGCCCCGACGCCGCGCCGCCGATGCCCTTGAGCACGGCCTCGAGGTCGAGGGTACGGTCGAGCAGCGCGAAGCGCACGAGCAGCGTCTCGAGCAGCAACTGTTGCTGCGAGGAGCGGCGGAAGTGCGGCTCCATCTCCAGCAGCATCGTCAGCATGCGCACGAGGTCGGCGGACGTGGCGCGCCCCTTGCGCGTCTCGAGCTCGCCTCGCAGGCGATCGCTGAGGTCGGGCGGCGTCCCGCCGAGTGCCAGCGCCAGCAGCGCGCGCAGCAGGTCGCCGATGTCGGTGAGCAGGACGTTGAAGTCAATGCCGTGGTCGGCCAGGCGCCCCACCGCGCCGAAGACGTCGCCGGCCTTGCGGTCGAGCACCAGGTCGAAGATCCGGAGCGTCTCATCCTCGGGCACGAGCCCCAGGGCATCGCGCACGCGCTGCGGCGTGATGGTGCCGCCGCCGAACGCCAGCACCTGGTCGGTGAGCGACAGCGCGTCGCGCATGGAGCCGTCGGCCGCGCGCGCCAGCATGGCCAGGGCCTCGGGATCGGCGGTGACCTGCTCCTGGGCCAGCACGGCAATCAGGCGTTCGCGCACGTCCGCCGGGCCGATGCGCTTGAGGTCGAACCGCTGCAAGCGGCTGAGCACCGGCGCGGCGGCCTGCGCGATCTTCTGCGGCTCGGTGGTGGCAAAGACGAAGACGACGCGCGGCGGTGGCTCCTCGAGCACCTTCAGGAGCGTATTCCACGCCTCGCGCGTGAGCATGTGCGCTTCATCGACAATGTAGACCTTGTATCGGTCGTCGCCGCTGGGGGCGTACATGGCGCGCTCGCGCAGGTCGCGGGCGTCGTCGACGCCGCGGTTCGATGCCGCATCGATCTCCACGACATCCAGCGAGGCGCTGCCGCTCCAGATGCGCGTGCAGCTGGTGCATGCTCCACACGGCTCGCCGTCGTCGCGCTTGTTCTCGCAGTTGAGCGCCATGGCCAGCACGCGCGCCAGCGTCGTCTTGCCCGTGCCCCGGGGACCGCACAGCAGGTAGCCGTGGGCCACGCGCCCCCGGGTAATCGCGCCCTTGAGCGTGCCCGCCACGTGCGACTGCACGGCGACCTCGGCAAAGGTCCTGGGGCGGTACTTGCGGGCGAGGGCGAGCGACATGGATTAAAACTGCAGACGGTCGACGGTGGACGGTAGACGGTTGACAGGGGATGGGTGGTGGGTGGTGGGTGGTGGGTGGTGGGTGGTGGGTGGTGGGTGGGGGGGGGGGGGGGGGGGGGGGGGGGGGGGCGGACGGCGTAGAGCGTACAGCTTCCTTTCCCCGCCCCTCGACCCGCCCCTCGACCCACTTGACGGATGCGGCGCCCCCCGCTTAGGCTACGCTCCACATGCCGACCGCCCGCGCCTACTCCTTTACCTACTATCGCTGCCTCACACGGGCCGCGGGGGTAGGCGTTCGCGCATAGCAGACACCTTACCAACCCAAGCGACAGGCCCGTGGAGTTATCCACGGGCCTTTTTCGTTCGTACCGGCCACTGGAGGCCCCGTGATCATCATCACCGAAGCAGGCATTGCCGAACCGACGCTCGACGCGCTGAGGGAACATCTCGAAGCGCGGGGCGTCCGTACCCATGTATCGCGAGGCACCGATCGCGTGATCGTGGGGTGCGTGGGCGACACCTCGGCGCTCGACGCCAGCGCCGTGCGCGCCTTGGCCGGCGTGTCGTCGGTCGTGCCCGTGCGCACGCCGTACCGACTGGCATCGCGTGCATTCCGCACGGCGTCCACGGTGGTGCCGTTGGGCGACGCCGCCGGCACCTGCATCGGTGACCGCGCCATCGTCGTGGCGGCCGGTCCGTGTTCGGTAGAGGGCTCGGAGATGCTGCTGGAGACGGCATGGGGCGTCCTTGCTCGCGGCGCCACGATGCTGCGCGGCGGCGCATTCAAGCCGCGCACGTCTCCGTGGGGCTTTCAGGGCCTTGGCGAGCAGGGACTGGCGATGCTGGCCGAGGCGCGCGCGGCGACGGGGCTGCCCGTGGTCACCGAGGTGATGGACCCCCGCCACGTGGACCTGGTGGCCGAGCACGCCGACGTGCTCCAGATCGGCGCACGCAACATGCAGAACTACCCGCTGCTGGCCGAGGTGGGGCGCGTGCGGCGCCCAGTGCTGCTCAAGCGCGGATTGTCCGGCACGGTAACCGAACTGCTGCTGGCCGCCGAGCACATCATGGCGCGAGGCAACACCTCGGTGATCCTGTGCGAGCGTGGCATACGTACCTACGAAACCGCGACGCGCAACACGCTGGACGTGGCGGCCATTCCGGTGCTGAAGCGCGAGACGCACCTCCCGGTGTTCGTCGACCCGAGCCATGCCGCCGGACGCGCCGACATCGTGGCGCCATTGGCCTTCGCTGCGATCGCCGCGGGGGCCGATGGCCTGATCATCGAGGTGCATCCCCGTCCCGGCGAGGCGATGTCCGATGGCGACCAGTCGCTGACGCTCGACCAGTTCGGAGCAATGATGGAGACTCTGCGACTGTTCGCGCAGGCGGCGGGACGCACGCTGGTGCGCAGGGGAACAGGCACAGTGGAGCGCGCGGGAACAGGCGCGTCGGAACGCAGCGGCATAGCACCGGTTGACTCGAGGGTCGCCTGATGCCGACATCCACGCTCACCGAACTTCGGGCGCACCTCGAGGCAATCGACTCGGAATGCGTCACCCTGCTCGCCCGGCGAGTGGAGGTGGCGCGCCGGGTTGGCGCGCACAAGCGCTCGCACGGACTGGCCACGCTCGACGCGGCGCGCGAGGCGCGCGTGGTGGCGTCGGCCGCACGGATGGCGCGCGCGGCCGGTCTTCCGGAAGAGGAAGTGCGGCAGATCTTCTGGCAGGTCGTCGCGATGAGCCGCCGCGCGCAGCTGGAGGAGGCGCCGTGACCGCGGAGGGCCCGTTTGCCGTGCTCGGACTCGGCCTCATTGGCGGGTCGCTGGCTCGCGACCTGGCAGCCAGCGGCGCCACTGTGTGGGGGTACGACACGGATGCCGCGACGATGCGGCGTGCGCGGCGTTCGGGGGCGGTGGCCGCCACCATCGGTCACGACCTCTCGCAACTCGCCGGGGCGCAGACGGTCGTGTTCGCGGTTCCGGTGGACGCGGCGCCGGCGCTGATGGAGCGCGCGCAACCGTTTCTCGAGGGCGCGGCGTTGATAACGGACGTCGGAAGCACGAAGCGCCGCATCGTCGCGCACGCCGCGGCCCTTGGGCTCGGTCGCACGTTCGTGGGCAGTCACCCCATGGCTGGCGGCGACCAGGCCGGATGGGCGGCCTCGCGGAGGGGACTTTTTGCCGGCGCTCGCGTCGACCTCTGCGGGAACGCGGCGGCATCGCCGGCTGCGTGGCGTCGCGCGCGCGCGATGTGGCGCCGTGTCGGCGGTCGGCCGGCCGCGCGCGACGCCACCGCGCATGACGCGGAAGTGGCGCTCAGCAGTCACCTGCCGCAGGTGCTGGCGATCGCGCTGGCGGGGGCACTCGCGGCACGCGGAATTCCCCGCAACCGTCTGGGACCGGGCGGCCGGGACATGACCCGCCTGGCGGGATCCTCGCCCGACGTCTGGGCGGCCATCGTGGCCGACAACGCGGCCGAGGTACTCGTTGCGCTCGACGAGTGCCAGGCGACGCTCGGCGCACTGCGCAGCGCCGTGGCGGCCCACGATCGCGGGGCGGTGCGCGAGGCGTTCACGCACGCACGCCGATGGATGGAAGCCAGTGGGGGTCGGCGGGCACAGATCAGGCGCGTCGAAGGCGTGGAGCGGTGAACGACTCGCGGGGGAGATCCGCCGAAGTGGCGAATATCCCCCGCGAGAGTGCTCCAGGCCTTACGATGCGACGTGAGACACCACGTACCGTTGCTACCTTTCGGTCCTGGCGGAGTTGGCGGGCTCGCGCTCACCGGGGCCTGAAGCAATTAATAGTTTAGTGGAGTCGGGCAACTGACACAACTACGAACCGGAATTCGGATGGCGGAACTGGAAATCGATTCCGGAATTCGAAACGGATAGCGGAATGTTTCGCCATCCGTCTCGAGTTCAGCATTCGCATTCCAGTTCCGCCATCCGAATTCCGATTCGTCAGACCAGCACGCGGCGAAGAACCTCCGTCGCCTTCCGCATCTCCTCCATGGTCCCGATCGAGATACGCAGCTGCGTGAGCAGCGGCGGGAAGGGGCGCCCGACAGCGATCCCCTCCTTGCGGCAGGCTTCACGCACCGGGCGCATGTCGCGACGGATGTCGATCATCAGGAAGTTGGTGTCGCTCGCCCCCACCTGATAACCGGCCTTCTCGAACCAGGCGCGCGTGAACGCCTTGGCCTCGCGGTTGCGCTTCTGTTCCAGCACCATGTGCTCGCGATCGACGATCGACGCCGTGGCCGCGGCCAGCGCCAGCACGTTGACCCCCGAGCCGATGCGCCAGGGCTGGAGGCGTCGCGCCGTGTCACGGTGCGCAATGGCATAGCCGGCGCGCAGCCCCGCCATGCCGTACACTTTCGAAAAGGTCCGCGAGACGATGATGTTGGGGTCGCTCATCACCATGGGGATCGCCGTGGCGTACGACGGATCGTCCACGTACTCGTGGTACGCCTCGTCAATGAGGATCACTGTCGCCGGCGACGCCCGGCGCACCCGCGCCACGAAGTCGCGCACGGCAACATCGCCGTGCACGGTGGCGGTGGGATTGTTGGGATTGCAGAAGAAGACGAGTCCGGCCCCGCCCGCCTTGCCGGCCATCGCCGCGAGGTCGAGGCTCAGCTTCGCGTCCACCGGCACGGTCACCACCGGCCGTCCCATCGTGTGGGCGAAGGTGGCGGGAAGTTCGAACGTCGGCGCCGCCGTGACGAGGTGCTGGGCGCTGCTGGTGTACGCCTCGACGCACATGCGCAGGATCTCGCTTGACCCGCAGCCGAGAATGACGTTGTCCTCGCTGACGCCATGCTCGCGCGCAATGGCCGCCACCAGCGCGTCCTCCGGAGAGTCGGGGTAGCGATTGGCCTCGCCGAACATCGCCTTGATGGCCTCGAACGCGCGTGCCCCCGGGCCATTGGGGTTCTCGTTGCTGTCCAGCCGGATGAGCCCGGCGGGCGCGGCGCGGCGCGGCGCCTCGAACATGGACGCCAGGCGGTCTTCGTGCCCGCGACCGCCAAAGAGCGGCGGCGAGAGGAGGCCGGCGCCCCCGAGACCGAGGGCGGAGACGAAGTGGCGGCGAGAGACGGACATGTGGGACTCCTGTCAGGGGACGCGCCCCCGAAGGTAGCCCGCGAAACGGCGCTAAGCGAGCGCCGCGACCAGGACGAGCGCCGCCTGCTCCACCTGCGCGCGCGACGCGTCGAGGTGGCAGACCACGCGCACGCGCGCGTCGTTCCACTGCGACACGAGCACTCCCTGCGCCCGCGCCCTCGCCTCCACCGTGCCGGCATTGATGCGCGACGGAAGGTCGATCATGACGATGTTCGTGTCGGGAGGCACCACCCGAACGTCCGGTACGCCCTCAGCCACGATCGCCGCGAGGCGCGCGGCATTGGCGTGGTCCTCGCCCAACCGGCCGAGGTGATGGTCGAGTCCGTGCAGCGCCGCAGCGGCCAGGATGCCGCTCTGCCGCATGCCACCGCCGAAGCGCTTGCGCGCCACGAAGGCCTCCTCGATGTGCGTCGTCGATCCGGCCAGCGCCGCGCCCACCGGAGCGCCCAGGCCCTTGGAGAACGACACCATCACGGTATCGGCGCAGGCTGCAAAATCGGCGAGCGACGTGCCGGTGGCCGCGCTGGCGTTCCACAGGCGCGCGCCGTCGAGATGAATGGGGAGCTTCAGCGTGGTGCGCGTGAAGTCAGCCATCGCCTGCAGGTCGGCGAGCGGCGTTACCATGCCGCCAGCGCCGTTGTGCGTGTTCTCGAAGCAGACGACGCTGGCGCGCGGCGCGTGCTTGCTCGCCGGCCGCACCGCGGCGCGCAGCGTTTCCAGCGTCATGACCGGCGCGCCGCGGACCATGCGCGGTTGCAGGCCGCGCAGCCCGGCCAGCCCGGCGATTTCCCAGTTGACGATGTGCGAGTCATCGTGCGCGTAGGCCTCGGTGCCGTGCCTGCCGTGCACCCAGAGCCCGGCCGCGTTCGCCATGGTCCCCGTCGGAAAGAAGAGCGCCCGATCCTTGCCGAGCATCGTCGCCACGCGATCCTGCAGCGCGCCGACGGTGGGATCACCGTCGAGCACGTCGTCACCCACCTCGGCTTCGGCCATGGCGCGGCGCATGGCCGGCGTGGGCTTGGTCACGGTATCACTGCGCAGGTCGATCACTACCCCTCCATGGCCTCCGGGCGGCGCTTGAGGCGCCGCCGGTCGGCGTAGACGTGCGCCACCTCGCCCCCGATGACGAAGAGCAGCGCCGCATAGTAGACCCAGAAAACGACGATGACAAGCGCGGCCAGCGAGCCGGTGTACAGCGATGCCGGATCCACCTCCCGCACCACGAGCACGAACACATTGCGCGCGATCTCGAAGAGCACGCCGGTGGTCATCGACGCCACGAACGCCTGGCGCCACGGCACGCGGCCGGCGGGAATGAACTTGTAGATGCCGAAGAAGATGGCGACGACCACGCTGAACGCGAGCACGCGCCCCAGCGCGTGCCCGACGCCCCCCAGGACCGTGGCGTTGACGCCGATCATTCGCAGGTTGGCGATGCCGCGGTCGCTCATGACGACCAGGTACGCCGAGATCGTGAGGTAGGCGACGATGAGCATCGACGAGACGAGGGTGTAGCCGACATCGTAGAGCTTGCCGACCACGATTCCCCGCCCCTGCCCTATTTCGAAGACGCGCTGCAGCACGCTGCGCAGCGTCCCGAACAACCGGGTGGAGAACCAGACGAAGGCGGCCGCGGAGAGGAGACCCACGCGCCCACGCGTGGCGACGACGTCGCGCAGGATGGGGTCAAGGAATGATACGCCATCCGCGGCGCCGACGGGCAGCAGGCGCCCCAGGAATTCCACCACGTCACGGGTGGAATCAGCCTCCGGCTTGTTCAGCGCGTAGCCGATGCCGGAGATGAGGAGCAGGAAAAAGGGGACGCCGGCGAGGAGGATGTTGTAGGCCACCCCGCCGGCGAGAAAGAAGATGTCGTCTTCGCCGCCTTTCACCCAGACACGGCGGGCGTAGTCAACAACGGTGTCCGGGAGGCGCGCCGCCCCCCATGGCGGCGGCGCGTTCATTCCCGGCGTGCTCCCCGCATCAGTTCTGGACGATGATGAGGAACTTGGACGATCCCCAGAACTGGTCGGCATTCGTGATCTTGATCACCGCCTTGTAGCCGCCCTTGGCCGGCTTTTCGGTGGCGCCGAGATCCTGCCGCGACAGCACGCGGTACGACCTGTCGGCCTTCGGCAGCGGGATCTCGGCCATCGCGGTCTTGTCGACCGCCGTGAAGTCGGCCGGGTTCAGCGACGTGGCCGGGAGGTCCGTGGCGCCGATGCCCAGCAGGCCGCCCCTCCGCACGATGATCCCCTTCTTGCGCAGCTCGTCCTTGGTGCCGATCACGTAGTAGACCGTATTGCGTTCGACCGTGAGCGCCGTCTTCTCGCTGGTCAGCGCTTCCTTCTCCGTCGTCAGCACCGCCTTCTCGCCCTTCAGCTGGACGTTTTCCCCCTGCAGCGCGCTCACCTGCTGGGAGAGCGAGGCGATTTCGGCCTTCTGGTTCTCGATGATCGCCTTGAAGGCAGTGATCGTCGAGTCGTACTGCGCCAGCTGCTGCTTGAGGCTGGCGTTGTCCCCGCTGAGCGTCGCCACGCGCTGCCGGCTGGCGGCGAGGCGCGACTCGGCCTCGTTCACCCGGTTGGTGATCTGCTTGATGCGATCGAGCATCAGGGCGCGCTGCTCGGCGGGCGACGGGTTCTCGAGTTCGCCGGCGCCGCCCTTGGTGGGCTTGCCCGCATTGGCGGACTTGACGCGGGACAGTTCACCATTGATGTCGGCGATGAACTGCGAGGTGGTCATCACGTCCTTGAGGAGCGAGTCCTTCTCCGCCGAGATGAGCTTCACCTGCTCGAGCTGCTTCTCCAGATCCGCCTTGGGAACGCAGGCCGTGAGGGCGAGCGTCGCGACGGCAAACATCATGAATGTCTTGCGCATGTCTTCTCCTGTTGTGAATTCGCGCGGCTCGCGGGAAGTTGCGGACGGCGCGGCAGTATTCCGGACTATTCGCCGGCGTCCGGATCATCGGGCGCGGTTTCCATCACCTGGGCGCCCTGCGTCGGTGCTGCTCGGCGTTGATCGGGTACTTCTATATACCTCTGGATGTAGGGTAAAGTGCCACCGACGGCCAACTGGGCAAAAAGAAACTCGAATTTGGCATCGTAGGCGCGGGCCAGTTGGGCCTGGGTACTGGCCGGCAGGGACCAGAGCGCCTTCTTGAACGGGCCCAGCGCCTTCTTGCGGCTCTTGTAGAAGAACTGCTCGTCGGTGTCGCTGGCCTTGCGCTCCTCCTTTGCGTTGACGCGCAACCACTCATAGATCTCCTCGCGCAGCGCGTCGGGGAGATGATCGTACAGCATGGTCTGGAACCCCGTCGCCAGGTGGATCTCGGCCGTCTCGGTGCGCGGGAAATGGTGGAACGCGCTGTCGGGAAGCGTGGAGGCGCCGTGCTGCACCGCGCCGGACAATCCGAACTCCGTTCGTGCAATGCGCGAGAGGTCGTCCAGCGTCTGGAAGTCCAGTTTCACGCCGGCCAGGCTGCCGTCGGCAAGCACCACGCCGCCGTGCGAGGTCCCCGACTGCACCGAGATCTTGGACAGCCCCACCGTGCCCGGCGCGGCGCTGTGCAGAGTCTGGTTGTCTCCGGTCATGAAGGCGCGGAGTCCCGGCTCCGTCGAGTTCTGGGTGCCCACCTCGCCGATCTCGCCTCCCAGCGAGATGGTGATGCCGCGCGGTTCGAGCGAGCGCACGTGCCGCGTGAGCTCCACGCCAACCTCGTAGTTCAGCCGCTGCTGTTCCTCGAGCGTCGGCTGTGACAGGTCCACCAGCGTGGAGGTGTCGAGGTCGATGTTGTAGAAGCCGGCGGCAATCGCCTCGCTGGCGAGCAGCTTGACCGCCTGCACCTCGCCCACCTTGTCGGCAGCGTACTTCTTGGCGTTGACCTGAAAGTGATCGCCCTGGATGAAGATCGGCAGGCGATATCCTTCGCGCAGCGCCGCCGCCAGCATGACGGCCACGTACTCCGCGGGGCGCTGGTCGGTGTAGGCGATCTCGCTGCGCGCGATTTCCAGCAGGAAGGCACCGGCGTTGAGCTTGATCGCCGCGCGAAAGATGGCGCGGGCGGTGTCGTACGACATGCCGCGCACGTTGATGGCCGGCACCGTGAAGCCGGAGACCTCGCCGCGGCCGCGTGCCATGTACAAATCGTGAATCGACGCCGGACAGACGCCCACCTGCCGGCCGAGTTCCCAGATGACCCAGCGCGCCCACTCCTTCTCCTCCACGTCGCCGAACACCGCGAGACGGACGAGGTCGTCCATGTGGGTGGACGCCAGCAGGGACGGCTCCTTCAGTTGTACCTGGCTGTTCTCCACGACCGCCACGGGTCCGAGAACGCGGTGCAACGAGTCGAGAGATTTCGACATGTCAGTTGATCACGTAGATGAGGTACGCGGGGGCGGCGGAGCTGCCGGAGTGCGGCGGCAGACACTGAAAGTTGGGCCCTGTCTGGGCGCGCGGCAACGCCTGAACCCGCAGATCAGCCGACGCGCAGGCGCCGGCTCGGGACGACCGGCGCCGCCGGGCCCTGCTCCGTTGCGCCGCCCGCGTAGTCGGGATGCCCCAACTCGGCGTTCGCCAGGCGTTTGCCGAGCTCCACCCCGGGCTGGTCGAGCGGGTTGACCCGGTACAGCGCCCCGGCGATCGTCGTCGCCTGCATGAGCCACATCATCAGGCCGCCGAGGTGCCAGGCATCGGCCGCTCCCACGGTCATGCTCATCGACGGACGACCTGCCCGGGCCAGCGCACTGGCCGTCGAGCGGCACTCGATATCGAGCAACTCGCCCAGCGAGTGCCCACCCAGAAAAGCCATCGCTCGCTCGCCGGCCTCCAGCCGCGGGATCTCCACGTCATCGGCCGACGAGTCGACACGCACGAACGTGACCGTCTTGTCGGCCGGCCCTTCCATGAACAGCTGCACCTGGCTGTGCTGGTCGGTGGCCCCGACGCTGGCTATGGGAGTGGGACCAACGTGCAGTCCGTCAACGTCGCACTTGCCCAGCGATTCCGCCCAGAGCTGCACGAACCACGGCGCGAGATCGCGCAGGGCGTCGCTGTACGGCATCATCACGTGCTGTCCCTGCCCGGCGTGCGTGTGGGCGCGCCACTGCAGCGTGGCAAACAGCCCCGAGGCGTTGGCGGCGAGTTCAGCGCCCATCGTGGCGTCGCGCATCACCATGGCCCCGGCGCACAACGCCTCCACGTCGATGCCGCAGAGCGCGGCGGGGAGCGTGCCAACCGGCGAAAGCACGCTGAAGCGTCCCCCCACGTTGGGCGGGACGTCGAACGCCGGAATGCCGTCGCGGCCGGCGATGGCGCGCAAGGCTCCCCTGGCCGGATCGGTGACGAACACCAGGTGCCTGGCGGCATCGAGTCCGGCCTGCGCGAGGCGCTCGCGCACGACGAGGTACTGGGCGAGCGTCTCGATGGTGCCCCCGGACTTGGAGATCACCACGAAGACCGTGCGCGGCAGCGACACCACGGAAAGCACGCCGGCAATGGTGCGCGGATCGACGTTGTCGAGGACGTGCAGCCTCGAGCGGCCGCCCCGCTGCTCGACGGTGCGCGCATTCCATGCGGGGGGAAGCAACGCCGTGCGCAGCGCCACCGCGCCAAGCGACGAGCCGCCGATTCCGAGGACGACCACATCGTCGTAACTGCCCTGCACACTGCGCGCGAAGTCGACCACGCGCGTGCGCTCGGCACGCTGCGCCTCGAGCTCACGATAGCCGTACACGCCCGTGGCCGCCGTGGCCACGACAGCGGAGTGCGCCGTGCGGAAGCGTTCGTCCAGCGCGCCCCACTCGGCGTCGCGCACGCCCGCCGGCACCACCCGCTCGGTCATCGAAGTCACGTCGAGCGTGAACGCCATCAGCACTCCACCACGAGGCCGTCGAAGGCCGGCTGGATATCGGCTGGCAGCTCCGCCGAGAGCGCGGCATGGAAGTTGTCATGTGTCAGGTGCGTCAGCCATGTGCGCTGCGCCCCGACCTTGCGCGCCACGTCCACCGCCTCGCCCAGACTCAGGTGCGTCGGATGCGCCGTGCGGAAGAGCGCGTTGATCACCAGCACGTCGGCGCCGCGCATGAGCGCGAGCGCGGCATCGGGAATGCTCTTGGCATCGGTCACGTACGCCAGCGCGCCGATGCGATACCCGAAGACCCGCCAGCGCCCGTGCGGCACCTCGATGGGCGTCACCGTGGCGTCGCCGATGCGAACCGGCACCCCCGGCTCGAGCGCCGTCGCCGCGCCCTCGGGCTTGTGCGTCCCCGGCAGCGCGCGGATGGACTCGTCAAAGACGTACGGGAACCGGCGCGCGAGCGCCTGCAGCGTCTCGGCGGGGCCGTAGATGGGGAGCGCCCCCTCGCGTCGCACCGAGATGGCGCGAATGTCGTCGAGGCCCTGCGTGTGGTCGGCGTGATCGTGCGTGAAGAGCACGGCGTCCACGTCGTCGATGCCCGCGGCGATCAGCTGCAGGCGCAGTTCGGGTGGCGTGTCGATGAGCAGCCGCGTCTGCGCCACCTCAAGCACGGCACCCACGCGTGTGCGCTTGTCGCGCGGATCCTCGGATCGGCATATGGGACAGCGGCAGCCGATCACCGGGACGCCGAAGCTGGTGCCGGTGCCGAGGAAGGTGAGTTTCACACCGTCTCCACCTTCAGCATGTTGGTCGTGCCCGGGACGTGGAACGGCACACCGGCCGTGATGACCACGCGGTCGCCGGCCTTGGCGATGCCCATCTCCACGACGATCCGGCGCGCGGCGGCCGCCATCTGGTCATACGAGTCGGCGTGCGGCACCAGCACCGGCACCACGCCCCAGACGAGCGCGAGCTGGCGGTACGTGCGGGGCTGGTCGGTGAGCACGACGATGGGCACGTCGGGACGTCGCGCGGCCACGATGCGCGCGCTGAAGCCCGACTTCGTGAAGACGATGACGGCGGCCGCCCCCAGCAGGCGCACGGCGGTGACGGTGGCGCCGGCAATGGTCTCCTCGACCCCCGCCTGACCCGGCTCCACGCGATCGGCGCCGACGCCTCGCGGAACGGGATGCCGCTCGGCTTCGCGGGCGATGCGCACCATCGCCGCGACGGCGAGCAGCGGATACGCCCCCGCGGCCGTTTCGGCAGAGAGCATCACCGCGTCGGTGCCGTCGATGATGGCATTGGCCACGTCGCTCGCCTCGGCGCGCGTCGGACGCGGGTTCTCGATCATCGACTCGAGCATCTGCGTGGCGGTGATCACCGGGCGGCCGTACCGGTTGGCCAGCGCGATGATTCGTTTCTGCGCGATGGGGACTTCCTCGAACGGAAGTTCCACGCCAAGGTCTCCACGGGCGACCATCACGGCGTCGGAAACCTTGAGGATCTCGTCGATGTCCTCGAGTGCCGAGTCCTTCTCGATCTTGGCGACGAGCAGCAAGCCCTTGGGCACCAGCGCGCGCAACTCCTCCATGTCCGCCGGACGGCGGACGAACGACAGCGCGAGGTAGTCGACCTCGTGGGCGATCGCAAACGCGATGTCGAGGCGGTCCTTTTCGGTGAGCGCCGGCGCCGACACCTGCACGCCGGGGAGGTTCATCCCCTTGTGCGACTTCAGCAGGCCGCCGTGCACGACCGTGGTGCGCACCCGCGCTCCGTCCACCGAGAGCACGTCGAGCGCCAGCAGGCCGTCGTCGAGCAGGATGCGCGAGCCGGCCGAGACGTCGCGCGCCAGGTCGGCGTACGTCACCGGCAGTTCGCCGGCGCGTGCGTCGCTCTCGTGGGCGAGCACGAGCTCCGCGCCCTCCGTGAGCTCCACGGCCTCGGCGAGATGCCCCACGCGGATGCGCGGACCCTGCAAGTCGCCGAGGATGGCGACCGGACGCCGCATCTCGGTGGCGATGCGCCGGATATCGGCGATGCGGGCGGCATGCTCGTCGTGCGTGCCATGCGAGAAGTTGATGCGCGCAACGTCGAGGCCGGCGACCATGAGCGCGCGCAGCGTTTCGGGCGCGGTGGAGGCCGGGCCGATCGTACAGACGACCTTGGTGCGCGTACGCGTGACGGACATCGATCGTGCTCCGGTCAGCGGCCGGCCGTCACGGGACGGCCGAGGGCGGTGGCCTTCTGCTCCAGCCCGGCGAGGAGGGTATCGAACGACCTCTGGAAGGAGGCAAGCCCTTCTCCCAGCAGCTGGTCCGTGACGTTGCGCACGGAGATTCCGGCCGCCTCGATGGCGGCCAGCGACTGCACCGCGGCCGCGAGGTCGGCGTCGATCGTGCGGCGCGTCTCACCGTGGTCGCGGAACGCCTCGAGCGTGACTGGCGGCAGTGTGTTCACCGTCCGGGGACCCACAAGCTCCTCGACGTAGATCACGTCGCGGTACGCCGGGTTCTTGGTGGAGGTGCTGGCCCACAGCGGACGCTGCACCTGCGCTCCCTTGTCGGCGAGCTCGGTCCACCGCGGCCCGCTGAAGCTCGCGGTGAAGAGGCGATAGGCAAGCTTGGCGTTGGCCACGGCTGCCCTGCCCCTCAGCGCGGACGCGGCCGTCGCGTCGAGCGTGCCCGCCGACACCAGGGCGTCGAGCCGCTTGTCGATCTCGGTATCCACGCGGCTCACGAAGAACGATGCCACGCTGGCGATGTGCGACAGCGGTGCGCCGGTGGCGGCGCGGACCTCGAGACCCGCCAGATACGACTCGATGACGCGGGCGTAGGCCTCGACGGCAAAGAGCAGCGTCACGTTGACGTTGATGCCGTGGGCGATCAGCTGGCGGAGCGCGAGGCATCCGGCATCGGTGCCCGGCACCTTGATCATGACGTTGGGGCGGTCGACCAGCTTCCAGAGATGCCGCGCCTCGCGAATGGTGCCGACCACGTCGTTGGCGACGTTGGGCGAGACTTCCAGCGAGACGTAGCCGTCGACGCCGTTCGAGTGATCATACACGTCGCGGAACAGGTCGCATGCGGCGCGCACGTCGGTGGCGGCCAGCTCCTCGAACAGCTGCCAGGCCGAGCGATCACCGTCGAGGCCCGCCACCTGCGCGTCGTACGCCGTGCCCGAGGCCAGCGCCTTCTCGAAGATGGCCGGGTTGGAGGTCATGCCGGTGAGGACGTCGTCGCGAATGCGGCGGGCGAGTTCACCGTTGTGCAGCATGGGGCGGTCGATATAGTCGAGCCAGAGCGACTGGCCAGCGTCGTGCAGGGCCTGCAGGCGCGGAGCGGACATGGCAGCAAGAGGGCTGAATTAGTGACGGGGGCGGCACCCGCCGCCCCCATCAATCTACCTACTTGGCCGACCAGTTGGTGGAGAGTTCCAGCTTCCCCCAGGCGATGGTCAGCTGTCCCTTGGGCGACTGGTCACCAGCCGGCGAGAGCGCGATCTGCAGCGATTCCCGCGTCTCGGCCAGTGACCGCGCCGTCAGCGGCACCCGCGCCAGGTCGTGCGCCGCGACGTACTCGGTGCCCCACTGCCCCGTGTTCTTGTTGATGATCAGCAGGTAGCCGTCGGCCTCGCGGATCGTGTACAGCGAATACGAACCCTTGGGCACCGACGCGCTGCCGATTGTCAGCTCCACGTCGGTCGTCAAGGTGGTGGACGAGTTGGCACCGGTGCGCCACACCGTCCCGGCCTTGGACAACTCGACCGGCACTTCGCGGCCACGTGCGTGCGGCTGGCCGTAGTCGACCCTGATCACCAGCGCCTTGGGCGCCGGCTTGCCTTCTTCACGCGGGCCGTTGAGCGCGACTTCGGTCGTGGCGCGACCGCTGAGCGCGGCCTTCAACGGGGCCTGGGCAGAGACGGCGGCGGGGGCCAGCGCGGCGAACGCGACGAGAAGCGTCTTGGATTTCACGGTGGTGGTGGTGGTGGTGTATGGCGGATGACAGATGACAGATGGCAGCAGGTGGAGAGCGGTACTAGAGCGCGAGAACCATTAGATGATCGTCCTCGGGATCGCCGTCGAATACATAAGTGTGGTGACCTGCGATGCGGAAGCCCTGCTTTTCATAGAAGCGGATGGCCCGCGCGTTTCGTTCCCAGACCGCCAGCCAGGCCACATCGTGGTTTTTCTGGCGGGCGGCTTCGAGCGTCGCGGCCATGAGCGGCGCGGCGAGCCCTCGTCCGTGCCAGTCAGGGTCCACGTAGAATCGCTCGATCTCCACCGGTCGCACGGCCACCACTTCAGCGGGACTGTGGTCGCGACGCAGCATCGCGCAGGCGGCCCAGTTGTCCCCTCGCGCCAATACCAGCACGGTGCGTTCGGGATCGGCCAGTTCCTCACCCAGCCGCAGGTCATTCAGGCGCTCGGCGACGTGGCGCGCCATCCGCTCGGGAGCCTGGAATGGTCCGTACGTGGCAACGAACGTCCGGCGGCTGAACTCGGCAAACGGGCCGAGGTCGGCAGTCGTCGCGCGTCGCAAGGAAAAACCAGCAGGCAAGTCGTTCACGCCCGAATGCTCTCCCGGCAGTCGCGGCCGCGCAACCCATCAGGCAAATTGAATTGTGCGCCATCACAAGCAGGTCCTGGTCCGCTGCGGCGGGGAGACGTGAGCCTCGAACTCCTGCGCGATGCGCCGGCGCTCGAGGCGTATTCGCGCGACGTCTCGGGGCTGCGCATCGTACCCGACGCCGTGGCGCGTCCCGAGTCGCGACACGAGGTCGTGGAGCTGCTGAAGCAGGCTGCGGCGGAGAAGCTATGCGTCACGGCGGCCGGCGCGCAGACGAGCACCACCGGCGCCTCCGTGGCGGCGCGCGACTGGCTGCTGTCCCTGCGCCCGATGGCGCGCATCCTCGACGTCGATCCTGTCAGGCAAGTGGCGAGGGTGGAGTCGGGGGTGCTCATCGGGGACCTGCAACGCGCCTGCGCGCCGCATGGACTCTTCTTCGCCCCCGACCCCACGAGCGAGGAAGAGTGCACCATCGGCGGCGCCATTGCCTGCAACGCCTCGGGGCCGCGCACGCTGCGCTACGGCGCCACGCGCTTGCATGTGCGAGCGCTCACCGTCGCCCTGGCCGACGGTTCACTGTACGAGGCGCGCCGCCCGACGGTGGAAAAGAACACCGTGGGGTACCTGGCCGCGCAGGATCCGGTGGACTGGTTCGTCGGAAGCGAAGGTACGCTGGGCGTCGTCGTCGAGGCTGAACTCGCGCTGCTGCCGGTTCCGCCGCGCGTGCTCGGGCTCGGCATTCCCTTCACCACCGAAGCGGACGCGCTGGCGTTTGTCGTCGCCGCACGGCAGTCGGCCAGCGTGAGCCCGCGATGCCTGGAGTTCTTTGACGCCGACGCATTCGGCATCGTGCGACGCGCGATAGACGACGCCGCGTGGGCGCCGTATGCGCAGGCCATGGTGTACACCGAGGAGGCGGGCGATCGGGAGCCCCCGCTCGACGCATGGTTGGAGCTCGCCGAGGCACAGGGTGCGTGTGACGGCGACGTGCGCGTCTTCGATGGCGAGCAGGCGCTGCGTGAGGCACGCCGCCTGCGGCACGCGGCTCCGGCGGCGATGCACGAACGGGCCGCGCCATTCCTGCCGCAGGGCGGGCGGCGCATGAGCACCGACTGGGCCGTGCCGTATCCGCTGGCCTCCGCCGCACTCGCCAAGGCGCGCCGCATCTCGGCGGCGCACGGCCTGCCGGACGCCGTCACCTATGGACACCTGGGCAACGGGCATCCGCACCAGAACTTCATCGCGCGCGACCCGTCCGAGGTGAAGAAGATCGAGGGCGCGCTGGAGGAAACGCTGCGCGCCGTCATCTCGATGGGCGGCACCGTGGCCGCCGAGCACGGCATCGGCAAGGTGAAGAGCAAGTGGTTGGGCCTGCAGCTCGACGCACGCCAACTGTCCGTGCTGCGCGCGCTCAAGCGCGAGTTCGACCCTGAGGGACGCATGGCACCGGGGAATATCCTGTGAGGCGGTACGCGGCGGTGGTACTCGACGCCGACTCGACGATCAGCGGCATCGAGGGCATCGATTGGCTGGCCGCACGCCGCGGCACCGACGTGCAACGCGCGGTGGAGTCACTGACCGCGCAGGCGATGAACGGTGAGGTGCCCCTCGAGTCGGTCTACGGCCGCCGGCTTGCCGTCATCGGCGCGAACGCGGCCGACCTGCAGGCGCTGTCGGCCGCGTACCTGGCGGCCGTCGCCCCGGGAGCGGCCGATGCCATCGCCGCGCTGCACGCCACCGGCGTGGAGGTACACGTCGTGATGTCGAACTTCGGAAAGCGGCTGTTCGCCGA
>JBBTFF010000029.1:7102-27460 GCA_038041995.1 Gemmatimonadota bacterium | reverse complement strand
CGTTTTCCCGGCAGACCTTTTCGCACGCGCGGTCGCGCAGGCGGTGAGTGCCGACGCCGAAGGGCAATCGGTCTCGATCCGTTTTGCCGCCGACATCAGCGCGGCGCCTGTCGGCGAACTCGGTGCGGCTGACATCGGGCTTTGTGAGTGCGGTCGCCTATCTGGCTTTGCTGGCGACGCTCTATACCCTTACGGTACAGGTGCGGTATCAAAAAGAGACCACACCGACACGAGCGGCAATCATTTTTTCTGTGGAGCCGGTTTTTGCGGCTGCATTTGCCTACGCGGTCAGGGGCGAAATCATTGGGACCGTCGGGGTCATCGGAGGGATTCTTGTGGCCTTCCTCGGCCTTCCCCTCGGCTTCCGACACCGCCTTGTACTGGCGCTCGACCATGGGCCCGTAGTCGCCCTCGCGCAGCATCTCCAGCGTGGCCAGCACGCTGGTGAGAGGCGTCTTGAGGTCGTGCACGATCATCTTCATCAGGTCGTCGCGCACCTTGGCGAGTTCGCGCAGCTTGCGGTAGCTCTCCTCGAGCGCGTCGGTGGCGCCCTTGAGCTTGAGGAGCGAGCGCACGCGAGCGCCAAGAACCAATCGGTTGTGGGGCTTGAGCAGGAAGTCGTCTCCTCCGGCTTCGATGGCCTTCACCCGGTCAGCCGTGTCGTTGAGCGCGGTGACGAAGATGACCGGGATGCGCGCCGTGCGGGCATCACGCTTGATGCGGCGGCACACTTCGAAGCCGGTATCCCGGTCGGCGACTCCGAGCTCGCCGGCGGGCATCGAGACATCGAGGATGCACAGGTCCGGATGGTGCTCGAAGCAGGCAGCGACCGACCCCGGGCCGTCGTATGCAGCAACGGTGCGAAACCCGAGCACCGCCAGTTGGTCGGCCAGCAGCTCGACGTTGGCGTCGACGTCGTCGGCGACGAGAATGAGCGGGGGGAGCTCCGCGCCGGCGCTCGACATCGCGGTCTACGGCCGGACGGTGAGCCCAACGCTGAGAATCGTGCCCCGCTCGGTCACGTCACCCGCCTTGCGCAGCGCGCGCTGCACGCTGACGTCGAGCATGGCCCAGCCTCGGGCGAGCGGCAGGCCACCACCGATGGCCAGCGTCCGCTCCGACACCGTGTTCCCGTTCCAGCCGAATGGCAGGTCGCGGGTGCGGGCACCGAGCCGCACCTGCGTGGACTGCCCCTGGAACCGGGGTCCGGCAAAGTCGATGCCCGCCGACAGCTCCGTGACGTCGTTCACCTGCAACGCCGACGACCCGAGCGACCGCATGCGCGACCACTGCTCATGGTTGATGCGCACCGCAATCAGGGAGCCCGGAATGCCGTCGTACGTGAGCGACGCGCCGTACCGGTTGGGCACCTTTGCCCGCGTGACCACCGAATCGCCGGAGCGCGTGTTCATGGCGCCGCCGAGGCGGAACGAGGCGCCCACGAACAGGTGCGGAACGGGGAGTGTGACGAACCCAGCCGATACCGCCGATCCGCCGTACGACAGCACGGTGCTCTGCGAGAGCGAGCCGAACGTCGTGCTGTCGGTGAACTCGCGCGCCAGGTGCATGCGGTTGGCGCCGGTGAGGGCATGGAAGGCGAGCCCGGCTTGCAGCTTCTCGGAGAACTGCCAGGCAAAGGCCAGGCGCGCATCACTGACGGCGCCGCGCACGGTCGTGGCCACGGTGGAGTGCACGCGGTCGCCGGCCACGGTGACGCTGTCGCTGTAGGACGCATCCCACGTGCGATCGAGCAGGGTCGAGAACGCAACGCCGACGAAGCCCTTGGCCATCAGTCGCGTCCCGATGTTGATCACGGGAAAGCGGGCGGTCGTAGTGTTCACGGTAGTACCGCCGACCTTCACCTGGCGGAATTCCGGATCGACCTGGAACGAGAAGATCGCCCGCCCCGCGCCGGGGAGTGACCCCGGATTCACCGGCGACCCGGCGTCGGTTTCGGCCAGGGCACCTGCCGTGCCGGCCGCGCGCGTGCCCAGCTGCCCGGCCGGGTACCCGAAACCCTGCACACTCAGCGCACCCTGGGCCGCGAGCGGCGCCGTCGAAGCCACCACCAGGACCGTCGAGAGGAGAAGACGACGCATCAGGGCACTCCGAAATCGACGCGGGGAATGTAGCTGACGCGAAGCCGCGGACGCAGCGATGCGTCGGCCTTCGTATTGAAGAAGCGCACCTCGGCACCGTGCAACCCTTCCTCCTTCATGCGCAGCACGATGGCGCGCTGCGGCGCGTCCACTCCCGTCTGTTCCTTCCACAGGCGCAGCAGGGCGTTCAGCTCGATCGTCCGCAGGCCGCCGTCAGCCGGCGCGACGCGAATGGAATCGCTGACGAACAGTCCGGCAGGCAGGAGGATCAGCGAGGAGCGGTACAGGTCGCTGATCAGGCCGGTGGCCGCCACCGCCTGGCCGATGACCGTGACGCTGTCGTTCTGGTCGAAGCCGAGCGTGGGCACTTGCGTCAGCATCAGCGTGGCGCGCACGAGGGTCGTGGAATCGAGTAGCCACTGCGGCACCACGAAGCGCAGGTAGGCGCGCCGGGCCGGTACGCCGCCCGTGCTGATCGCCAGCGGGCCCGCGGCCGGCAGTGCGTTGCGGGCAACGACCGCGTAGTCGCGATAGTCGTTGGCCAGCACCGCCGGCTCGAGCGGCGTCTTGGAGTACGGCGAGACCACGACCTGATGAATGGCCGTGTCCGGCGAGACGTAGTAGCGCACCACCGCGGGGAGCCCGGTCTCGATCGTATGAATGCGCAGCGAAACGGGACCGCTGCCGATCAACCGCAGGCCCACGCGCAGGTTGGCACCCGCCTTGATCTTCGCGAGGAGCATGGCGCCCGACAACGGGAACACCAGCGAATCGGTGATGTCGGCGCGGGCCAGCGTCCTGGACGACAGCAGCCGGTTGGGGCGGAAGAGCGCGAGCAGGGCGGCCTGATCGTCGTCGGCCGCCGTGGTATCGACATCGTACGCCTCGAACGTCACCGTCGAGGGAAGGCGGCTCTGCGTCAGGTTGATGCGCACGCGCAACTGTGCCGTGTCCACCTGCGAAACCTGGCGCAGCGTGTCTCCCGTGGGGGCGAAGGCGCGCGTGAGCGAGTCGAAGCGGATGACGCCGCGCACATCGAGCGTGTCGCCGCGTGCGGCCAGCGGAATGCCCTCTTCGGTGCCGATCGACGGATAGCCGACCAGCGTGGTGTCGAAGACCAGCACCGGCGAGAGCACCGTGTCCCTGATGGGCACGGACAAGCCGGGACAGAGCGACGGGCAGGCACTGCCGGCGTCAAGATGTTCGTTGCACGCGCCGAGCGCGAGAGTGGCTACGGTCACGGCAAGCACCGACCACGCGCGACGGAGGGGGAGTCTATTCATTCGGGTGCAGCGACGAGGGCGTGAAAGGGTACGGCAGCAGGTCGGCGAGGGGCCACTGTGCTTCGGCGCCTCCGCGGGTCACGCTGATGACCTGGCACTCGGGAGCAAGCTCCCAGAGCGCCTGGCGGCACATGCCGCAGGGAGGAGAGGGCGTGGCGGCCTCGGAGACCACCACGACGTGCGTAAAGTGGCGCAGGCCGCGTGCCACGGCCGCGCCCAGCGCGACGCGTTCGGCGCAGGAGCCGGCGGGATATGACGAGTTCTCGACGTTGCAGCCGCCGACGATTTCGCCGCTGGTCGTGAGCAACGCCGCCCCGACCCGGAACTTCGAGTAGGGGGCGTACGCATTCTCCAGCGCGGCGAAGGCGGCCGCGCGCAACGCGAGGAGCGTCGAGGCGTCGGCCATCACCCGATGAGTTCGGGGAGAAACGACGTCCCCCGTCCGCGGAATCCGATCCCCATCCACTCGGCGACGGTCGCCCCGAGATCGGAGAACGTGGGCCGGAGGCCGAGGGCCACCGGATGCACGCGCGGACCGAACACCAGCACGGGAACATTCTCCCGGGCGTGGTCGGTGGACGAGGTCGTCGGATCGTTGCCGTGGTCAGCAGTCACGAACAGCAGGTCTTCCTGTTGGAGGGCGGCGAGCAAGGCGGGGAGTGCAGCATCGAACTCCCGCAACGCTCCATAGAACCCCGGAGCGTCGTTTCGGTGCCCATATGCCTGGTCGAAATCTACAAGGTTGGCGAAGCAGAACCCATCGCCCCGGGCCAACCATTCGTGAATTCGGACAATTCCCTCGGCATTGGAGGTCGTGTGGCCCCCCTCCAGGTTCCGGCGCGCGAACAGGTCGTCCACCTTCCCCACCCCGGTACGGGCTATGCCGGCCGCCGCCAGCGCGTCGAGTAGCGTCTCGTCGGGCGAGGTGACGGAGAAATCACGGCGATTGCTGGTGCGACGCCAGTCGCCGGGCACGCCCACGAAGGGACGGGCAATGACGCGCGAGACGTTGAGTGGCGGAACCAATAGTGCACGGGCACAGGCACAGGCGGCGTGCAACTCCGCGAGCGGCACCACCTGTTCGTGGGCCGCGACCTGGAAGACCGAATCGGCCGAGGTGTACACGATCCATGCCCCGGTGCGCGCGTGCTCGGCGCCGAACTGGTCGAGCATGGCGGTGCCGCTGCCAACCACGTTGCCGATGCACGGCCGGCCCGTGCGGGTGCTGAACTCGTCGAGCAGGACCTGCGGAAAGCCGTGCGGATAGGTGGGGAACGGCGCGACAAGGTGAACGCCGGCGAGTTCCCAGTGCCCGGCCGTGCTGTCCTTGCCCGACGACTTGGGCTGCAGGACGCCGTGGGCCGCCGTCGGATGCGGTTCGCTGGCCAACCCGGCAATGGAGGCCAGGTTTCCAAGGCCCGCGCGCTGGAGGTTCGGCAGGTCAAAACCGCCCACGCTGCGCGCCGTGTTCGAGAGCGTGTGCGAGCCCTCGTCGCCGTACTCGTCGGCGTCGGCCGCCTCGCCGATACCCACGCCGTCGAGCACGAGAATGCAGGCGCGCCGGCTCACCCGACGGCCGCGTCGTACACGCGTGGCAGGCGCTGCCGCAGGCCGGTGAGCACCTCGTAGGGCGACATGAAGTCGGCCACCGTGGCGACGTCCTCGACGGTGATCAGGTCGCCGTCGCGGCCCACGAGCGTCGCCGTGTCGCCCGGCACACAGGGAAAGTCGGTGACGTCGATCATCGTCATGTCCATGGTGACCACGCCGGCCACCGTGGTGCGATGGCCGTTGAGGAGCACCGGTCCCCGGTTCCCGAGCGAGCGCCGGTATCCGTCCGCGTAGCCGATGCCGAGCGTCGCCACGCGGCGCGTCCCGACCGAGCGCCATGATGCACCGTAGCTCACGGTATCGCCATCCTTCAGGTCATGCACCTCGAGGACGCGGGCGCGCACGTGGACGACGGGTTCGGGGTAGAGGGTTGCTCCATCGCCGCTGCCGACTCCGTACAGGAAGACACCCGGGCGCACGAAGCTCCACGGCGAGGGTGCGCGACGAACGATTCCGGCGCTGTTCTGCGTGTGCAGGAACTGTGGCCTCGCGGGGAGCACGGACACCGCTTCGAGGAATCGACGTTCCTGCTCCTGCCACGACCCGTCGTTGCGCTCGGCCGAATGGAAATGCGTGAAGGCGCCCTCGGGCGGGTATTCGCGCACCATCTCGCTCACGGCGCCGATGTCGTCCCAGCGGATGCCGGCGCGGTGCATGCCCGTCTCTATGGCCAGGTGCCACGGGCCGCCGCCTCCCCCTGCCCACGCGGCGATCGCCACCGGGTCGCCGAGTGTCGGCACGGCCCGCGCGGCGCGGGCCGCGTCGAAGTCGGCGGGGAGCAGCTGAGAGAACACATACACGCGCCGGTCGATCCCCGCGGTCCGCAGTTCCTCGGCCTCGCGCACGGTGGCCACGCCGAAGCCGTGCGGATCGAGCGCCTCGAGGGCGTGCGCGCAGGCCGCGGCGCCCAGGCCGTAGGCGTCGGCCTTCACCATGGGCACCAGCGGCACCCCGGCGTGGCGCGCCAACGCGGCGCCGTTGCGCACCAGCGCGCCGAGGTCGATGTCGACCCAGGCGCGCGTCGTTTCCGTCGCAGTAGATTGGATGGTCATTGCAGGATGAAAAGTTAGCCGCCGTGAGGGGGGCGATGCAAGAAAAAAAGACGTTCGATGACGCACTGGCGATCATGCGCGATCTCCGCACGAGGGACGCCTGGGACAAGGCACAGACGCACGAGTCCCTGCGCCCCTACCTGAACGAGGAGATGCACGAGCTGGACGACGCGCTGCTGGCCGGCGACGACGCGGCCACCTGCAGCGAGCTCGGGGACGTCCTGCTGCAGGTGCTCTTTCACGCGATCATCGCGGAGGAGCGCAGGGCATTCGACATCCATGACGTGGCGGGATCGCTGGTAGGGAAGATGGTGAAGCGGCATCCGTGGCTGTACGCCGAGGACGGACGACGGACGACGGACGACCGACGGCGGCACAGAGATGACCGGCGCCAGGCGACGGACGACCGACGACGGGCGACGGACGACCGGCGACTGGCGACGGACGACCGAAGCGCGGTGGCCGACGATGCCGGGCGCGAGCCGTGGGAGACGATGAAGTCTCGCGCTCGGACGTCGCTGGCCGAGGGGTTGCCGAAGGGCCTGCCGAGCCTGCACCGCGCGCACCGGTTGCAGGAGCGCGCGGCCGGCGTCGGCTTCGACTGGCCCGACGCGAGGGGGCCGGCGGACAAGGTCACGGAGGAACTCGCCGAGGTTGCGGAGCTCATCGCGCGGCATGGACACATCTTTCCGACGCATGGCGTGCCGAGCGGCGATGCGCGGCACGAGGCGCTGGAAGGGGAATTGGGCGACCTGCTGTTCGCCGTCGTGAACCTGTGCCGAAAGTGCGGCGTTCACCCAGCACTCGCGCTGGACAAGGCCAACGCCAAGTTCCAGCGTCGGTTCGAGGGGATCGAGCGGCGGGCCGAGGCGCGCGGCATCGACGTGAAGACGGCCGGGCTGAAGGCGCTGGACGCGCTGTGGGACGAGGTGAAGGAAGAGGAATAGCGGATCGCGCGGCCACTGCAACAGAGCGGCGCGTCCGTTCGGGACGCGCCGTTCGTCGCAAGAGCCCTGCTCCGCCTGGCTACTTCAGCCGGCTCTGCGCCTCGCTGATGACGTCCTTGTAGCTGTTGAGGACGCGGTCCCACGGCGCGAAGTTCTCGTCTTCCTTCACGGATACACCGGGCGCCTTGTTGACCTCGCTGACGATCTTGATCGTATAGCGAAGCGGCGAGTCGCTCATGCGCTTCACGATGATGCGCGAGCGAATCACGACCTCGTTGTTGTCCCCCCACGACTTGATGGCCCAGGCCGTGCGAAGGTATCCCGTCTGGCTGTCGGAGTTCTCGAGCACGTCGAAGTACGTGAGGACGATGGACGACAAGAGCCTCCAGGCCTGCTCTTCCTTGAAGCTCGCGCCCACCTCGAGTGTGACGTTCACGTTGGCCTGGTCGCTGGCCACGGACGCGGCGTACGAGTCATCCGGCTTGAGCGTCACGTTGTCGGCCATCGGCGGGGCGGGAAAGTTGCTCTGCACGCAGTACTCGCGGCGGTACGTCAGGAACGCCGCCTGCGTCACCTTGACGCTCACACAGCTGCTGTCAGGCACCTGCACGGCGAACGCGCCCACGCCCGCCTGCTTGTTGTTGACGAAGATCCGCGCCCCGTCCGGCGCCGTGACGTTCACCACACGCCCGGTCAGCACCAGGCGGTCGGCGATCGGGGGCTCGGGGAGCCCGTCCTTGTTGCACCAGTCGCGCGTCACGGGAATCCATCCCGTCTTCTGCGCGATCAGCGTGCCGCAGGTCCCGCGCTTGATCACGAACTCACCGTCCGTGTCGCCGATCTTGGTGTCGTTGCTCACGAGCTCCGTGCCATTGGGCGACGCCGTGACCAGGACCCGGCGGTCCACCAGCTCGATGCGGTCCAAGGTGGGCGGCATGTCCCCGCCTTTCTCCCAGCGATAGATGCGCTTGGCGGTGGCGAAGCCGCGCTTGGTCACCTCGATCGTCGTCGTCTGGCCCTCGGTGACCTCGACCTCGAGGCTGCGCTGCCCCTTGACCTCGCCGTTCACCAGAATGGTGGCATCGTACGGCAGCGTGGTGAGCTGCACGACGCGCTTGGTCAGGGCGATCGTGAAGGTCTTGTCCTTGTAGTCCGCGTCCCTGGGAAAACTCCGCCGCACGTCGCGGAAGCCCTCCTGCCGGACCACGATGGTGTTGGGATCGCCCTTCTCGAGCTTGATCTTCGCATTGCCCACCCCGATGGAGACCAGTGAATTGTCCTGGACCTTCAGCCGGTAGATGGTCGCCGTGGCCGGATCGGCGACGATGGTGATCGTCGGCGAGAAGAACTGCGCCTCCGCGGGCGCAGCGAGTGTCAGGGCGAGCAGGGCACCGGCAATGAAGTAGCGCATGGGCCATCCGGGAAGAAGTCGGGGCGGCTGGTCATCGGACCGCAACGTCAGGGGACGCGGTCTTCCGAGCCCTGCGAAAGCTAGGAACGGCGACGGACGCGAGCAAGGAAAGCCGGGGCACCACCGGCATGGCAGACAACCGAACGCCGCAGGGTTCAGCGCTAGCCCGCCCCGCCGTCCGGCGGGGTCCCACTGCGCATCCGCATGAGCCCTTCCTGGGCCACCGACGCCACCAGTTGACCGTCGCGCGCATAGATGGTGCCGCGCGTGAACCCCCGCGCCCCGGCTGCCGCCGGGCTGTCCATCACGTACAACAGCCAGTCGTCCGCCCGGAACGGGCGGTGCATCCAGACCGAATGGTCGATCGACGCCATCTGCAGCCGACGGTCGCGCATCGGGACGCCATGCGGGTTGAGCGCGGTGGGGAGCAGGCCGTAGTCAGACGCATACGCCAGGACGGCCTGGTGGATGATGCGCTCGTCCGGCAGGCGCGTGACCGAGCGAAACCAGACCTGGCGCGCGGGTTCCCGCACCTCGGACCTGAACGGATCGTACGGCGCGACCGGTCGGAAATCGATGGGACGGTCCTGCGTGAGAAACGTCCGCAGCGGCTCGGGAATCCGGTCGGCCATCTCGCGAATCAGCTCCAGTTCCGGGGCGAGCGATTCCGGCGCCGGCGCGTCGGGCATCGGCATCTGGTGCTCGAGACCGGGTTCGCTGATGTGAAAGGACGCCGAGAGGTGAAAGATCGCCTCGCCGTGCTGGATGGCCGTGACACGCCGGCTCGTGAAGCTCCCGCCGTCGCGCGGGCGATCGACGAAATAGACGATGGGTGCGCCCAGGTCGCCGGCGCGCAGGAAATAGCCGTGCACCGAGTGCGCATCGCGCTCAACCGGCACAGTGCGCTGCGCGGCGACGAGTGCCTGGGCAAAGACCTGACCGCCGAAGACGCGTCCCGTGCCGATGTTCCGGTTCTGGCCGCGGTAGATGTTGACCTCGAGCGCCTCGAGGTCAAGCAGGCTCAAGAGATCAGCGAGTGGTTCACTCACCGTACGGAATCCAGATGTTCTTCACCTGCACCGCCTCGCGCAGGAAGTGCCGCCCCTCGCCGACGGCCGGGTTCAGCCAGTCGAGTTCCTCGGCTGTGCACCACGTGCGCTTCATGTTGGACGCCGAGGCGAGTTCGACGGCCTTCACTCCGGCGGTGGAGCCGCAGTACCAGACCGCATCGACGTCGTCGTGCTCGGCGAGCGTCCGGGCGAGTGCGTCCTTCGCCCCGGTGACGATATTCACCACTCCGCCCGGCAAGTCGGACGTCTCGAAGACCTGGTACAGGTCAG
Organism: Gemmatimonadota bacterium; assembly: GCA_038041995.1. Classification (GTDB taxonomy): domain Bacteria; phylum Gemmatimonadota; class Gemmatimonadetes; order Gemmatimonadales; family Gemmatimonadaceae; genus PNKL01. The sequence continues at coordinate 17,717 of JBBTFF010000029.1, read as the reverse complement.
TGGCCGAGAGCGGGCTCGATTCGCCGGGAATGGCCACCACGGTGTTGCCCGTGGCGACGAGCGGAGCAACGACGCTGACGAAGCCGAGCAGCGGCGCCGCCTCGGGGGCGGCGGCGCCGACGACGCCGATGGGCTCGTGCATGGCCAGCGCCACGCCACGGATGGGGACGTTGTGCACCGCACCGTCCCACTTGTCCGCCCACGCGGCATACGTGAAGAGGCGCTGGACGGTGGCATCGACTTCGCGCCGGCCGTCCTTGGCGGTACCGCCCGTCATCGCCGCGATGCGCGCGGCGAACTCGTCGCGGCGCACGTCGAGGTTCTCGCCGATGTAGAAGAGAATCTGCGCGCGCAGGTGGCCGGTGCTCCTGCTCCACCCCTTGGCGGCGGCGTGCGCCGCCTCGACGGCGTTGCGAATGTCCTTGCGATTGCCGTCGCCGACCTCGCCGAGCAGCTTGCCCCGGGGCGAAAGCACCGGACGCGAGTAGCCGCTGTCGGGGCGAACCTGTTTTCCGCCCACGAAGAGCTTTGCCGTTCGGTCGACACCCGCTCCCGCGGAAGCGATGACGGATGACGGATGACGGATGACGGAAGTGCGCGCGGCAGCCTTCGCTGCGGACGTCCGTCTTCCGTCATCCGTCATCTGACTTCGCTTCAGATACTCCCACATCCCCTCCCGTCCACCTTCTCGTCCAAAGCCGCTCTCGCGGTAGCCGCCGAAGCCGCTGGCCGCGTCGAACAGGTTGGTGGCGTTCACCCACACCACGCCGGCCTTGATCTTCGGTGCGACGTCGAGCGCCAGGTTGATGTTCTCGGTCCACACCGAGGCGGCGAGGCCGAACGGGGTGTTGTTGGCCAGCGCCACCGATTCTTCCGGCGTGCGAAAGGTCATCGCCACCAGCACGGGGCCGAAGATCTCCACCTGCGCAATGGTGCTCGACGGGAAGACGTCGGTGCAGAGCGTCGGCGGATAGAACGAGCCTTTCGTCGGCACCGCCCACGTCGGCTGCCAGACCTGCGCCCCTTCACTCCTTCCCTGCTCCACCAGCGCGCGAATGCGCTCGAGTTGCACCGGCGCGACGATCGCGCCCATGTCGACCGTCTTGTCGAGCGGCGGCCCGACGCGAAGCTTCTGCATGCGCACCTTCAGCTTGGCGTACAGCTTGTCGGCGATCCCTTCCTGCACGAGCAGCCGCGAGCCGGCGCAGCAGACCTGGCCCTGGTTGAACCAGATGGCGTCCACCACGCCCTCGACGACGCCATCGAGATCGGCATCCTCGTAGACGATGAACGGGCTCTTGCCGCCCAGTTCGAGCGAGAGCTTCTTGCCGCTGCCGGCCGTCGCCTTGCGAATGATCCTCCCGACGTCGGTGGAGCCGGTAAAGGCAATCTTGTCGACGCCGGGATGGTTGACGATGGCCGCACCGGTCGCGCCGTCGCCGGTCAGGACGTTCAGCACACCGGCCGGAAGTCCGGCCTTGTGCGCGAGCTCGGCGAACAGGAGCGCGGTCAGCGGCGTGAACTCGGCGGGCTTGATCACCACCGTATTTCCGGCGGCCAGCGCCGGGGCCACCTTCCACGCAAACATCAGCAGCGGGAAGTTCCACGGAATTATCTGCCCGACCACGCCGATCGGACCGTATCCGGCAAACTCGGTGTCAGCGAGCTGGGCCCAGCCGGCGTGGTGGTAGAAATGCCGGGCGACCAGCGGCACATCGAGGTCGCGCGTCTCGCGAATCGACTTGCCGTTGTCCATCGTCTCGAGCACCGCAAACAGGCGCGCGTGCTTCTGCACCATGCGCGCGAGCGCGTACAGGTGCCTGGCGCGTGCATGCGGCGCGAGCTTGCTCCACGCCGGAAACGCCTTGCGGGCTGCAGCGACCGCGGCATCCACGTCCCGTGCCGTTCCCTGCGTCACGCGGGCCAGCCGCGATCCCGAGGACGGATCGAAGACGTCGAACTTCTTCCCCGCCCTGGTCCACTTGCCGGCGATGAAGTGCCCGAAGGTCGCGTCGTGCGCCTGGAGCCAGGCGCGAGCCGGCGCGTCGCTCTCCGGCGCCGGTCCGTATTCCATCGTCTCGAAGATCTCGGCTACGGTGGCCATGTTGGTCAGGGCATCGGGTGATGGTGTGCCGCCGCGTAGCGGCCCGTCACGAACATCTCGAGCTGGCGTTCGATGTCGGTGAGCAGGCTGCTGGCGCCAAAGCGGAACAGGTGGGGCTCGAGCCACTCGCGGCCGAGCTCTTCATTCATCAGGAGCAGGAACTCAATGGCCTGCCTGGCGGTGCGGATGCCGCCGGCGGGCTTGTAGCCCACGCAATACCCTGTGCGCTCGCGGTACTCGCGGATCTGGCGCACCATCGCCAGCGACACCGGGAGCGTGGCATTCACGCCCTCCTTGCCGGTGGACGTCTTGATGAAGTCGGCGCCGGCCTGCATCGCCACCCAGCTGGCACGCGCCACGTTGGACAGCGTCGCCAGTTCGCCGGTGGCGAGGATGACCTTGAGGTGCGCCTCGCCGCAGGCGGCGCGGAAGGCGCGGACCTCGTCGTACAGCGCCTCCCAGTGGCCGGTAAGCACGTGGCCGCGCGTGATGACGACGTCGATCTCGCGCGCCCCGGCCGTCACCGACGCGCCGATTTCCTCCACGCGCTGCGTGAACGGCGAGAGACCGGCCGGAAAGCCGGTGGACACCGCCGCCACCGGAATGCCGCTGCCCGCGAGTGCCGCGACGGCCGTGGGCACGAGCTGGTGGTAAACACAAACAGCAGCGACCGTCGGCACGAGGTGCCCGACGCCAAGCGCCTCCACGAGGTCGGGACGCAGCGGATGCCGCGCCTTGGCGCAAAGCCGCCGCACGTTGCCCGCGGTGTCGTCGCCGCTCAGCGTCGTGAGGTCCATCAGCGTGATGGCACGCAGCAGCCACGCGGCCTGCCATTCCTTCTTCACCGTGCGCCGCGTGGGAATGGTCGCCGCGCGGCGCTCGGCCGCGCTCTTGTTGACCCGGATGGCCCGCACGCGCTCCAGGTCGAGCGGCTCACCCGGATTGCGCGGCAGGTCGCTCACGGGCGCATGCGGTTCATCATCCGCGGGAAGGCGATGCACTCGCGGATGTGCGGCACGCCGCAGATCCACGCCACCGTGCGCTCCAGTCCGATGCCGAAGCCGGAGTGAACGAACGTGCCGTACTTTCGCAGGTCGAGGTACCAGCCGTAGGCGTCCATGGGCAACCCCTCGTGCTGGATGCGCGCGACGAGCTTGTCGTGGTCATCCTCACGCTGCGATCCGCCGATCATCTCGCCGTACCCCTCGTGCGCCAGCAGGTCGGCGCAGAGCACCGTGCGTGGATCGTCGGGATTCTCCTTCATGTAGAAGGCCTTGGCTTCCCTGGGATAGTTGCAGACGAAGACCGGGCGGTCGTAGTCGGCCACCAGCAGCGCCTCGTCCTCGGCGCCGAGATCGTCGCCCCACTTGATGCCGCTCCCCTTCGCCCGGAGGATCTCGATCGCGTCGGAATACGGGATGCGCGGGAACGGCGCCTTCACCGTCTCCAGCTTCGACACATCGCGCTCCAGCTCCTTCAGCTCGGCGCCACGCCGCTCGAGGCACCGCTGCACGAGGTACGACACGAACTCCTCCTGCAGGTCCTGGTTCATGGCCTGATCGTACCACGCCATCTCCGGTTCGATCATCCAGAACTCGGTGAGGTGCCGGCGTGTCTTGGACTTCTCGGCGCGAAATGTCGGGCCGAAGGTATAGATGCGCCCGAAGGCCGCCGCGGCCGCCTCGCCGTACAGTTGTCCCGTCTGCGCGAGGTACGCGGTGCCTTCCTCGAAGTATTCCGTGGAGAACAGCCCCGACCGTTCGCCGATCGCCGCCGTCAGGATCGGTGTGTCGACGCGCAGGAAGCCGCGCTCGTAGAAGAAGTCGTGGATGCCCTGCTCGACCTCGTTGCGGATGCGGGCGATCGCCACCTGCTTGGGCGAGCGCAGCCAGAGGTGGCGATTGTCGAGCAGGAAGTCGATGCCGTGTTCCTTGGGCTGGATGGGATAGTCCAGCGGGCTGGCGCCGATGATCGTCAGCGCGGTGACGCCGAGTTCGTATCCCCCCGGCGCGCGGTCATCGGCGCGCACGTCACCGGTCACGGCAATGCTCGATTCGAGCGTGAGGTCGGCGAAGCGCGCCCAGTCGGCATCCGGGAGCTGCTTCTTGACGAGCACGCACTGCAGCGTGCCGCTGCCGTCGCGCATCACGATGAACGCCACCTTGCCCGACGAGCGCAGGTGGGTGACCCACCCGCGCACGGTGACGGTCTGGCCGGCGAACTGGGCGAGCTGGTCGATTCGGGCAAAGGTCTGGCTCACGCGACTACTTCCTCAAGCGACAGGTACGGGGGGACGCAGGGCTGGCACGCCGTGCCGTATGGACCGCCGGGTCCGGCCTCGGTGTATCAGGGAACAAGGTGCCGGTGGGAGTTTTCACCCTTGCCCCTCGTCGCACCCAATATAGTATGATCGGAGCTCAACCGAGTTCATTCTACCTTGCCGGAGTTCCCATGACGCACCCAACCGCAGGTCGTCTCGCCGTCCTCAGCGCCGTGGCGCTGGTCGGCGTCGGCGCCTCCTTTGCCTCGTCCGAAGCCCGGATACCCGCACGCCAGGACAAGCTCTCCATTGGCGTCGAAGCCGAACAGCTGGGACGCAACAAGGTGAGAATCACGATCACCGGAAAGAAGTTCACCCCCAATGGCACCGTCTTCGTGACGGCCACCCCGACGCCCGGCACCGCCGTGGAGCTCGACCTCGGACGCCTGATCGCCTCGGCCGACGGCAAGATCTCGCTGAAGCGGGACGACCTGGAGTGCTCGACGCCGATGCAGGATGACGCGACGCGCCCGGTGTTCTTCACGATCGTGGATTCGACGACCGACCGGAAGGCGAAGCAGCGGGTGGACGGCACGGCGTGGCTTTGCCGCTAACAGAAACCGGTAGGTGGTAGGTAGCTGGTGGCTGGTGGCTGGTGGCTGGTGGCTGGTGGTACCACCAGCTACCAGCCACCAACTACTCCGTGAGCGCGCGCTGCACCGCCTCCAGAAGTTCGCGGGGCGTGAACGGCTTTGCCACGAAGACCGCGTTGGACAGCGTGACGAGGTCGTCACGCCCCACGTCCTGCGGATAACCGGACATGAAGAGCACCCGCGTGCCGGGGCGCTCCTGGAGCAGCGTCGAAGCGAGTTCCAGTCCCCCCATGTTCGGCATCACCACGTCGGAAACCAGAACGGCGATGTCGCCCGTGTGCGCGCGGGCCACGCCGAGCGCGGCGGCGCCATCGCCGGCCATGAGCACGCGATAGCCCGCGTTTGACAGGACGCGAGCCACCAGCCGCTGAAGCCCCGGTTCGTCCTCGGCGACGAGCAGCGTGCGCCCTTCTCCGCCCGGCGGTGGCACCGCGAGGGAATCACCCGCCGGGATGGACGCCACCGCCGGTTCAGCCAGCGGGATGTACACGTCGATGGTCGTGCCTACGCCCGGTTCTGATGAGAGGCGCACGGCGCCGCCCAGCTGGACGACGATGCCGTAGACGGTGGAGAGCCCGAGCCCCGTGCCGTGCCCAACGGCCTTGGTGGTGAAGAACGGGTCGAAGACGAGGTGCTGAATGGCGGGATCAATGCCCGCGCCCGTGTCGCTTACCGACAGGACGGCGTACCGCCCCGGGGCGAGCCCCTCGGCGGGCAGCGGGTTCTCTTCGGAGAGCTCGATGGAGCGCAGATTGATGTGCACCTTGCCCCCACTGGGCATGGCATCGCGCGCATTCACCGCAAGGTTCATCAGCACCTGCGTGAGCTGACCCTGGTCGGCGAAAACCCTCATCGGCGTGCCGGGAAGCACGGTGACGATGCTGACGCGCTCGCCGACGAGCCGCTGGAGCATGCTGCTCATGCCACCCACGAGTTCACAGACGTCGAGCAGGCGCGGCTGAATGACCTGGCGGCGGCTGAAGGCCAGAAGCTGGCCCGTCAGGACGGCGGCGCGTTCGCCGGCCGCCAGCACTTCATCGATGTCGGCGCGCACGTTCCCGGTGCCGGGCAGCGACTCGGCCGCGGTGCGGGCCATCTGGCCTGCACCGAGAATGACGGTGAGCAGGTTGTTGAAGTCGTGCGCGATTCCGCCGGCCAGCACGCCCACCGCCTGCATCTTCTGCGCGTGGAGAAACTGCTCTTCCAGATTCTTGCGCTCCGTGATGTCGGTAAGCGTGCCGACAATACGCTGTACGACGCCACCGGTGTCCGCGCGCGAGAGCCACGTGACGCCAATCCAGCGGACGCCGCCGTCCTGCCCGACGATCCGATACTCCATGGCTCCGGTCGCCTGCTCGCGCCGGGCGCGCTCGTATTCACGCAGCATCATCTCGCGGTCGGGCTCGCTGATCACCGCCAGAACCTCGGCCAGGCTGCTGAACGACGCGCCCGCAGCCAGGCCGTGCATGACTCCCAGCCCGGCCGAACCCCGCAACCGTCCGGTGGGCACGTCGAGCTCGAAAGTGCCCATGCGGGCAGCGGCGAGCGCCAGGCGAAGGCGCTCGGCGTTGGCGGCGAGCGACTCTTCGGTCTTCTGCTGCTGGCGGATCGTCTCGCTTCGCTCCTCCACGAGCTCCATGATCGACGCCGTACGCTCCTCCACGTCCCTCTTCAGTCGCGCATCGCGATCGTCGAGGAGGGCGGCCAGGAGGGTCACGAGCAGCACGATGGCGACGATCGCCACGCGGAGCGGGAGCAGTTGCGGGGCCGTCGTCTCGGCCCACCCGGCCGAGGGGCCGCCGCGCAGTTCCCAGTTCCCGTCGCGGAGTTCCACCTCCATGACTACGGGGTCGTCAGGCACGTAATCGGGGGTCGACGCGACCAGCCGATTCCTCCGCTCGTACAGCCGGATACCGAGTCCCGACGGCGCCGTGTTCAGGCGGACTTCGGCGAGTAGGGCATGCATGTCGAGCACCAACGCCACGTGGTCGCTTGCCCCGGCAAACTTCGTGTGCACGCGCTGCCGGATGATCAGGCCGCTGTCGCCCTGGATGAGCGGCAGGGGCCCACTGAGCACGACGCTGTCGGTGGCGATGGCGCGCAGGAAGTCAGCCCGCACTTCGTCACGCGCATCGGTGCGCAGGTTGATCCCCATCGCCGGCTCGTTGCCCGCCATCGGGTGAATGAGAGTGATGAAGTCGCCGCGCACCAGCTGGACGGCACGCAGGCTGCCACCGCTGCCCAGCAGCCCCGCGCTGAACGACGCGAACTCCCGGTCGAGCGTGGCAAAGTCCCGGCGTGACTCGACGAAGGCACGCAATCCGCTGATCTGCGCCACCCGGCGGCCCACCGCGGCGGTCAGATCGTTGGCAAATGGCCAGAGCGCCGCTCGCACCTGCTCTCGCTGTTCGCGAAGACGAACGGCCTCGTACGCGCGATCGACGACAACGCCGAGCATCGCGCTCGCCAGGAACGCCACCAGCGTGATCCATCCGACGCGCTTCTGCATTCGCACGGGCATCAGCCCACCCGGAACAGTTCGAGCGCCCGCCCGTAGCGCGTGGTGAGCATGCGCTGCAGCGCGCGATGCGCCGGCGCACTGAGCGTGGGATCGGACTTCAGCAGCCGCTCGGCCGCGTCGCGCGCCAGTTCGCTCAGCAGCTCGTCGCGCACGGGGTCGGCGATCTTGAACGCCGGCAGTCCGCTCTGCCGTTCGCCGAGCAGGTCGCCCATGCCGCGCAGCAGGAGGTCGGCACGCGCAATCTCGAAGCCGTCCTCCGTCTCGATCATGTGCCGGAGTCTCTCCCGCGACTCCGCCCCCACGTCCCCCAGCAGCAGGCAGAACGACTCGTCCGCGCCGCGCCCGACGCGCCCGCGCAGCTGGTGCAGCTGCGCGAGGCCGAAGCGCTCGGGGTGCTCGATCACCATGACGGTGGCGTTCGGAATGTCGATACCCACCTCGATGACCGTCGTGCTCACCAGCAGGTCCACGGCGCCATCACGGAAGGCGCGCATCACCGCGTCCTTTTCTTCCGCGGGGAGCCGTCCATGGAGGAGCGCGACGCGCCGGTGGGCGAACCGGCCCTTCGCCAGCGTCTCGAATGCCGTCGTCGCCGCCTTGAGGTCGATCTTGTCGGACTCGTCGATGAGCGGGTAGACCACGTAGGCCTGCCGCCCGGCGGCGAGTTGCTGCTCGACGAACTCGAACACGCGCTCTCGGCCGCTCTCGGGGCGCAGCGCCGTGGTCACCGGCTGGCGCCCGGGGGGACGCTCGTCGAGCACGCTGACGTCGAGGTCGCCGTACAGCGTGAGCGCCAGCGAACGGGGGATCGGCGTGGCCGACATCAGCAGGATGTCGGGGGCCTGTCCCTTTTCCCCGAGCGTCGCGCGCTGCTCGACGCCAAAGCGGTGCTGCTCGTCGATGACGGCGAGGCCAAGGCGCGCGAACTGCGTCCCCTCCTGCACCAGCGCGTGCGTGCCAACCACGAGCACCGGGCCTGCTTCCATCAGCCGTACCGCCGCCGCGCGCCGCGCCTTGAGGGTCATTGAACCGACCAACAGCACCGGCTCGACGCCGAGCGGGCCGAGCAGTTGCGAGAACGTGCGAAAGTGCTGCTCGGCGAGCAACTCCGTGGGAGCCATCACCGCCGCCTGAAAGCCGTTCTCGAGGGCGAGGCAGCAGGCGAACAGCGCCACGATGGTCTTGCCGCTGCCCACGTCGCCCTGCAGCAGACGGTGCATGCGCAACGGGCTGGTCATGTCGGCGACGATTTCCCGCGTGGCACGCACCTGCGCACCGGTGAGTTGCCACGGCAGCGACGCCTTGAGGCGCGACGTGAGATCCCGCCTGTTCTCGAACGTGATGCCGCGGCGCGCCTGGCGCGCCAGCACGTTGGCCCGGCGCTGCAGCAGCTGCACGCACAGCAGTTCGTCGTAGGCGAGGCGCGACCGAGCGCTGTGGGCCTCGGCGACGCTCGATGGGCGGTGCACGCGACGCACCGCCTCCTGGATGCCGGGCAGTCCCGTTTCACGCAGGATCTCGGCGGGGAGATATTCCTCCAGCGCGGGCACGAGCGCGTCGAGATGCTTCTCGATGACGGCGCGAATCTGCTTGAAGGACAGGCCTTCCGTGGCGGGGTAGACGGCCAGCACCCGCCCCTCGGCGGTGCCGCTGTCTTCGGCGCCGAGGTTGACGAACTCCCGGGGCATCAGTTGACGCCCGTGAAAGAACCGCACGGCGCCGCTCAGCAGCAGCACGTCGCCCTTGTCGATGGAACGGTCGAGAAACGGCTGGCCGGGCCACGACGCCTCGATGAGTCCGCTGGCGTCCTGCACGACCGCCTGGAAGACGCGCAGGCCCTTTCGCGTGGGAAGCACGCCCTTGGAGATGACGGTGCCGATGACGGTGGCGTCTTCCCCGATGCGCAGCGAACTGATGCGTCGCACCGTGGAAGCGTCCTCGTACCGGTGCGGAATGTGGAACAGCAGGTCACGCGCGCTGAGGACGCCGAGCCGCCGGAATCCCTCGGCGCGACGCTCGCCCACTCCCTTGAGGAAGGTGATCGGGGTGTCGAGCACCCGGCGCGGCGTTCGCTCGGCGCCGGTCACGCTTCCAGCAGCTCTCGCGCAAAATTCACGGCGTCGAACAGCACGAGGTCGTCGGCCCCTTCGCCCACGCCGACGAATTTCACCGGGACGTCGATGGCCTCGTGCACGGCGACCACCACGCCGCCGCGCGCCGTGCCGTCCAGCTTGGTCACCACGAGCCCGGTGACGGGCACGGCGGCGGCGAAGGTCCTTGCCTGCATCACCGCATTCTGCCCGATCGTGCCGTCGAGCACCAGCAGCGATTCGTGGGGAGCCCCGGGGAGCCGCTTGGCGATGACCCGCGCCACCTTCTTGAGTTCCTGCATGAGTCCCTCGCTCGTGTGCAGGCGTCCTGCGGTGTCGATGATCACCACGTCGGTGCCGCGCGTCACGGCCGCATCGATGGCCGAGAAGGCCACGGCCGCGGGGTCGCCGCCCGGCTGCGCGCCAATGAAGTCGCTGCCGCTGCGCTCGGCCCACACCCGCAGCTGGTTGATGGCACCGGCGCGAAAGGTGTCGCCCGCGGCGATCATCACGCTCCTGCCCTCGCGACGGAGGCGCGTGGCCAGCTTCCCGATGAAGGTCGTCTTGCCGGCGCCGTTGACGCCGAGCACCAGCACCACCGCCGGCCTGGCATCGCCAAGAGTGAGCGCGGGGTTGCTGCTTCCGCTGGTGAGGGCGGCCACCAGCCCCTCGTGAAGCGCCGCAAGAAACTCCGCTTCCGTCTTCACCGCCCCGCGCCTGGCCTGGCGCTCAACCGCCTCGATGAGTCGCGTGGTCACCGGCACGCCGAGGTCCGCCTCGAGCAGCAGGGTCTCGAGCCGCTCCAGGGAACCGACGTCGGCGCCGCCGCGCGCCAGGACGCCGACGTCGCGGAGGGCGACGTCCTTTATTCGCTGCCAGAGACTTTGCTTCGACTTGAAGAGGGCCATGTACCCGAATCGGAACTCGGATGACGGAATTGGAATTCGAATGCGGAAGTTCGAGGCGGAGAGCGGAATTGCCGGACGC
>JBBTFF010000029.1:0-7002 GCA_038041995.1 Gemmatimonadota bacterium | reverse complement strand
CGGAATTGGAATTCGAATGCGGAAGTTCGAGGCGGAGAGCGGAATTGCCGGACGCGGGACTCGCGTGCAATCTACCGCCGAGCGGTCACTGTCCGAAGATCGCGGTGGCGAGCCCGCACCAGCGCCGCCAGGACGGTCCAGCGTCCCGGCGCCGCGCCAACGCATTCTCACGCGTGGTGAGGGGCCCCCTGCGTGCCCGCCGAACGCTCGTGCTTGTACTTGAACATGAACGGGAAGGCGATACCGAGGAGCAGCGCGTACCCGGCGAACGTGAACCAGATACTCCGCCAATCCTTGACGCCGGCCAACGTGAAGTAATCGACGACCCAGCCGCTCGCCGTGCCGCCGAAGAAGGCCCCCAGGCCGTTCGTCATGATCATGAAGAGCCCCTGCGCGCTCGCGCGAATGTTGCTGTCCGACTCACGATCCACGTACAGGGAGCCCGAGATGTTGAAGAAGTCGAAGGCCATGCCGTAGATGATCATCGAGAGCACCAACAGCCCGAGGCGCGAACCGGGGTCGCCCACGGCGAACAGGCCGAACCGGAACACCCAGGCGAAGATGCTGATCAGCATCACCGTCTTGATCCCGAAGCGCCGCAGGAAGAACGGGATGGTCAGGATGAAGAGCGTCTCCGAGATCTGCGAGATCGAGAGCAGGAGGTTCGGATGCTCCACGCCGAAGCTGCCGGGGTAGGCCGTCTTGAAATCGTCGAGGAACGCGCCGCCGAAGGCGTTGGTGATCTGCAGCGCCGCACCAAGCAGCATGGCGAAGATGAAGAAGACGAGCGTCTGGGACCGCCGGAACAGCACGAAGGCGTCGAGCCCCAGCGCCGAGACGATGGTGCGCTTGCGCTCCGACTTCGACGGAGGGCACGCCGGCATCGTGAACGCGTACAGGCCCAGGAAGAGCGCAGACCCGGCGCTGATGTACAACTGCAGCGGGCTCTTGGTCCACCCGGCGAAATCCACCATCCACATGGAGGCGATGAAGCCGACCGTTCCCCACACGCGGATCGGCGGAAAGTGCTGGACGACGTCGAACCCCTTCTGCTCCAGCACCTCGTAGGACACGGTGTTGTTGAGCGCGATCGTCGGCATGTAGACCATCGCGTTCAGCAACATGATGAAGTACAGCGTGTCGAAGTCCTTCACCGTCGTGGCCCAGATCAGCAGGCCGGCCCCGATGAGGTGGCAGATGCCGTACACGCGTTCCGCGTTCAGCCAGCGGTCGGCGATGATGCCCAGGAGCCCCGGCATGAAGAGCGAAGCGATGCCCATGGTCGCGTAGACGCTTCCCACCTGACGGCCGGAAAAGCCGAGCGTGACGATCATGTAGCCGCCAAAGGAGATGAGCCACGACCCCCAGACGAAGAACTGCAGGAAGTTCATGACCGTGAGGCGCAGCTTGATGCTCATAGGGCGGGATCCTGATCGTGGGCTGGATGGCGTCGGGGAGGACAGCAACTGCTGAACTCGAGTGAAGGCGATCGCTCTGAAGCAGCCCGAAGATGGCGCGGTGGCCTCACCCCCGCCACCGGCATCCGGCCTAGCGGAGCCCCACCCTTCGCCGCATCACCCACTCGGCGCAGAGTGCGGAGACAATTAGCGCATACCACCACCAGCCGCTGCGCAGGCTCGACGCGGCGCCGCGCGCGGCGTCACCGGCGACGGCACTCCGCGAGATCACGGGACGACGCGGAATCCACTCGGCGCCGGCATTAACCACGAAGACCGACGTGCCCTCGCCGACGGTGGCCCGCCACACGCCGGCGGCGAGCGATGGCGATGTCGCCACACCTGCCGCATCGTGGAATCGCAGGGTCACGGTGTCGCCAGACGCGGTGCCATCGCGACGCAGTCGCACGGTGACCACGGAATCGCGGCCCGCACCGCGCCGCCACGTCACCGGCTCGCCCTCTCTCAGCCAGGGCGAGGCCGCGCGCGCCGGACGCTCGTCGGCTTCGCCTCGTGCCAGCCAGTCGAAGACGCTGCCCCAGACGGCGGCAAAGGCGTCGGCCGAACGCCCACCCCGGAAACGCCATCGCCAGAGGCCGCGCACCGGCATCACCGCGATGCGACGCGGTGCGTCGTCGCCGGCCACGACGACGCGCTCATCGAAGCGACGTCCGCGCCGGGCCAGGAGCGCGCTCCACGCCGTGCCCGCGGGCGACGGCCCCAGCACGACGGGTGGCAGCGAGTCCCACGGCACTCCGGCCAGCGACGGCGACAGCGGCGACGCCAGCGCGCGTTCGGTGAAATACTCCCCATCCTCGTCGCGCGGCGGAACCACCAGCAACAGCGAGCCACGCGTGAACGCCCGTGGAGGACCGAACAGGGTCGTATCGCCGTGCAGCACCGCCACAGGCGCGCGCGCGAGCGCCTCGCGAACGGCCGATTCTGCCACGGGCGCGAGCGTCCCGTCCTGGCGCCACTGTCCGGGTGCGACGCGCACGAAGCCCCGCACCGTCAGCGCCATGGCGCCCCGCATGAGATCGAGCGCAAAGCGCGAGTCCTCGTCGGGAGACGTGGAAGCGAACACCGCGGTCGGGCCGCCGCGCACGTCGAGAACCGAGGACAGGGTGTCGTTGCGGTGCTCCACGTCACCGGCGGCAAGCGCGATGATGCGCACCACCAGCGCGTCAGGTCGCTCAGGCACCCGGACGCGGACGCGCCACTCTCGCTCACTCCACGGGGGAAGCGGGCCCAGTGGCGCCGTGGCGAGCGTCGTCCCATCGGCAAGGCGCACCAGCGCGGTGGCCGCGCTCACGGCGGCGCCTGCCGATACGAACAACGCGCGCACTTCCACCGTGTCTCCCGGCGCCACCGCCTGGGGGAGCTCGAGCGACCGCACGGCGACATCCACCGCCGCCGGCGACGGCAAGACTTCAACCCGTGATCCGGCAGGGAGCTGGTCGAGGAGTTCGGCGTCTTCCAACTGTCCGTCGGTGATGACCGTCAGCGCACGGCCGAGGGCCGACGCCCGGTCAACGGCCGGCCCGACGCGCGACGCGCCGTCGGTGGGGCGGTCGGGCACCGCGAGCGCACGCACGGAATCGCCGAACAGCAGCAGGTCGCCACCTGCCGCCCTGGCTCGCTGCGCACCTTCGGCGAAACGGCCCGCGCCGCCCTGCGCCCAGCTCCCGGAGACGTCCAGGGCGACCAAGGGGCGCGACCGCCGCGCGCCAATCGGGGCGTCGAGCAGCAGCGCCACCGCAATCACGACCGCCACGGCCCGCAACGCGACGAGCAAACGCCGGTTTCGGTCGTGCGGCAGTGGCCATCCGTAATGCCAGACGGCCGCGAGCGCGCCGGCGCAGATTGCGATCAGCCAGATGATCATCGTTGATAAACGTAGTGCGCGCGCGAACCGCTCAGGGCGCGCGACCCGGTGCGGACGGCGGCTCAGGGGCGCGCAGTGGTCCTGACGAGCGGCCAAGCGCGTCGAGCGCAATGCGCTGGATCCCGGCGAACCGCGAGCGCTCGGCCCCACTGAGCGCCACGCCCGCCGACTGCCGCAGGGCGAACCGGGGATCGCGCTGCGTTCCCTTCACCAGCACCTCGAAGTGCAGGTGCGGCGCGGTGGCGAGCCCCGTGGCCCCCACGTACCCGATGGTCTGCCCCTGGGTGACGGAGCGCCCTGCGCGAATGCCCGACGCATAGCCGCGCAGGTGGCCGTAGCGCGACACGAATCCGTTGCGGTGTCGCACGTCGATCACGTTGCCGTAGCCCCCCTTGTGGCCGGCAAAGACCACGGTGCCGTCGCCGATGGTGCGCACGGGGGTTCCGGACGCGGCGGAGTAGTCGGTGCCCTTGTGCGCGCGCCAGATGCCGAGAATGGGATGCTTGCGGCGGCCGAAGACGCTGGAAATGCGGCGAAACGAGAGTGGCGCCCGCAGGAAGCTCGCCCGAAGCGACTTGCCGAGCGCGTCGAAGTACTCGGCCTTGCCGTCGGCATGCACGAAGCGGATGGCCTGCAACTCACTGCCGGTGCGCTGGAGGCCGGCGGCGAGAATGCGACCGATGCGATTGGCTCCCTGCGGACTGGCGGAGCGCTCGAAGACGACGCGCACGCTGTCACCGGCCTGCAGCTCACGTGACATGTCCACGCGGTACTCGTAGATATCGGCCAGTTCCCACGCCAATTCGGCTCGCGCCGCGCGGGTGAGGAAGGGCGAGCTGCCCTGGTCGAGCGCCTCGTAGAGGTTGGCATGAACGACGCCGCGCACCACGAGCGTATCGATCACCCAGGGAATCCGCTCCTCGACCGCCGTCCACTCATCGCCTTGCCGCCTGAGCCGGAGCACGCGCTCGGGCGACAGGTTGAGCACGACGTCCCTCGGGCGTTCGCTGGTCGAGTCGCCACGCACGACGACTTCCATGCCGGCCGGAATGCGCCGGTCGTCAATGAGCCCGTCGACGGCCTGCAGCGCCGCGGCAGCGTCGGAAACGCTCAGGCCGCGTCGTCCCAGCAATGCAGCGAGCGACTCCCCTCGGCCGAGGGTGTCGCTCGCATTCCAGCGCTGGAGGCCGAGTCGTCCGGCCGGCTGGCTTTCAGGCAGGGAGAACCGCGGCAACCGAAGCACGACGACGGCGAGAGAAGCCGCCACCACGAACATGGCAGCCCGCCGTGACGTGCGCTTCAATCCATCTGTCTCCGAATGAACGTCGGGATCTCCATGTCGCTGAGATCTTCGATACGGCGCGGTTCGGGCGAGGGGCGCGTGCGCTGGGCGGGCACGGCAGCGCCGCCCGTGTACGCTGCACCAATGACCGGACGTGCACGCTGCGCGTCGGCAATGGAAATGACGGAGTTCTTGCCGCTGCCGGCACGACCGTGGGCGGCCGGCTGGGCCTTGGCCTTCTCGAAGCCGGTGGCGACCACCGTGACACGGACCTGACCCACCATGGCAGGCTCGACGCCGGCACCGATGATGATGTTGGCCTCCTCCCCGACCGCTTCCTGCACGATCTGGCCGACGGTGGTGAAGTCCGTGAAGCTGAGTTCACCGTCGCCGCCGGTGATGTTCACCAGGACGCCCGTGGCGCCGGCAATGGAAACGTCGTCGAGCAGCGGGCTGGAGAGCGCGATTTGTGCCGCCTCGACCGCGCGATTCTCGCCCGAGCCGACACCGGTGCCCATGATGGCCGCGCCGCCGTCCTTCATGACCGTACGCACGTCGGCGAAGTCGACGTTGATGATGCCGCACTTGGTGACGAGCCCCGAGATTCCCTCGGTGGCGCGCAGCAGCACCTCGTCGGCCTTCTTGAGCGCGTCCTGGAACGGGATGTTCTTGCCGACGACCGCCAGCAGGCGCTCGTTGGGAACGACGATCATGGTGTCGACGAACTTGCGCAGCTCCTCGATGCCCTCTTCGGCCTGGCGCATGCGCTTGCGCCCCTCGAAGAGGAACGGCTTGGTGACGATGCCGACGACCAGGGCGCCGGCTTCACGCGCCAGCTCGGCGACCACCGGGGCCGCGCCGGTGCCGGTGCCGCCGCCCATGCCGCAGGTGACGAAGACGAGGTCGCTGTTGGACATCACGCGCGCCACCTCGTCGCGGTTCTCCTCGATGGCCTGGCGACCGATTTCCGGCCGCGCGCCCGCGCCGAGGCCCCGCGTGAGCTTCTTGCCGATCTGGATCTTGACGCCCGACTTCGAGTTGGTCAGGGCCTGGGCGTCGGTGTTCACCGAGATGAAGTCAACGCCTTCGAGCAGTTCCTCGATCATGCGATTGACGGCATTCCCGCCGCCACCGCCCACGCCCACCACCTTCATGCGGGCGCCGCTGACGGGCACACTCTGCTCGAGTTCGAAGTTCAGGGCCATAGTGCGGATAGCTCCAGCTCGATGTTCAGAGGGTGCAAGGACGGACGCGGAGAATATATGCGCCGGAGGCGCATGGGGCATCAATGGGGAGACGAATGATGGAGGAAAAAGCAATCTGCGGAACGCACGGGCAAGTGTGCATTCCGCAGAAATGTGATACGGCAGATGATAGTTGATAGCGGATAGTAGATAGATACCGCCCATCAACTGTCGTCTATCAACTATCAACTATCAACTATCAACTATCAACTATCAACTATCAACTATCCACTATCCTCAGAAAAAATCCTGCAACCACGTCTTCACCCGCCCCGCCAGCCCGTCGAAGTTCGGCGTCGACCCCGAGAGCGACAGGCGCTTTCCCTTGCCCACCAGCATCCCCTGCGCCACGCGACCGGCGCCGTACTGCACCAGCCCCACCGCCGTGGCAAAACGCGGCGCCTGCACGCTGTCGGCGAGGCCGCCGAGGAACTCGCCCGGCATGCCGATGCGCGCGCCCACGCCGAAGACCTCGTTGGCCAGTTCCGCCATGCCGGGCATCGCCGCCACGCCGCCGGTGATCACCACGCCGGCCGCCAGCCGCTTGAGGTACCCTGCCTCCTCGATGTCGCGCACCGCCAGCTCGTATATCTCGCTCGTCCGCTGGTGGATGATGTGCGCCAGCAGTTCCCGCGGAATCTGGCGGTCGCCCTGCGCCACGGTGCTCGGCAGGCGAATCACGTCGCCGTGCGCCACCATCGGCTCATAGGCGCAACCGTAGGCTTCCTTCAGCCGCTCGGCGTCGGTCTGCGTGACGCCCAGCCCGTGCACGATGTCGCTCGAGACGTTGTTTCCGCCGTAGCCGATCGTGCCGAGGTGGCGTATCTTCCCTTCGTGAAAGATGGCGAGGTCGGTCGTGCCGGCGCCGACTTCAACCAGCGCCACGCCCAGTTCCTTTTCGTCCTCGGTGAGCACGCTGATGGCCGCGGCCAGCGGCTCCAGCACCAGTTCCTGCACCCTGTACCCCGCCCGCTCCACGCTCTTCCTGAGATTCATCGCCGGCGACGAGCCGATGGTGACCAGGTACATCTCGGTCTCGAGGCGCGTGCCGATCATTCCCAGCGGGTCGCGAATGCCGAGGTTCCGGTCGACGGTGTATTCCTGCGGGATGGCGTGAATGAGCTCGCGGTCCTG
>JBBTFF010000028.1:0-23308 GCA_038041995.1 Gemmatimonadota bacterium | reverse complement strand
TTCACCGGCGGCGTGGCCAAGAACCCGGCCGCCGTGCGGGCCATTCGCGAACTCGTGCACGAGAACTACGGCGAGCGCACGCTCAACATCTCGCCGGAGAGCATCTACACGGGCGCGCTGGGCGCGGCGCTGTTCGCCAACCGGATGGTGGCCTGATGATCAACACTGCGGGCATCGACGTGGGGAGCGGAGCGGTGAAGGTGACCGTGTTCCGCACTGATGGCGCGGGCGAGGAGACACTTCTCGGCCAGGTGTCGACGCGCATCCGGCGCCGCGAGATCGCCAAGGTAGTGGACGAGACGTTCGATGCGGCGGCCGAGGCGGCCGGGGTGGACGAGATCCACTACATCGGCACCACCGGCGAGGGCGGCGAGGTGCCGTTCGCCACGGGGCACTTCTACGGGATGACCACGCACGCCCGCGGGGCACTGTACCTGACGCCGGGCATCGGCGCGGTGCTCGACGTCGGCGCGCTGCACACGCGCGCGGTGGCCATGGACAGCCACGGGCGGGTGAAGGACTACAAGATGACGAGCCAGTGCGCGTCGGGGTCGGGACAGTTCCTCGAGAACATCGCGCGCTACCTCGGCGTGTCGCACGACGAGATCGGGCAGCTCTCGATGCAGTCAACCAAGCCGGAGAAGGTGAGTTCGATCTGCGCGGTGCTCGCCGAGACCGACGTGATCAACATGGTGTCGCGGGGCATCACCACGTCCGACATCCTGCGCGGCGTGCACGAGAGCATGGCCGAACGGTTCGTGCGGTTGCTGCGGTCGCTCTCGTTCGACGGGGCGGTGTTCGTGAGCGGCGGACTGGCGTCGGACACCGGCATGCTCGCGGCGTTGCGCGACACGCTCGACAAGAAGAAGGACGTTGCCAGGATGGAAGTTGTGACGCACGAGTCGGCCATCTTTGCCGGGTCGATTGGCGCCGCGTTGTGGGGTGCCTACCGCTATCGCAAGCTGTCGCAGCGTGGCGTGGCGTGGACCGCCGCGTCCAAGGTCGCGTGATGCGCTCGACCGTCGCGTTCCGCTGGGTGCACCCATGGTGATGCCGGACTTCACCTACCTGCGGCCGCACAGCCTGGCCGAAGCGTGCGCGCTGGCCAGCCGGTTCGGCGGCGACGCGGCATTCATCGCTGGCGGCACCGAACTCATTCCCGACTTTCACCGGGAGCGCGAGACGGCGCGGCACCTGATCGCCTTGGACGGCCTTGGTGAACTGCGCGGCATCGCGGTGGAGCACGGGGAACTGCGGATCGGGGCGCTGACGACGGTGGCCGACGTGGCCGCGTCGCCGCTGGTGCGCAACCGGCTGGAGGCGCTGGCCGATGCGGCGCGCGCAATCGGAAGCGCCCAGATACGAAGCCTGGCGACGATCGGCGGTAATTTCTGCCGCGCCGTGGCCTGCGCCGATACACCGCCGGCGGCGATCGCCGGCGGCGCGCGCGTGCACCTCGCCGGCCCGATGGGCGTGCGCGAGCTGGCGGCCGAGGAGTTCTTCGTCGGGCCGCGTCGTACTGTGCTGGCAACTGGTGAACTGCTGGTGGCCATTGCCCTGCCGCCCCAGCGGTCCGGCTCGGGATCGAGCTACCAGCGCTTCTCGCGCCGCAAGGGCTCCAGCCTGGCAGTTGCGGCGGTTGCCGTGCGCCTGACGCTGACGAGCGGAAGGATCACCGGCGCGCGCCTTGCGCTCGGTGCGGTGGGGCCGGTGCCGCTGCTCGTCGTCCGCGCGGCCGAGATGCTCGAGGGCGAGCTGCCGTCGACCGCGCTCTTCGCAAAGGCGGCGATGCTGTGCGCGGACGAGGCCTTGCCGATCACCGATGTGCGCGGCTCGGCCGACTTCCGGCGCGAGCTGGTGGGCGTCCTTGCCCGCCGCGCGCTCGAGGAAGCGGTGGCCCGCGCGGCCGTGGGGCAGCCATGAGCGGCGAAGTCCTGGTCCGTCTCAACGTCAACGGCGAGCATCACACGCTCGCCCTCAAGCCGAACACGACGCTGCTCTCCGCGCTGCGAACGCATCTCGGCCTGACCGGCACCAAGAAGGGATGCGGCACCGGTGACTGTGGCGCCTGCACCGTGCAGGTGGACGGCCGGCCGGTGAACTCGTGCCTCCTGCTGGCGGTGGCCGCCGAGGGGAAGCGGATCACGACGATCGAGGGACTGTCGCACGACGGCGAGTTGCACCCGCTGCAGCAGGCCTTCGTGAAGCACGGCGCCGTGCAGTGCGGCTACTGCACGAGCGGTGCGCTGATGGCGTCGAAGGCCCTCATCGACCGCAACGACGCGCCGACGAGCGACGAGATCAGGGAGGCGCTCTCCGGCAACCTCTGCCGTTGCGCCACCTACCCGCGGATGCTGAAGGCGGTCGCGGGGTGGAAGGAGTTCGAGGGCGTGCCGTTCGACGCCAGGCCGCACGTGCACGCGGAGCGCGACCAGCAGCGCGATCACAGCGTGGTGAGCCACGGCGTGACGCGGTACGACGCCCCCGACAAGGTGACCGGGCGCGCCAAGTACACGGCCGACATCCAGCTTCCCGACACGGTGGTCGGGAAGATTCTCGGGAGCCCCATCGCCCACGGGCTGATCAGGCGCATCGACGTGTCGAAGGCCCGTGCGCTGAGTGGCGTGCTGGCCGTGATCACCGGCGCCGACGTGCCCGACGCCTGGTACGGCGTGAGTCCGGCGCGCGAAGACGAGCAGATTCTGGCGAAGGAGCGCGTGCGCTACGTGGGCGACGAGATTGCCGCCGTGGCGGCGGTGGACCTCGAGACCGCCGAGCGCGCGCTCAGGCTGATCGAGGTGGAGTTCGAGGAACTGCCGGCGGTCTTCGATCCGGTCTCGGCCATGGCGAGCGGGGCACCGGTCATCCACCCGGAGAAGCCGCGTTACGCCGGGAACATCAACACGCGCGTGGACTGGCACTTTGGTGACGTGACGCAGGGGTTTGCCGAGGCCGACCTGGTGCGCGAACAGCGCTTCGTCGGCAACCGCACGTACCAGTCGCCCATGGAACCGCACGCCGCGCTGGCGCGATGGGAGCACCACGGCGACCGCCTGACGCTCTGGTCGTCGACGCAGACGCCGCACTACCTGCATCGCTCGCTGTCGCGCGTGCTCGACATCCCCATGGGGAACATCCGCGTCATCCGCCCGGCGGTGGGCGGCGGTTTTGGCGCCAAGGCAGAGGCGACGCCGCTCGACTTCTGCGCGGCCATCCTGTCGAAGATCACCGGCCGTCCGGTGGCGATGGAGTACACCAGGGAGGAGATGTACCTGCACTTCCGCGGGCGCCACAAGCAGTACATCGACCTCAAGATCGGCGTGAAGAAGGACGGCACGATCACCGCCGTGGAACACCGGGTGGTGCTCGACGGCGGCGCCTACACGTCGTACGGCGTGATCACGGCGTACTACGCGGGGTCGATGCTGCCCACGCTGTACAAGATTCCCAACTACAAGTACGACGGCACGCGCGTGTATACCAACCTTCCGGCGTCAGGGGCGTTCCGCGGCCACGGCGTGCCGCAGCCGCGCTTTGCCTTCGAATCGCTGCTCGACATGATCGCCGAGGAACTGGGCCTCGATCCGTTCGACATCCGGTTCAGGAACGCGATGGAACCGAACACGCGCACCGGCAACGCACTCGACATCTCGTCGTGCGAGTTCATGGAGACGCTCCGCCGCGCGCGCGAGACTTCCGGGTGGACGGCAAAGAAGGGCAAGCTGCCGCCGGGCAAGGGCATCGGCGTGGGGTGCGGCGGGTTCGTCTCCGGCGCGGGCTATCCGATCTACCGGTCGGACTTCCCGCACTCCAACGCGATGATCCGCGTGCACGAGGACGGTACCGGCGTGACGCTGCACATCGCCGCTTCCGAAATTGGCCAGGGCTCCGACACGGTGCTCGTGCAGATTGCCGCCGAGGAGCTGGGCGTGCCGTACGAGTGGGTGTGGATGGCCGAGTGCGATACCACGCTGAGCCCGCTCGACCTCGGCTCGTATTCCAGTCGTGTGACGCTGATGGGCGGCAATGCCGTGAAGATGGCGGCGCAGAATGTCACCGCGCAGCTCTGTGAAGTGGCCGCCCGTGAACTCGGCTGCGATCCCGGCGCGCTGACGGCGAAGGACGGCCGGATCTTCGTGAAGGAACATTCGACGGTGGGGATGGACTGGGCCGCCGCCGCGCGGATCGCGTTTTCGAAGAAGGGTCCCGTGGTCGGCACCGGCTGCTATACACCCCCCAGGCACCTGGGCGGCGAGTTCAAGGGCGGAACGGTGGGCACGTCGCCCGCCTACAGTTTCTCGACGGCCGTGGCCGAAGTCACCGTGGACCTCGAGACCGGCTACGTGACCGTCGACCGCTTTACGGACTACAGCGATGCCGGCACGGTGATCAACCCGGTGACGCTGCACGGCCAGGTGGAGGGAGCAATCATCATGGGGCTGGGTGAGACGCTGCTCGAGGACACGATCGTCGACGCCGGCGGGCGATTCGCCAATGCCAACCTGCACGACTACCTGATCCCGACCATCTGCGAGACCCCGGAGATCCACACCGCGGCGGTGGAGAGCTACGAACCGCGCGGTCCGTTTGGCGCCAAGGAAATCGGGGAGGGCTCGCTGCTTCCCGTGCTTGGCGCGATTGCCAATGCCATTTACGACGCGTGCGGGGTGCGAGTGACGGAGCTGCCGATTACGCCAGAGAAGATCCTGCGGGGCCTCAAGGAACGCGCGTTGCGCGGATCGGATTCAGCCCTGGTGGGCGGGGAGGTCGCGTGACCGTGCCACGGAATGGCAGCGTAGCGGCTCCCGCACCTGGGCGCCGGCTGGTGCGCGCGTCCACGCACAAGAAGCTCGACGCGCTGCTGACGAAGGCGGCGGCTCTGATCGCACGCAAGGGATTCGAGGCGACGTCGATGCGCGACCTGGGCAAGGCGATCGACGGCAGCCTCGCCGGGTTGTACCACTACTTCGAGACGAAGGAAGACCTGCTGTTCCAGCTGCAATACCGGACGTTCGCGTCACTGCTGGAGTCGCAGGAGGAGGTGGCGGCCAAGCCCGGTACCCCGGAAAAGCGGTTTGACCGCCTCGTCACCGGGCATCTCCAGTTCTATGCGCAGCACACGAACGAGCTGAAGGCCTGCACGTTCGAGCTCGAGTCGCTCACCGGCAAGCCGTACGAGACGGTCGCGGTCATCCGGCGCCGCTACTATCGCCTGATGGCCGACGTCGTCGCCGACGTCATGCGTGGGCCCGCGTCGAAGGGCAGGGCAACGCGCAAGAGCCGCCACGCGGCGCTGTTCATCTTCGGCATGCTGAACTGGATCTTCATGTGGTACGAACCGTCACGGCATGGGACGGTGGAGCAGATCGGCAGGGAAATGCGCGACTTGGTGTTGAACGGGCTGCGGCGCACGAAACGAGGCAGCTGATTCCGCGCGCCGCGCCAGCGCGGCGGGATCTCGATCGCAAGGAGGGTGCCCGTGCAGTTCGAAGACGTCTGGATTCCCTACGGTGGGTATTGGTCGACGCCGTTCTGTGCATGGCAAGGCAGCCTGGCGACGTTGCCCCCCATTCCGTTCGCCGCGGAAGTTGCCGCGCGCGCCCTTTCCGAGCGCGGCATAGCGCCCGGCGACATCGACGGGCTTTGCCTCGGGACGACGATCGCCAGCAAGAATTCATTCTATGGCGCGCCGTGGTTCGCCGGCCTGGCCGGCCTCGGTCACGCCACCGGACCCACGATCAACCAGGCGTGCGCGACGTCGGTGCGCTGCCTGGTGCAGGCCGCGCAGGAGCTGAGCACGGGTGGCGCGCGCGTCTACCTGGCGGAGACCTGCGACCGCACGAGCAATGGCCCGCACGTCTTCTATCCCAACCCGGCCGGCCCCGGCGGGACGGGCGACTCGGAGAACCTGGTGCTCGACAGCTTTGGCCACGATCCGTGGGCAAAGAATTCGATGCTGCAGACCGCGGAGAACGTCGCCGGCGAGGCGGGGATCACGCGCGAGGCCCAGGAGGAGATCACGCTGTTGCGCTACCGCCAGTATGCGAACGCGACGGCGGACGACAGTGCGTTCCTCAGGCGCTACATGCCCTGGCCGCTCGAGGTCAAGGACGCGCGCGGCAAGAAGGTCGTGGCGACGGTGGCCGGCGACGAGGGAGTCCATGCGACCACCGCCGAGGGACTCGCCGGGCTGCGGCCGGTGATGGAAGGGGGCACGGTGACGTTCGGTACGCAGACGCATCCGGCCGACGGCAACGCGGGGATGCTGCTCACCGCGGGGCGCGACCGCTCGCGTGCGCTCTCACCGAAGGGCGCCGTCGACGTGCAGTTGCTTTCGTACGGCCAGGCACGCGTCAAGAAAGGGTTCATGCCCATGGCCGTGGTACCGGCAGCCGCGCAGGCGCTCGACCGCGCGGGGATCAAGGCCGGCGACCTGACCAGCGTCACGTCGCACAATCCGTTCGCCGTGAACGACGTGTACCTCGCGCGCGAGATGAAGCTCGATCCCGAGCGCATGAACCGCCACGGCTGCTCGCTGGTCTGGGGACACCCGCAGGGACCGACCGGGCTGCGGTCGATCATCGAGCTCATCGAGGACCTGGCCATCGTCGGTGGTGGCTACGGACTGTTCACCGGGTGTGCCGCGGGCGACAGCGCCGCCGCGGTCGTCCTGAAGGTCACCGCGCGCTAGCACCCTGAACGACGGAGAGGGCTCGAGTCATGAAATACTTCGCCTCGAAGGAGACTGCCGGATTCGGCTTCAAGGACATCCTGTACGAGAAGAAGGATTGGGTGGGCCGCATCACGATCAACCGGCCGGAATCCTTCAATTGCTACACGACGTCGACGCTGCAGGAACTGATCACGGCAATCGACGACGCCTCGAACGACGACCAGGTGGGCGTGATCGTGCTGACCGGCGCCGGGGACAAGGCGTTCTGCACGGGTGGCGATGTGAAGGAGTACGCCGGCGTCTATACCAAGAGCCCGCACGACTACTTCAAGTACATGGGGCTCTTTGCCAAGTACATCGAGAGCATCCTGCGCAGCGGCAAGGTGACGATTGCCCGCATCAACGGGATCGCCGTGGGCGGCGGCAACGAAACGCAGCTGGCGTGCGACCTGGCGGTGATGGCCGACGACACCTACCTCGGCCAGGTGGGGACGAGCGTGGGGAGCGTGGCCTGCGGCGGCGCCACGCAGTGGCTGTCGATCACCGTGGGCGACCGCCGGGCGCGCGAGATGCTCTTCCTCAACCCGCGCATTCCCGCGGCCAAGGCGCTCGAGTGGGGGTTGGTGAACCGCGTGGTGCCGCGCGAGCAACTCGACAACGAGGTGGCGACGCTCTGCAAGCAACTACTCGAGAAGTTTCCCGAGTGCACGCGCTACACCAAGCAACAGGTGAACTACTGGAAGGAAGCCGCGTGGCACGCCACGGTGGGACACGCACGCGACTGGCTGTCGACCCATTTCACGACGCTCGAGCCCTACGAGGGCATGCAGGCCTTCGTCGAGAAGCGGAAGGTGGACTTCCTTGGCCTGCGCCAGAAGGCCGTCGACGACGCGCTCAGCAGCGAGTTCGTGTGGGGACCGTATGAAAAGGCCTGCGCGGCGTGCGGCGCCAAGGGCATTCCGCGGCAGTTCGACTTCTGCGGCGGCTGCGGCGCCAGGCTGGGATAGTGGAACAGGCGATGAAGCGCGACCTGGCGGGGCAGTCGACGCTGGTGACCGGAGCGGGTCGCGGCATTGGCGCGGCGATCGCGCGCGAACTGGCGCGTGAAGGAAGCGACGTGGCGCTGGTGGACCTCGGCGCGTTCGACGACGCCGAACGGCTGGCGGCCGAATTGCGCGCGCTTGGCCGGAAGGCGGTGGCCCTGCACGCCGACGTCGCCGACTTCACGGCGGCGGAAGGAGCGGTAGCCGCGGCGGTGAGCGAGCTGGGCCGGCTCGACGGCCTGGTGTGCAATGCGGGTGTGGCGCGCGACCGCGTGTCGTGGAAGATGACGGAAGCGGAGTGGGACCAGGTGATCGACGTGAACCTCAAGGGCTGTTTTGCGTTCTGTCGCGCGGCCGCACCGGTGTTCCGCGCGCAGAAGGGCGGACGGATCGTCACGATTGCCTCGATCAACGGACTGCGGGGGAAGTTCGGCCAGTCCAACTACGCGGCGTCGAAAGCGGGCATCGTGGGGCTGACCAAGACGCTGGCCCGCGAGCTGGGGCCGAGCGGCGTGACCGTGAACTGCGTGGCGCCGGGGATCGTGCGCACGGAGATGACGGCCAGCCTACCGGCCGAGGTCATCGCAAGGGCGGTGGCCGAATCGGCGCTCGGCAGGATGGGAGAGCCGGAAGAGGTGGCGTCGGTCGTGGCGTTCCTGCTGTCCGACCGCGCGCGGTACGTCACGGGTGAAGTCATCAAGATCGACGGCGGCCAGTACATCTGAGGGAACGGCCATGCAGACGACGACCACGAACGCGGTGCGGTACGACGTGCGGGAGGATGTGGCATTCCTCACGCTCGACGCGCCGCCGGTGAACGTCTTGAGTGGCGCGATGATGGACGAACTGGCCAACGGCATCGCGCGGGCCCAGGCCGACCGCTCGCTCAAGGCGCTCGTCTTCGAGTCGGCCACCCGGGCGTTCTCGGCCGGCGCAGACGTCGGCGAGCACCGCCCGGAGGAAGCGGCGGCGATGATCAGTGCGTTCAGCCGCCTCTTCGCCGCATTCGGCACCGTGGAGCTGCCGGTGGTGATGGCGGTGGACGGCGCGGCGCTGGGCGCCGGCTTCGAGCTGGTGATGATGGCGGACATCCTGCTCGCCACCGACCGCTCGACGTTCGGCCAGCCCGAAATCCGGCTCGGCTTCTTCGCGCCGGTCGGCGTGGCCTGGCTGAGCGAGCGCATCGGGCTTGCCCGGGCCATCGAGGTGACGTCCACCGGGCGCACGTACACGGCCGCCGAGATGCAGGCGATGGGCCTGGTGTCGCGCGTCGTGGACGACGCCGGGCTGCCGGCGGCGCTCGAGCAGGTGCTGGGTGACCTGCGGCGCGCGAGTCCGCTGGTGATGCGAATGAACGTGCGCCTGTCGCGGCAGTTGTACGGACGTTCGTTCGAGGATGCGCGGCTCGAAGCGGAACGGGTGTTCCTCGGTGAACTGATGGCCACGGAGGACGTGCGCGAGGGGATTGCGTCGTTCTTCGAGAAGCGCCGTCCGGCGTGGAAGAACCGGTGAGCCGCGCTGTCGCGCGGCGGGAGGGGTGGCAATGCGGATCCTGATCGTCGGAGCCGGGGCGCTGGGCGGGCTCGTGGGGGCGTACCTCACACGCTCGGGCGAAGACGTCACCTTGCTCGAGGTGAACCAGGCGCGTGCGCGGCTGCTCGCCGACGCCGGCCTGCACATCACGCGGGTGGGGCAGGACGAAACGACGATCCCGGTGCACGTCGTGACGTCGCTCGAGGGCGTGGAGCCGTTCGACCTCGTGTTCGTTGCCGTCAAGACGTACCAGACCGAGGACGCGGTGCGCGCGGCGCTCGGGGCGAGCACCGCCACGACGCGCTTCTTCTCGCTGCAGAACGGCATCGGGAACGCCGAGGCGATCAGTGCCCTGGTGGGCGAGGAGCGCGTGCTCTGCGGGGTCACGTATCACAGCGTCGAGCACGCCGGGCCGGGCCGGCTGCGCTATCGCGCGGGCATCAAGCCCATCCAGGTCGCCGCCGTGCGGGGTGGCGCGACGCCGGAGGCCGAATTGATCGGCGAGACGTTCCGGCGCGCCGGCTTCGAGACGAATGTCGTTGCCAATGTCGACCACGCGCTGTGGCAGAAGCTGCTGCACAACGCGGTGGTGAACCCGACGTCAGCCATCACCGGGCTCACCTGTCGCGAAATCCTGGCCGACGAAGACCTGATCGCGTTCATGCGCGACCTGTGCGCGGAGATCGTTGCGGTCATGCGCGTGCGCGGCGTGCCGATCATGGACGAGGAGGATCCGTTCCGGCCGATCATCGGATCTCTCAAGGCGCTGGGGAAGAACCGGCCGTCAATGTGGCAGGACCTGGCGCGCGGCACGCGGACCGAGGTCGATGCGCTCAACGGCGCCATCGTGCGCGAAGCGGCGCGCCTGGGCCTCGCGGTGCCGCACAACGCCGCGCTGGTGCGCTTCATCCATTCGCGCGAACGGCAAAAGTTCCTCAGGAAGCAGGAAATCGTGCAGCGGCTGGGCCTCGAGCGCGCCCGCGCGGCGGGTGAGGAAGCGCCGCGGCCGCGACTGCGCCCGCGGGTCGGCCCGCGCGACGCGGACGCGGGGATGCCGCCGGGCGGTCCGCCGCTGGAGAGCACGCGCCGTCTCAAGGAGTTGATGCACCAGTACTATGTGGACCTCGCCGCCGCGGCTGACGACCCCGGTCGCCTGGTGGCCGCCTGCTCGGGGCTGGCGCCGGTGGAAATCCTGAGGGCGCTGGACATCGTCCCGTACTTCCCGGAAAATCACGCGGCCCTGATTGCGGCGGGGCGCCGGGCTGGCCCGTACATCGCCCGCGCCACCGCCGAGGGGTTCTCGCAGTTCGTCAGCTCGGCGATGCGCACGGACATCGGCGCCCTGCTCACCGGGAGCAGCCCGCTCACCGAAGTGCACGGCATCGCGGGGCCGCCGCGGCCCGATGTGGTGGTGTACAGCACCAACACCGGCCACGAGCTGGTGCGCTGGTTCCAGTTCTACGGCTCGTACTACGGCGTACCGGTGATGGGCCTTCATCCGCCGCCGGCGCTCGACGTGCTGGAGCGGATCGACGTGGACGCCGCCGTCCATCAGTTGCTGCGCCTGCAGCGGCGACTGGAAGAGTTCACCGGCCGCACGCTCGACATGGATCGGTTGGGCGAGGTGGTTGGCTGCACAGCGCAGGCCGCGGAGCTGTGGAGCGACATCCTGGGCCTGGCGCGTGCCGTGCCGGCGCCGATCACGTTCTTCGACACGCTCATCCACGTCGCCCCGATGATCCTGATGCGGGGCACGCCCGAAGCGGTGGACTACTACGTCCAGCTCAAGGCGGAGGTCGAGGATCGGGTGGCGCGGGGTGTGTCGGCCGTGCCCAACGAGTCGCACCGACTCTATTGGGACGGTCCACCGATCTGGTGCGCGCTGCGGCCGCTTGCCCGGCTCTTCGCCGAAGCGGGCGCGTCGATCGTGGCGTCCACTTTTTGTGCGGAGTTCGCGCTGCGCGGACTCGACGCCGACGATCCGCTCGAGAGCATGGCCCTGGCGTACACGGGGATCTTCGACAACCGGTCGGAGGACTTCCGGACGGCCTACCTGGCGCAGCAGTTCGAACAGTACGCCGTGGATGCCGCCATCTATCACGACTGCCGCACGACGCCCGAGACGAGCCATGTGCGGTACGGGCCGGCGGCCCAGATACAGCGCCTGACGGGTGTGTCCGGGCTGGTGATCGAAGCCGACTCGCACGACCTGCGCCTGTTCTCGACGGAACGGCTGCAGGAGCAGTTTGCGCATTTCCTCGAGCAGCGCGTCGAGCCGCGCGTCGAGCGGGTTGGCTCCAGGTAACGTGCGGTCACGGGGAGGAACGGAGCGATGGCAGAACAGGAGCTGAGGTTCGCCGCCGGCGTGGATGTCGGGACGGAGTGCGTCAAGGCGGCCATTGCCTCGGAAGACGGCCAGGTGATCGGCCGCGCGGTGATGCCGACGCGCGGGTACTTCCAGACCTGCGTGTACGAGGTGCTGGCCGCCGCGCTCGACGACGCGCAGCGCAGGGAAGAGGACCTCGTCGGCATCGGCGCCACCGGCTTCGGCATGGACTGCGTGCCGAAGGCGACGCTGACGGCGACGGAGGCGGCCTGCCACGCGCTTGGCGCGTTTCAGCACGTGCGGCACGCGATGACGCTCGTGAACATCGGCGGACGCGACCCGCACGTCATCACCGTCGACGGCGAAGGCCGGCGCACCGCAGCACGGGGCACGCGGCGGTGCGCCGTGGGCATCGGCAGTTTCCTGATGTTCGCCGCCCGCCACCTCGACGTGAGCCCGACGCGGCTGCAGGAACTGGCGTCGGCGGCGCATGACCGGCCGGCACGCGTCAGCAGCTACTGCTCCGTCTTCTCCGCTTCCGAGGTGCTCGAACGCCTTCGCGAGGGAGCGACGCGCGAGGAAATCGCCCTCGGCTGCATGCACTCGATCGCCGAGCGCATCATCGAGATCGGCGGGTTCGAGGACCCCGTGGTCATCTGCGGCGGCGTCGCGGAGTACTTTCCCGGCGTGCTCGGCGCGTTCGAGTCGCAGTCGGGAATGAAGGTCCGGTCGGTGCCCGATCCCATCTTCACGGCTGCGCTCGGTGCGGCACTCCGGGTCTTCCGTTCCTCGGTGGAGTCGTGATGGCAGCGCCACGGGCGGAACTCTCGAGCACGACGGCGCTCCGCGAGACGATGGGCGCCTACTACCGCGCGCTCGGCGACGCCGCCGAGAAGAAGACCGCGCCGGTGGCGTGGTGCACGAGCGTCGGCCCGGCAGAGCTGCTGCGCGCCCTCGGCTTCGCCGTGCACTTCCCCGAGAACCACGCGGCGATGATCGGCGCGGGACGCACGGCCAGCCGCTACCTGCCGGTGGCGCACGCGCAGGGCTACTCGCAGGACATCTGTTCGTACCTGACGAGCGACATCGGCGCGTACCTGTCGGGCGAGACACCCCTGTCGGCGTTCGGCTTGCAGGGCCTGCCACGCGCCGACGTGCTGGTGTTCAACACCAACCAGTGCCGCGACGTGCGCGACTGGTTCGAGTGGTACGGGCGCGCGTGGAACGTACCCGTCGTGGGCATCAACTCGCCGCGTTCCGTGGGTGACGTGACCGATGCCGAGATCGGCGACGTCACGAGGCAGCTGGAGGCGCTGGTGCCGGTGCTCGAGGGAGTGGCCGGCATGCGCCTCGACCCGGCGCGGCTCTCGGCGGCCATCGGCGCCGCCCGCGACGCGTCGACGCTGTGGGAGCGATGCCTGGCGACGGCCGCGCATCGGCCGTCGCCGTTCACGTTCTTCGACGGGACCATTCACATGGGACCGGCGGTCGTCCTCCGCGGCGACGAGGCATCGGCGGCGTACTACCGGACCCTGCTCGCCGAACTCGAGGAGCGCACGCGCGCCGGCGTCCAGGCCGTGCCCGGCGAGTCGCTGCGGCTCTACTGGGACGGAATGCCGGTCTGGGGCCGGCTGCGGGCCCTGTCGACGACGTTCGCCGAGTTCCGCACGGCCGTCGTCGCCTCGACCTACTGCAACAGCTGGATTTTCTCGACGCTCGACGCCGCCGATCCGTGGCGCTCGATGGCCCGCTCCTCCGTGGAGCTGTTCATCGCGCGGTCGGACGGGCCCAAGGAGCGGTACATCGAGCGGATGGTGAAGTTCTATGACGTCGACGGCATCATCTTTCACGACTGCCGCACCTGCCCCAACAACACGAACTCGCGCTATGGAATGCCGCGCCGCCTGTCGGAGCGCCTCGGAATTCCCACGCTGGTGCTCGATGGCGACGTCAACGACCTGCGCTGCTTCTCCGACGAGCAGGCGCGCACCAACATCGAAGGGTTCGTCGAACAACTCTCGGACTCGCGCCTGGCCGCTGGAAGGGCGGCGCGCCGATGAACCGCTATGCCGGCGTGGACAGCGGGTCGTGGAACACGAAGAGCGTGGTCATCGACGATGCCGGGCAGGTGCTCGGCACGAGTGTCCTGCGCTCCGGCGCCGACCTGACCGCCGCCGCCGAGCGATCGTACGCCGAAGCGCTGGCGAGCGCTGGCTGTTCGCGAACCGACATCACCGCCGTCTGGTCGACCGGGTTCGGGCGCAACGCGGTGCCCTTTGCCGATGGTTCGCGCACGGAACTCGACTGCCACGGACGCGGCGCGGCGTTCCACGTGAAGGGACCGCTGGTGGTGATCGACATCGGGGGCCAGGACGCCAAGGTGATCCGGCTCGACGCGCAGGGGCAGCGGCTGTCGCACCGGATGAACCGGAAGTGCGCCGCCGGGACGGGGAGCTTCCTCGACGAGATTGCGCTGCGGCTCGGCATCGAGACGGCCGAACTCGACGTGCTCGCCTCGCGATCCACCGAAGAGTTCGAGCTCTCCAGCTTCTGCACGGTATTCGCCGGCACCGAGCTGCTGACGCTGATTCGCGCCGGACGCCGGCCCGAAGACCTGGCGATGGCTGCCTACCGCTCGCTGATGAAGCGTGTGATCGCGATGGACGTCTTCGATGGACGCGTCGTCGCCACGGGCGGCGTGGTGGCGTACCACCCGACGATGGTCGCACTGCTGTCGGACGCCCTGCACGCCGAGGTCATCGTGCCTCCGCAGCCGCAGGCAACGGGGGCATTCGGCGCGGCGCTCGCCGCCCGCGACGGCGCGGTATCGGTGGGTCCGGGGGGTGCTGCGCGTTCGGCACGCGCGCTGCCGCTGGCCGAGGGTGCTGACGATGACCCGTGAGGCGGCGGATACCGGACGGCCGGCGATGAGCCATGCGCTGGCCGCCGAACGCGTCGGAGACACCATCCGTTCGCAGCTCTCGCCGGTGGGTGAGCGCGAGAGTGTTGGCGGACTGCTGGCGCGCAACGTGGCCCGCTTTGCCTCGCACGCGGCGTACAGTGAGCGACGCGACGGCGCGTATTGCGCCGTGTCGTGGCGCTCGTTCGCCCGCGACGTGGCGTCGTTCGCCCGCTTCCTCTCGGCCGCGGGCGTGGGGCAGGGCACCCGCGTTGCCGTCGTGTCGCCCAACCGCGGCGAGATGCTGGTCGCCGAGTTCGCGACCATGGGTCTGGGCGCGACGTACGTGCCGATCTTCGCCGGCTATCCCGCGGACCAGGTGCAGGGCCTCCTCATTCACGCCGATCCGACGGTGGTGATCGTCGCCGGTCGCGACCAGCTCGCCGGCGTGCAGTGCACGGCGGCGACCAGCGCGCTGGTGACCTTTGATTCCGTCGACCGGGCCGCGGTGGAGCCGCTGTTGCGGGGATCCTGCGTCGGGCATGCGGCGTTCGCCGACGCGGTGGCGGGGTTCGCCGCGGACGACGGGCAGGTCGCCGCTTTTCTGGGCGCAGCGGCAGCCGTGGATCCCCTGGAGCCGTGCCTGCTGAACTTCACGTCCGGGACGAGCGGTGCACTGAAGGGCGTGGTGCTCACGCACGACAACATTCTCTCGCAACAGCGGGCGTTGTCGGCCATCTGGTCGGTGTCGAAGGAGGACCGGTTCCTCTCGTATCTCCCCTGGCACCACAGTTTCGGGGGGATCTTCGAAAAGTACACCGCGCTCTACAACGGCGCGACCATCCACATCGACGACTCGCGAGGAAAGGACTTCGGCGCGCTCCAGCGCAACTGGGCGGAGGTTCGTCCGACGATCTACTTCAGCGTGCCGCACGTCTATCAGCAGCTCGTGGTGCATGTGCAGTCGCGGCCGGAGGACGAGAACACGATCTTCCATCCGGAGCTGCGGTTCGTCTTCACCGCCGCCGCGTCGCTTCCCGGGACGGTCTCGGCCTACTTCGCCGCCAAGCGTGTCCCGGTGCTCGAGGGATGGGGTCTCACCGAGACGTCCCCCTGCTGCACACTGACCGACCTGAACGAGGCACGCAGCGTGCCCGGCATGGTGGGCTACCCGATTCCCGGCGTCACGATCCGCCTTGCCCCTGACGGCGAGATCCTGGTGCGCGGCTCCAACGTGATGCCCGGCTACTTCCTGAACCCCGAAGCGACGGCCGAGGCGCTCCCCGGTGACGGCTGGTTCCACACCGGGGACCTGGGGGAGTTCGTCGGCGCCGGGCTCAAGCTCGTGGCGCGAAAGGACCGCGTCTTCAAGATGCTCAACGCCGAGAAGGTCGTTCCCACGGAAATCGAGAACCGGCTGGTGGCGATGAACAGCTACATCCGTCACGTCATTGTGGCCGGCGCGGGACGCGGGTTCCTGGCGGCGCTCATCTTTCCGGACTACCTCCGCATTGCCGAGCAGTTCGGCGCCGACCGGGCGACGGCCGAAAGCGTGGTCAAGGCGTCGCTGCGCGACACGGTGCTGGCGTTCAACGCCGAACATCGGGTGAAGTACGAGCGCATCCAGGCGTTTGCCGTGATCAGCAAGGAGCTGTCGCTGGACGACGAGGAACTCACGCCGTCGATGAAGGTGCGCGTGCGCAACGTGCTGGCGAATGCCGAGGAGTACATCGAGGCCGTGTACGAACCGAGCGAAGACTGCGATTGCCGCTTCCTGCGCAAGGTGATGCGGCTCTCCCCGGACGACCGGCGTTGCCGCGCCGGGCTCGATCGCACGCTCGACCAGTGCCATGCGTGCGGGAGCTTTGTCTTTGCCGACGCTCCTGCCAGCTGACGAACACATCCAACCGAGTCCCGGGCCATGACGACGAGAACTGACGGAATGTGGGAGGCGTGGATGATGACCGCGCCGGGCGCGCCGCTCGAGCGCCGGTCGCTGGCGCCGCACCTTCCGGGCGCGGGTGAAGCGACGGTCGAGGTGATGGGCTGTGGTGTCTGTCACACGGACGTGTCGTTCCTCCACCAGGGCGTCAAGACGCGCGGCGCATTGCCGCTGGTGCTCGGGCACGAGATCAGCGGCATCGTGCGCGAGGCCGGCGATGGCGTGGACGCGGCGCTGGTGGGCCGCGCGGTCGTCGTGCCGGCCGTACTTCCCTGCGGCGAGTGCGACCTGTGCCTGGCCGGCCGGCGCACGATCTGCCGGCGGCAGGTAATGCCTGGGAACGACCGTCACGGCGGCTTTGCGTCGCACGTGGTGGTGCCGGCGCGCTTTCTCTGCCCGGTGCCCGATGCCGCGCTCGCGGCGCACGAGCTGTGGGAGCTGAGCGTCGTGTCCGATGCGGTGGCGACGCCGTTCGAGGCGGTCAAGCGGTCGGGTCTCGCGGCCGGCGAGCTGGCGTTGTTCGTCGGCATTGGCGGCATCGGCGTGTACGGGGTGCAGATTGCCGCCGCCACGGGGGCGAAGGTCATTGCGCTGGACGTGGACGACCGGAAGCTCGAGCAGGCGCGCGCCGCCGGCGCGCTGGCGGTGCTGAACGTGCGGGACGTGCCAACGAAGGAAATCCGCAAGCTGGTGCGCGGTCTCGCCGAGGGTCTGGGCGCACCGGCGCATGTGTGGAAGATCTTCGAGATGTCCGGCACGCGCGCCGGGCAGGAGACGGCGTACTCGCTGCTCGGCTTCGGCGCCTCGCTCGCCATCGTCGGCTACACGATGGAACGCGTCGAGGTGAGCTTGTCGAACCTGATGGCGTACGATGCCACCGTGCGCGGCAACTGGGGCGCCGACCCGATGATTTACCCTGAACTCCTGCGGTGGATCGGCGACGGACGCATTTCCGTGAAGCCGTATATCGACCGGCAGCCGCTGGAGCGGATCAACGCAGTCTTCGAGGACGCGCACCACGGACGGCTGCTCAAGCGCGTGGTGCTCGCGCCGGCCTGACGGCTCAAGCGCCGAGCGCCTGCGCTTCCTGTTCGAGCCGGGTGGCGAGCGCGTGGAATTTGTCGTGCGCGCCGGCGTCCTGTCGCTCGATCTGGTCGAACCCGCGCATCACCTCGTCATGCCGCTGTGGCGAGAGAATCTCGTCGGCCATCGGAAAGAGCATCTCGTCTTCCTTGGCGATGTGGTCGCGCAACAGCGCCACGTACCCGCGAGCGTTCGACACGACCTGCCGTCGCGCGTCCGGGTCGCCGCCTTCCAACCGGCGCGCGCCGTCGCGCATCGCGCGCGTGAAGGCGCGGCCCTGTTCGTGTTCGTCGAGCATCATGTCGATGGCGCCGCCCTCCCGGGGGGCGCCGCTGTCGATCATGGCGCCGAAGAGGACCCCCTCTTCCTTGCGGTGATGACAGCCGTCGGCAAAGCCGGCGATGAAGTCGGCCGCTTCGAGGAAGAACCCGGGGCGCACCGTGTGCGACCGCTCGAGGTGGCTGGCCGCGGTCTCGAGCGCGTCGAGCACGCGCTCGATCACCCGGTGCTCCTGCATCAGTACGTCGGTGGCCTTCATCTCGGTGTCCGGGGTTTGGGTGTCAACGGCCTGCTGCGGGAGCCCGAGCGCCTGCGCGTCGCCACCGAGGAAGCTCTTGATTCGATTGCGTCGTAGGAAAAAGTACGGGCGAACGCCGACAACTAGCGAGTAATAACGCGCCGCGTTATGTTCTGTCGTCTCTGGCGAGGCTGTCGACCGAGTGGCACTTCGCGCCGCGCCGCGGGACACCCGGTGGAAATTGCGACGGTCAGTAGGGTATCCTTCAGGAGCGGTGGATGGCCGGGAAAGCTGATCGACTCCATCCGGGCGCAGTGCTGCTCGCGCACTTCCTGGAGCCGTAGGGCATTTCGCAGTATCGCCTGGCACGCAGCATCAGCGTGCCGCCGCGCCGGATCAACGAGATCGTTCACGGCAAGCGGGCGATCTCGACAGACACGGCGCTCCGGCTGGCACGGTATTTCGGAACCTCCGCGGAGTTCTGGCTCGACCTGCAGGTGCGGCACGATCTCGCTGTCGAGCGGGATCGGTTGGGGAGCCGGCTGAATGCGGAAGTCTCCGTGTACGCGACAGTCAGCTAGCGCGTGTTGGTAGTGGCGGCGGGTGATGGCAGCCTGTCGTGAATTCTTCCCTATTCCGGGCATCCGGCTTTGGCCAAGAAACCGAACTACGACTTCGAGAAGCGAAAGAAGGAACAGGAGCGGGCAAAGAAGAAGGAGGCCAAGCGCGCCGAGCGCCTGGCACGCCGTCAGGCCGGCGGAGCTTCCGAGGGCGACCCCGACCTCGAGGGCATCGTGATGGGACCGCAGAATGGCGAGCCAACGGACGAAGAGCCCGTTCTCTAGCCGGCGCCGCACACTCGACGCCTGAGGAAGGTCAGCGGCAGCATGACAAGCTGAACGGCTAGAGGGACCTGCTCGGGCGCGTGTCGTTCGCGAACGAATTGCGCGGTACGGTGTATTTATTGTCCTACGGATGTGTGCCGGACGGACGCCCGCCTTACTTGAACGGGAGTCCTCCAGCGGACAGAACGAGGATTCGATCATGACAAGGTTCTTTCGCGTTGCCATGGCGCCGCTGGCGTTCGCGGCCGTCCTGACTGCATGCGGCAAGAACGACGAGGCGGTTCCCGAGAGCCGCCAGGTGGAACTGACTCCCACGCCGGTCGCCCAGGCGCAACTTGGCGACACCGCGATTGC
Source organism: Gemmatimonadota bacterium (assembly GCA_038041995.1). Lineage (GTDB taxonomy): Bacteria > Gemmatimonadota > Gemmatimonadetes > Gemmatimonadales > Gemmatimonadaceae > PNKL01. The sequence goes on along the minus strand of JBBTFF010000028.1, from coordinate 4,093 downwards.
GCCGGCCATTGAGCCGGCCGCTGAGCCCAAGGTTGCGCTGGCGAAGAAGCCGGTGCCGACGCCCCAGGCGGCCGCTCCTGCCGCTCCCGCGCCCACACAGGTCGCGCCGCAGCCGGCCCCGGTGTCCACTTCCTCCGCTCCCGCTACGGGGCTGATTGCCGGCGGGATGTCGCTCGGCGCGACGCTCGGGACGCGTGTCTGCACCAACACGTACAAGGTGGGTGACCGGGTCACGGCGACGCTGGCTTCGGCGGTGCCCGGCACCAACGGCGCGTCGATCCCCGCCGGCGCCACGGTGACGCTGCGTGTGAGCGAATCGCAGCGCGGTGAGAACGGCAAGGAAGGCATCCGCCTTGCCTTCGCCCCGGTGTCGGTGACGTTCGGCGGCTCGACCTACCCCATCGATGGCACGGCCGTGATGACCCAGATGGAGACCGTACGCGCGCAGACGACGGGCGACCAGGCGAAGAAAGTGGCCACGGGCGCGGCGGTCGGCGCCATCGCCGGCCAGATCCTCGGCAAGCGCGCCAAGACCGCGGCCATCGGTGCCGTGGTGGGTGCCGCCGCCGGCGGCGCCGTGGCCGCGGGCTCGGCCGACTGGAACGCCTGCCTGGGCGACGGTGCCAGGCTGACGATCACGCTCGATTCGCCGGTGACCGTGAAGGTGCTGGCGAACAATCCCGGCATCTAGTTCTACTTCGTGGTGGCAGTTGAAGCTTGCGATGCCGGCTGTCTAGTACCCCACCGCCTTGCCGGCGCCGCGCGGTTCGCGCACGCCGATCCACCCGCCGTTCACGCGCATGATGCCGTTGGCGTTGGCCAGTCCCTTGGTGCGGAGCAGCGCGTGTCCCATGGCGCGCAACGAGTCGGCGACCGCGACCGAAAACGCACCGTCCTCGTAGCGCAGCGTGTCGGGGAGCGACTGGTGATGCAGGCGCGGCGCGCGCATGGCGTCGGCCAGCGACATGTTGTGCTCGATGACGTTCAGGATGACCTGCGTCGTCGTGGTGATGATGCGCGGTCCGCCCGCGGCTCCCACCACCAGCAGCACCTTGCCGTCCTTGCCCAGCACGATGGTCGGCGCCATCGCGCTCAGCATCCGCTTGCCGGGGGCGACGGCGTTGGCCTCGCCCTGCACCAGGCCGAACATGTTCGCCGTTCCCGGCTGCGCTGCAAAGTCGTCCATCTCGTTGTTCATGAAGAAGCCGCCCTTGGGGATCCACACCCCTGAACCGTAGCCGCCGTTGAGCGTCGTCGTCGTCGCCACCACGTTGCCGCTGTTGTCGGCCACCGAATAGTGCGTGGTGTGATCGGGTTCAGTTCCGCCCTTGAACGCCGGCGTCTTCGTCGCCTGCGCGCGGTCGATCGTGCCGGCCAGCTCCCTGGCGTACGCCTTGCTGGTCAGCTGCTCGATCGGGACCTTCACGAACGCGGGATCGCCCAGCTTTACGTTGCGATCGATGAACGACCGGCGGAACGCCTCGGCCAGCAGGTGCGAATAGCTCGCGGAGCCGTACTTCGGCAGCGCGCCGAAAGTCTCGAGGATGTTCATCGTCTCGGTCATCGTGATGCCTCCCGATGACGCCGGGGGCATCGTGAACAGCGTGTAGCCGCGGTACGTGCTCCTGATCGGCGTTCGCCACTCGGGCTTGTAGCGCCGCAGGTCCTCGTGCGTGATGATGCCGCCGCCGCGCGTCATCTCGGCGACCAGCGCGTCGGCCACGTCACCTTCGTAAAAGCCCGCCGGCCCCTTGGCCGCGATGAGTTCGAGCGTGCGCGCGAGCTCGGCCTGCACCAGCCGCGCGCCCGGCGCCAACGGCTCGCCGTCGGGATAGAACAGGTCCTTGCCGGCGAACTGCATCAGGCTCTCGCGGTCCTTACGGAGCGAGCGAAAGAGCGAGCTGTCCACGATGAAGCCCTGCCTGGCCAGGCGAATCGCCGGTGCCATGACCGCGGCCAGCGACATGGAGCCGTATTTCGAGAGTGCTTCCGCCATGCCGGCCACCGAGCCGGGGACTCCCGACGCCAGGTGCCCGATGATGCTTTTGTCGGTGAGCTTTCCCGTGGCCGGGTCGACGTACATGTCGCGCGTTGCGGCGAGCGGGGCCACTTCGCGATAGTCGATGGCCGCCGTGCGTCCGTCGGCCATGTGGATGTTCATGAAGCCGCCGCCGCCGATGTTGCCGGCCCCCGGGTAGGTAACGGCCAGCGCGAAGCCGGTGGCTACCGCCGCGTCCACCGCGTTGCCGCCCTGCCTCAGGATCTCGGTGCCGGCCTCGCTCGCCAATGCGCTGTTGCTCGCCACCATGCCGTGCGCGCCGAACACCGGTTCGGCGATCACCAGCTTGGTCTGGCCTCCCAGGTAGGTGCCGATGTCCACGGTTGGCCGCGCACCGCCATGGCGGCACGAGGCTACGAGCACGGCAACGGGAACGAGCAGGACCGCCAGGCGAATGAGACGACGCGACATCTGGAACTCCGGTGGGGTGAGAATGTTCGGCTAGCGACCGAGGCGGAGACGCGCGCCGAGGCGCGTCGTGCGCTGGGTGAGGGTGCGGCTCTCGCCGGCCGAGAGCCCGTCCTTCTGGTGGATCGAAGTCGACACGTCCTGCACGATCGTCACGGCGAAGGAGTCGCCGAGGTTCAATCCGAATCCGTACCCGATCTGGAACGTCAAATCGTTGTCGGCGGTCATCGGGGCAATGGTCCCCGATCCGCGCGAGGTCAGCTTGCTCCACTGCGTCACGCCGCCCCCGAACTCGAGCACCTGATGGAATCCCTGTCCGGGACCCCCGCCGCCGATGCGGAACGTCCCCATCATCTGCAGCACGTCGATGTCGGCGTCGCAGCGTGCGCACTCCGGGCCGTCGTATGTCAGCGGCACGGTGGCGTGGCTCACCGCGAACCCCAGCGACTGGCTCCGCCGTTCGAACTCCACGGATGCGCGCCGCGGGGAGTACTGCCCCAGGCTCCACATGGACTGCGAGGCGCCGTCATTGAGGTCGCCGCCCTGTGCCCACCCGGTGCCGGCCGACACCCAGAGGGAGCGCCCCGTCCTCTCGGGGGCGCCAAAGACCTGCGCGCCGGCCGGGTGTGCCAGGGCGAGGGCGATCAAGACGGTAGACAGGGCGCGCACGCCCGATAACTTAGCACGAATAGACCTTCCGCTCATAGTTGCTCTCCCCAATCCGTTCCAGTCGTGCTCGATCCCCGAATCACCGAACGCCGCAACCCGCGCACCGCGGCCATCGACCTCGCCTCGCCGTCCGAGATCGTCGCCCTGATAAACGCGGAGGACGCGGGAGTTCCCGCCGCGGTCGCCGCGCAAGCCGAGGCGATTGCGATGGCGGTGGCGATCGCCGAACAGACCTTCCGCGCGGGCGGGCGCCTCTTCTACGCCGGGGCCGGGACGTCTGGCCGACTCGGCGTTCTCGACGCTTCCGAATGTCCCCCAACCTACGGCGTGGACGCCGAAATGGTGCAGGGGATCATCGCAGGCGGGCTTCCCGCGCTGACCCGTGCTCAGGAGGGTGCGGAGGACCGCCCGGACGGGGCGCGAGAGGATCTCACGACGGCCGGCGTGCGGAAGGGCGACTTCGTGGTGGGTATCGCGGCCAGCGGCACGACGCCCTACGTGCGCGCCGCCCTCGAGCATGCACGCTCGCTCGGTGCGCGCACGGCCATCGTGGCCTGCTCGCCGCCGCCGGCCGAGACGCTTGCCGCGGCCGACATCGCCATCGTCGTCATCGTCGGCCCCGAAGCGGTCACCGGCTCCACGCGCATGAAGGCGGGCACCGCCACCAAGCTGGTGCTCAACACCATCACGACCGGCGCGATGATCCGCCTGGGCAAGACGTACGGCAACCTGATGGTCGACCTGCAGGCGACCAACGCCAAGCTGAAAGACCGCAGTGAACGCATCCTGCGCGAGGTCTGCGGCGTGACGCGTGCCGAGGCGCGCGAGCTGCTCGATGCCGCCGGCCAGCGCGTGAAGCTCGCCATCGTGATGCAGAAGCTCGGCGTCGACCGCGCCGAGGCCGAGCGCCGGCTCGCCGAGCACGGCGGGGTGATCCGGCGCGTCATTCCCGACGCG
>JBBTFF010000027.1:0-14472 GCA_038041995.1 Gemmatimonadota bacterium | reverse complement strand
GGTGGCTGGTGGCTGGTGGCTGGTGGCTGGCGTTGAACGGGCGCACATATTGGAGGCCATGACGCTCGTTGCCCGCCCACGCACGCTCCTGTCCGTCGTGCCGCTCCTCGGCGCGCTCGCCTGCGGCGGCGAAACGCCCGTTGCGGCGCGGTCGGCGGCGCGATTGCAGATCCTGGTGGGAGGAATCGACGGCACCGGACGCCACACTACCATGGTGCCCAGTGGATTCCCGCGCGTTACGGCCGCGGTGACCGATGCCTCGGGTGCGCCGTCAACCACATACGACGCACCCGTGCTTTCGGCGAGCAACCCGGTGGCGGTACGCACCGAAAACGACGGGAGCCTCGTGCTGCTGGCGATCGGCTCCCACCGCTTCATCGCCACGTCGCGCGCGCTCTCATCGGCGCAGGACCCACAGGTGCTGAGAGATTCGGCAACGGTTGTCATCGTGTGCACCGCCGAGGCACGCCCTGGCCTGTGGGTGATGGCGCACGACTCGCTCACGGGAATGCTCGTCACCCACGGCGCCACGCTGCGCGCCATTTCGGGGACGTGGCAGGATTCCCTCATGGTGCCGGCGAGCTACGTCGGGTACGCCGGCTGGGCGACGGCCTGGGAGCGCGCCGACACCTATACGGTCACGGTCGACCGGGACAGATATCTCCCGTGGCGCCGTGACGCGATCGTCGTGCCGCGCGATCTGTGCCACGTGACGCAGCAGACTCTCGACGTGCGCCTCGTTCCTCGTTGAGCCCAGCCGCGGCGCGCGGTCGGCGCACGCGCGGCCCACCGCGGCAAGTCAAGCACGAGCACGAGCCGCCATTCAGCGTCCGATCAACTCGTCCGCCGGAAGCGCATCGCGCGCTCGCACCGCCTGCGCATATTCGCCGCACAAGTGGGACACGGAGTTCGCGTAGAAGCTCACCAGTTCCCGCCCCTTGGGCAGCAGCAGGTAGCCCTCGCCCGCCCGGGCCACGACGCGCCGCATCCGCAGCATGCGGTACGCCCGTTCCCAGCTTTCCTCGACCCGCTGGTCGGCCTTCAGTACCCGAGCACCACGTTCCACCAGGACGTCGCGCAGTTCCCGCATGCGCTCGAGCAACCTGTCGCGCGCGATGAAGTCGGCGTCGAATGTCTGCAGCGCGGCGCAAGCGAGGGGTACCGGCGTGACCGGCGTGATGGCGCCGATACGGGTCATCACGTCGTCGCAGAACCCCTGCACCGCGCCGAGCCGTTCCGCCTTGCCGCGCGCGAACAGTGGCGTCCCGCCCGCGGCCAGCTCGTCGAGCCACGGCTTCACGGGAATGGGCTCGCCAATGACGACCGCCGCGCGCCCGTAGCGCTTCCACCGCCGCGAGAGCGCTCGCCCGGCATTCCACCCGGCGTAATGCAGCACTTCGCCAAGCTGGGAAAGCCGCCGCGGCTTCGGTGAACCCTCGTGCGTCCGCAACTCGCGCAACAGCGTCCGGTCCTCGAGCACGCGGTCGTAGTTGATCGCCACCGGGATCACGTGCATCCGTTCGGCGAAACCAGGTTCCCGGGCCACGCCGAACAGGTAGTCGAGCAGGCCCACCTTGGCGGGGCGCAGGTGCCCGTCGCGGGTGAGGCCGCCCTCGGGGAAGATCCCCTGCGTGACGCCGTTGCGCGTGATCAACTGCACGTACCGCTCCAGCACGGAGTGGTAGAGCGGCTCGCGGTAGCGACGGCGGATGAAGTAGGAACCGAATGACTTGAACAGGTACTCGAGCGGAAAGACGCGCGCCCACTCCCCCACCGCGTACGAGATGGCGACCTCGCCGGCCAGCGCGTAGCTGGCCAGCACGAAGTCGGCGTTGCTGCGATGGTTCAGCAGGTAGATGACGATCGATTCGCGCGGCAGTTCGTCGATGGACTCGCGGCGCACGTAGTCCACCGAGACTTTGTAGAACATCCCCAGCAGCGCGCGCGAGATGGCGTAGCCGAACTGGTAGTACATGAGCAGGGAGAATGCGGGAACGATTTCGGCCAGGTACCCCCGCACCCGCCCCCACACCTCGCGTTCCGCCATCCCGTGCTCGGCGGCGTGAGCGCGCACGGCCACGGCGATCTCGGGGTCATTGAGCAGCGCCTCGGTGATGTAGCGCTTGCTCGTCAGCTTGAAGCGGTCGATGCGGGCGCCGAAGCGGCGGTGGGCCCGTCGCGCGGTGCGCCGCACCCAGCGCCGCCAGTACCAGCCGACGCCGCCCACCAGCATGACGGCAAGGGCCGCCGCACCCAGCAGGATGTTCAGTACCGAGGTGCGCACGCGCTAGAACCAGTCGCCAAAGCGGAACCAGACGTTGTATCGGCCGTGATCGTTGGATCCGAACTCGATGACCACGGGGCCGAGCGCCGTGGTTACGCCGAAGCCGGCGCGAGCGCCGAAGTAGCCGCGCGCATTGCGGAAGATGCCGTAGTCTTCCCGCTGCAACGAACCGCCGGCCACCAGTGCGCGCAGGCTGACCGGGCCGTACAGCAGATGCGACAGCTGCAGCGTCGCCATCGCCGCCTGCTCGCCGCGAAGTTCCTGGATCTTGTAGCCGGGGAACCCCGCGTCGCTCCCTCCCAGGTAGGCGCTGTACTGCAGCGGCAGGCGCTCGCCGATCACGGCCGAGAGCGTGGGCTCCACGCGCAGGCCGCGAACATTGCGCGGCATCCCCAGTTCCACGGCGCTGCGCCAGTAGCGCGTCGTTCCCTCGAACTCCACCGTGGCGCGGGCGGCGGTGGCCACCCCGAGCATCTGGACACGCAGCCGTCCCCCCGGGGCGGTCGGTGAACCGGCGAAGACCGGCTCGTCCCACTGGCGGGCAAGGGCCGTCAGGCCCACGAAGACGCGGCGGCTGAACCGCCGTTCGACGCCCGCTTCCAGCAGCCAGTCGGCCGTCTTCGTGACCGGAAACTCCTCGCCTTCACGGATGTCACGCACGCGGGTTCGCGCGATCGTGCTGCTGAGCAGCGGCGACCACGGCGACCGCAGCACGTCGTAGCCGCGGCGCAGCGTGACGGAAAACTCCTGCTGCAGCTGCCCGATCTCGACCACCTCGGTCGCCTCGGCGTTGCGCCGCGGGAAGCGCTTCACGCGGCCGACCCAGAGGCGCGCACCGAGCTCTCGGTCGAATGCCGCGCCGGCCAGCTGCCGTTCGACGCTCGACGGGCGACCCACGGCGGCAAAGACCACGGAGTCGCCGGGGCCCTGCACCGGAAAGAGCCAGACCGCGCGATAGCGCTCCACCTGAGACAGCCGCTGCAGCCGCCGCTGCAACACCGGCACGTCGGCGGCATGGCCGCCCACCGCACCAAGGGTGACGCGGAGGACACGCGCGAGGTCGGGCTCGGTGCCCCGGCGCGTGATCGCTGTCGCGATCGGCGGCACCACGCCCGTGCGGCGCTTGCGGCCGCGTGGCAGGCACTGGTCGTCGCGCAGCGAGGCGGCGGCCTTGTCGCCGGCCGCGATCACCCTGCTGATGTTCTCGGCGGAAAAATCGAGCTGGTTCACCGCGTTCACGTCGGACACCACCATCACGTCTCCCGGGCGCACCGACGGCAGCGTCTGCTCGAACAACAGGCTCACCATCTGGGCGGCAACGGAAAGCGGATCGTCGGCGCCCTTGTCCGTCACGACGGTGTCGAGCAGCGCGGAGATGATGATGCGGGTGGCGCCCAGTGAGCGCGCGACCTCGACGGGAACGTTGTTGGCAATCCCCCCGTCCACGAGGTCACGCCCGCCAATGTGCACCGTGCGGAAGACGATCGGGATCGAACTGCTGGCGCGCACGGCCTGGGCCAGGTCGCCCGTGCCGAGCACCACCTGACGGCGGGTGTGGATGTCGGCGGCGACGGCGCGGAACGGGATCGGCAGCCGGTCGAAGTTGCCACGAGCGATCAGGTTGCCGCGCAGGTACAGCGATGTCATCAGCGCGTTCAGCGGCGCCTCGCGCACCACGCTCGTCTGGAGCGCAAATCCCTGCGCGCCTCCCTCCCATGCGAGGATGGCCCGCCGGTCGCCGAGCGACGGAGGGATGAGGGCGCCGTATCGCCCGACGAGCGAGTCCAGGCCCAGGCCGAGCGCCTGGCGAGTGATGTCGTCGACGGCGAGACCGCTGGCGTACAGCGCGCCGACCATCGCCCCGGCGCTGGTACCCACGACGAGGTCGGGCACGATGCCAAGCGAGTCGAGCATGCGCAGCACGCCCACGTGCGCGAATCCCTTGGCGCCGCCGCCGGCGAGCACGAGCGCCAACTTGCCGTCCTGTGGGCCACAACTCGCCGGCTGCTGGGCACGCACCGGTGCGGCCAGCGCCGCGCACGCCGCCACGATGGCAAGCGTGCGGCAGCGTCGGCGCGCAACGCACGGCGCGACCATCATTCGACCCCGGAAAGGTGCGACCAGTCCCGCTTCTCGTCGGTCACCGGTCGCAGTATCAGGTACGACAGGATAACGAGCAGCATCAGCACGAGCACGCCCACACCCTGCCCTTGCGCGGGCTTCAGGAGTCCGCTCTCGATGGTCAGCTTCGCAACGATGGCCCAGATGATCGGGCCGCTGATGGCCGAGAAGCGGCCGACCATGCCGTACAATCCATAGAACTCGCCGATGCGATCGGGCGGTGTGAGGCGCAGCATCAGCGGGCGGTCGGCCGCCTGCACCCCACCCATCGCGATGCCCGCCGACGAGGCCACCACGTAGAAGAACGCCAACGGAAGCTGGAGCAGGCCCATCATCGCCGCCGCGACGAACGTGGCCACCCACTGGGCAAGCACGATGTTGAGCGTGCGCTTGGGACCGATGCGGTCCACCAGCCTCCCCCACGCGAATCCGCCGAGGACGGCGAACGTGATGGCGACCATCATGACCAGATTCGCCGTCTTCCTGCCATTCACCTCGGATTGCCCCGACGCCACCGCCACGTTCACGGTGTACAGCGTCATGATCGTGATGACGGTAGTGACGGCGTCGGTGTAGAATACGCGCCCGACGAGGAAGCGGATGAGGCCCGGATACCGATGACCATTGCGGATCGTTGCCAGCGTGTCGCGCGCCGACCCCTGCATCGCGGCCCAGTCGAAGACGGGGCGCGGATTCGCGTTCCCGCGCTCGCGGACGAACAGGAAGCACGGGACGGCGAATGCGAGGAAGAACATCGCGATCAGTCCGAACAGCCTGGGGAGGTTGTCGGAGCCGTAGTACATGCCGAGACCAACGGCGATGAACGACCCGAGGTAGCCGACGCCGATACCGATGCCGCTGACCCGCCCGCGATTCGCCTCCGTGCTCACTTCAGGGAGCATTGCGTCGTAGAACTGCAGTCCGGCCTGGTACGCGGCGTTGGCCACGACGAAGAGCAGGAGCGTGGTAGAATACTCGACGCGGCCCAGCAGGGCCGTGAGCGCCACGCACACCATGGTGCTCCACATCAGGAACGGCATGCGGCGCCGCGCGCGGTCGGTCATCGCCCCAAGCATCGGCGAGATGACGAAGATGATCCCCATGGACACGGCGGTGATGAGCCCGTACGCCGAGTCCGCGCGCCGGGGGCCAACCTCGCTCCGGATGTAGAGCGAGAAGTACATGGAGACCACGCCCATCGAGAAGATGGTATTCGCGAGGTCGTACATCACCCACGACACCACGGAACGGCGGGTGATGACGTGCGTGCGGAGTGCGAGGGGGGCAGCGGTCGCGGGTGCGCTCATCGATTCCCGGGGTGGAGACGCTGGGAATCTGCCGTGAGGGCGCGGTGGCCGCCATACGACATAAGGACGTAGTCCGCGACACCGCCGAGCGATCACCCCGCCCGCTACGGTGTCTCCTGCAGCCAGCGGAGTGCCTCAGGGACGTCGGCGAAGATGCGCACGGCGATCGGTATCGACTCGGCGAGCGTGCCGAGCATGCGCATCATCCCGAACGACGCCGGCGCGATGGTCACCACCGCCCATCGGGATCCGTAAAACGCCTGTCCATGCATGCGGATGTGTTCGAGCATCGCGCGCACCTGGTCGCCGGTGGCCGGGACGTCGAGCGCGCGATGGTCGGAGAGGACGCTCTACCCGGTTTCGTCGCCGGCGGCGGCCACGGCGCGGTCCACGGCGGCCAGCATCTCGTCGACGACGAGCTGGCCCCGGGCCACGAATCGCACCATTCGCGCGCCGCGGTCAACGCTCTCGGTTATTGGCATGCGACGCCTCCGCAAGATCTTCTCGGCGCCGCGCTTTGCGGGGTGGCAATGCCGGGGGTCTCGGGTGAACTTCCAGCCGATTCACTCCACAATCAAGCCCCGCTCCCCAACATGCCGCGCTACGTCGCACTGCTCCGCGCCATCAATGTCGGCGGCCACGTCGTCAAGATGGACGCGCTCCGTGGACACTTCGAGCAACTCGGCTTCACCGACGTCTCCACGTTCATTGCCAGCGGCAACGTGCTGTTCACCGCGTGCGCCGGGACCGCAACAGCCCTGGAGAAGCGCATCGCGCGCGCGCTGCACGGCGCCCTCGGGTTTCCCGTGGAGACGTTCCTGCGCACGCCCCGCGAGATGACCGAGGCCGTCCGCCACGCGCCCTTCGACGACCTCGCCGACAGCGACGCCCTGTCCGTGGGTTTCCTCGCCCGCGCCCTGACTTCCGCCGAACGGCGCGCCGTGCAGGGCTTCGCCAGCACCACCGACGACTTTGCCGCCAATGCGCGCGAGCTCTACTGGCGCAGCCGCGTGCGCATCAGTGAGTCGAAATTCTCGCTGGCGCGTTTCGAGAAGGCGCTCGGCGTGCCGGCGACATTCCGCAACATCACCACGGTGCGCAAGATCACCGCGCTGCTCGCCGGAGTCGCTGGCGCCGCTTGAGGCGCGGCGGGTCCGCACGCTGGCTGTGTCGCGGCGGCGCGGACATCTTCCTTCACCCCTTCCACCCCGCACCGAGGCGACCGCACCATGCACATCACCGATGTCCCGTTCTGCGTCTCCGACTGGAGCGCGCTCCCCGAGTCGAGCCAGCCCGGAGCGAGCGGCTCGGTGTCGCAGCGGCTCTTCGAGCAGGGCAACATCCGCGTGCGGATGGTGCGCTACTCACCCGGGTACCTGGCCGATCACTGGTGCGAGCGCGGGCATGTGCTCCTGGTGCTCGACGGTGAGCTGACCACCGAACTCGCCGACGGCACATTGCACGTGCTTCGGGCGGGAATGAGCTACCAAGTGGCCGAGGGCGCGGCGCCGCACCGTTCGCGCACCGGCACGTCGGGGGCAACGCTCTTCATCGTCGACTAGCGGTACTCGCCGTCCGCCGCATCGAGCCCGGCACAACGACCGAGGCCCGCCTCCTCTCGGAGACGGGCCTCGCGTCGTTCACTTCCGCGAGCGCGTTCAGTCGAGATGGTCGGCGCCCAGCGGGGACAGGTCGTCGGCCATGGCCGGCAGCGCGCCAAGGTCGCCCAGCCCGAACTCGGGCTCGGGTGCCGCCGGTGCCTCGACGTCCATGTCCACCTGCTGGTAGCGGTACATGCCCGTGCCGGCCGGGATCAGGTGGCCGATGATGATGTTCTCCTTCAGGCCGAGCAGGTTGTCCTTGGCCCCGCGAATGGCCGCGTCGGTCAGCACGCGCGTGGTCTCCTGGAACGACGCCGCCGAGATGAACGACTCGGTCGTGAGACTCGCCTTCGTGATGCCGAGGAGCAGCGGCTCCGAGGTCGCCGCGCGAAGCTTCTTCTTCTTCGCCCGGTCGTTGGCCTTGCGGAACGCCGCCTTGTCGATGTTCTCGCCTTCCAGGAACTCGGTGTCCGCCGAGTCCATGACGCGCACCTTCTGCAGCATCTGGCGCACGATCACGCCGATGTGCTTGTCGTTGATCTTCACGCCCTGCAGGCGGTACACCTCCTGCACCTCGTTCAGCAGGTATTCCTGCACGGCGCGCGGTCCCTTGATGCGCAGGATGTCGTGCGGGTTCACCGGGCCTTCCGACAGGCGGTCGCCGGCGCGCACGCGGTCGCCCTCGTGCACGCGCAAGTGCTTGCCGGCGGCCACTTCGTACAGCTGCGCCGGCTGCGTCTCGTCAACTGACCCGGCGCTGTCCATCGGCTGGACGAAGATCTCGCGCTTGCCGCGCTTGATGTCGCCGAACCGCACGACGCCATCGATCTCCGAGATCGTCGACGGGTCCTTGGGGCGGCGCGCCTCGAACAGCTCGGCCACGCGCGGCAGGCCGCCCGTGATGTCGCGGGTCTTGTACGCCTCACGCCCGATCTTGGCGATCGTCGTGCCGGCCGAGACGTGCACGCCGTCCTCGATGATCAGCTGCGCGCCCACCGGGATGACGAAGTCGCGGACCTTCTTGTCCTTGCCGCCCTTCGACGTCCAGATCTCGATGTGCGGATGCAGCTTCTTCTCGCGGTCCTCGATGACCACCCGCTGGCGCAGGCCGGTGAGCTCGTCGAGTTCCTCGGCGAAGCTCTCGTCCTCGACGAGCTCGACGAACCTGATGGTGCCGTCGACGTCGCTGATGATCGGGTTGGTGTACGGGTCCCACGTGAAGACGATGGCCTCCTTCTTCACCTCTTCGCGATCCTTGACCATCAGGAGCGCGCCGAGCGGCACCTGCAGGCGGGCCGACACCGGGGCGTTCTTGTCGGCCGACGCGCGAATGAACAGCTCACCCTCGTACGACGTGACGATGCGCTGGCCCTCGGCGTTGGTCACCGTGATCAGGCGGTCGCCGTACTCGATGATGCCGGCCACCTTCGACTTGCGGGCCGTCTGTTCGGCGATACGGGCTGCCGTGCCGCCAATATGGAACGTACGGAGCGTCAGCTGCGTGCCTGGCTCGCCAATCGACTGCGCCGCGATGATGCCGACGGCCTCGCCGATGTCCACCATCTGCATGGTCGCCAGGTTGCGGCCGTAGCACATGCGGCAGAGGCCACGCTTCGCCTCGCACGTCAGCACCGAGCGGATCTTCACCGATTCGATGCCGGCGTCTTCGATGGCGCGGGCCGTCTCCTCCTCCATCATCTGGCCGGCCTCGACCAGCAGGGCCGGACGGCCGGCATCGTCGCGCAACTGCGGATCGTACACGTCTTCCGCGGCCACGATGCCGACAATGCGCTCGGACAACGGCTCGATGATGTCCTCGCCTTCCTTCAGCGCCGACACGTCGAGCCCCATGATGGTGCCGCAGTCTTCCACGTTGATCGTCACGTCCTGCGCGACGTCGCACAGCCGGCGCGTCAGGTAGCCCGCGTCGGCCGTCTTCAGCGCGGTGTCGGCCAGGCCCTTGCGCGCGCCGTGCGTGGAAATGAAGTACTCGAGCACCGACAGGCCTTCCCGGAAGTTCGCCCGGATGGGGCTCTCGATGATCTCGCCGATGCCGCCGGTCAGCTTCTTCTGCGGCTTCGCCATCAGGCCGCGCATGCCGGCCAGCTGGCGGATCTGGTCACGCGAACCGCGCGACCCCGAGTCGAACATCATGAAGACGGGGTTGAAGCCGCCCTGCGACTCGCGCATGCGCTTGACCATCGCGTCGGCGATGTCGTTGTTGGCGTGCGTCCAGGTGTCGATGACCTTGTTGTAGCGCTCGCCGTTGGTGATGTTGCCCGTCGAGTAGGCGCGCTGGAAGCGCTCCACGCGCGTCGAGGCCTCCTCGAGCAGGATCTCCTTCTCGCTCGGGATCTCGAGGTCGGTGATGCCGATCGAGACGCCGCCGCGGGTGGCGTTGCGGAAGCCGAACTCCTTGAGCCGGTCGAGGAACGCCACGGTGCCGGCCAGGCCGGCCGCGCGGTACGAGTCGAACACCAGCTCCGACAGCGCCTTCTTCTTCATGTCCCGGTTCTGGAACGGCAGTTCCTTCGGCACGATCTCGTGGAACATCACGCGGCCGGCCGTCGTCACCTGCCACGCCCGCTCGCCGGCCACATCGGTGACCAGGAAGCGCAGCGCCGAGTGGGTGGTGAGCCGGCCGAGGGCCAGCGCCATCTCCACTTCTTCGGCCGCCGTGTACGACGGCAGCTTGGCGACGCGCTTCGGGTCCTTGGCCAGGGCGTCGAAATCGGTCGGCGCCTTGGTGGCGAAGTAGCAGCCGAGCACGATGTCCTGGCTGGGCTCGGCCACCGGGCGGCCGTCCGCCGGCTTGAGGATGTTGTTCGACGACAGCATCAGCACGCGGCACTCGATCTGCGCCTCGGGCGACAGCGGCACGTGCACCGCCATCTGGTCGCCGTCGAAGTCGGCGTTGAACGCCGCGCAGACGAGCGGGTGGATGCGGATGGCCTTGCCCTCCACCAGCACCGGCTCGAACGCCTGGATGCCCAGGCGGTGCAGCGTCGGCGCGCGGTTGAGCAGCACCGGATGGTCGCGGATGATCTCCTCGAGGATCTCGAACACCTCGGGGCTTTCGCGTTCCACGATCTTCTTGGCGCGCTTCACCGTCTCGGCAATGCCCTTCTCCACCAGCTTGTGGATGATGAACGGCTTGAAGAGCTCGAGCGCCATGTTCTTCGGCAGACCGCACTGGTTCAGCTTCAGCTCGGGACCCACCACGATCACCGAGCGGCCCGAGTAGTCCACGCGCTTGCCGAGCAGGTTCTGGCGGAAGCGCCCCTGCTTGCCCTTGAGCATGTCGGACAGCGACTTGAGCGGGCGCTTGCCGCGGCCGCGAATCGCCTTCGAACGGCGCCCGTTGTCGAACAGCGCGTCCACCGACTCCTGCAGCATGCGCTTCTCGTTCCGGAGGATGACCTCGGGCGCGCGATGCACGATCAGCTTCTGCAGGCGGTTGTTGCGGTTGATGACGCGGCGGTACAGGTCGTTCAGGTCGGACGTGGCGAACCGGCCGCCGTCGAGCGGCACCAGCGGGCGCAGGTCCGGCGGGATCACCGGCACCACGTCGAGGATCATCCACTCCGGCTTGTTGCGCACGTCCGAGTGGTCGCCCGACTTGCGGAAGGCGTCGACGACCTTGAGGCGCTTCAGCATCTGCTTCTTCTTGTGCTGCGACGTCTCCGTCAGGACCGCGACGCGCAGCTCCTCCGACACCTTGTCGACGTCGAGGCGGCGCAGCAGCTCGCGCACCGCCGGCGCGCCGATGTCGGCGAGGAACGCCGTGTCGTTCTCGGCCTTGGCCTTGGTGCGCAGCTCGAGGAACTGGTCCTCGTCGAGCAGGTCGTTGACGCGCACTTCCTGCTCGCCGGCGTCGATGACCACGTAGTTCGAGTAGTAGACGACCTTCTCGAGGTCACGGAGCGTGAGGTCGAGCAGGTTGCCCATCGGGCTCGGCAGCGTCTTGAAGAACCAGATGTGCGCCACCGGCACGGCCAGTTCGATGTGCCCCATGCGGTCGCGGCGCACCTTGCTCAGCGTGACCTCCACGCCGCAGCGGTCGCAGATCACGCCGCGATACCGGATGCGCTTGTACTTGCCGCAGTGGCACTCCCAGTCCTTCACCGGGCCGAAGATGCGCTCGCAGAAGAGCCCGTCCTTCTCCGGCTTGAACGACCGGTAATTGATCGTCTCCGGCTTGGTGACCTCGCCCCACGACCACCACGAGCGGAGGCCGGCCATCTCCAGCCGCTCCCGCTCCTTCGAGTCCCGGGGACCACGAATCTCCTCCGGGCTCGCAATGCGAACCTGGATGAAGTCAAACGCCGAGGCGCGATGCTCACGCGCGTTGCGGAAATCGATCATCAGTTATTCCTCGTTCCCGTTCCCGGAGGACACGCCGAAGGTTTCGTTGGCGTCCATCGTGACGTGGATGCCCAGCGCCTGCAGCTCCTTCACCAGCACGTTGAATGACTCCGGCGTCCCCGGCTCGGGCAGGTTCTGCCCCTTCACGATCGCCTCGTACACGCGGCTGCGTCCGTTCACGTCGTCCGACTTGACCGTGAGGATTTCCTGCAGCGTGTGCGCGGCGCCGTACGCCTCGAGCGCCCAGACTTCCATCTCGCCGAAACGCTGGCCGCCGAACTGCGCCTTGCCCGCCAGCGGCTGCTGCGTGACCAGCGAGTACGGTCCGATGCTCCGGGCGTGAATCTTGTCGTCCACCAGGTGGCTGAGCTTCAGCATGTACACCTGGCCCACCGTCACCGCGCTGGTGAACGTCTCGCCGGTGCGTCCGTCGCGCAGCTTGATCTTGCCGAACGGCAGGATGCCGGCCAGCCCGAGCAGCTCCACCGCGGCCGCGTCGACGTCGACCTCGCTCTTCTTGCCGAGCGTCGAGGCGAGGTTCGGCAACCCGTGCAGCTCGAGCAACTCGGCCGCGCTCAGCGCGTCGAGCCGCTCGATCTCCTTGGACGTCTTCTTGAACTCGGCCTTCCGCGCCGCGAACTCGGCGTCGTCGGCCCCCAGCTCATGGAACGCCTTCTCATAGCGCAGGTTGGCGTGCTCGCGCTCGGCCAGCTCCTTGGCCGCCGTCGCGAGATAGTCGCGCACCCGCACGTAGATCTCCTTCGTCTCCGCCGACATCGACCGGCCGTGCAGGTCGTTCAGCGTGGCGTCGCCCAGGAGCTCCACCTTGTCGATGTTCTCCGCGCTCGGCTTGATGTCGGCGAGCAGGTGACGGATGTCCTTGTCGGTGATCACCGGGGCCTCGACCTGCAGGCCCAGCGACGACCGCGCCCAGGTGACGCCCGCCAGGCGAAGCAGCAACCCGATCTCGCGCTCGTTCCCGCCAGCGAACACCGGCGTCTTCGCGTAGAAGCCCAGCAGCCGCGCGGCCCACCCGAGGTGGGTCTCGAGGATCTGTCCCACGTTCATGCGGCTCGGCACGCCGAGCGGGTTGAGCACGATGTCCACCGGACGGCCGTCCGGCAGGAACGGCATGTCCTCTTCCGGCACGATGCGCGCCACGATGCCCTTGTTGCCGTGACGGCCGGCCATCTTGTCGCCCACCGAGATCTTGCGCTTCTCGGCCAGGTACACCTTCACCAGTTGGATGACGCCGGGCGGCAGCTCGTCGGGCTGCAGGATGCGGTCGATGCGCTCCTCGGCCTTCTCCTCGATCTTCGCCTTCACCTCGTTGGCCGCGTCGATGATCTCGCGGACCTCGTCGTTGGCCTTCTTGTTGCCGACGCGGAACGTCTTGAGGTCGAGCGTGGCCAGACGCAGGTCGGCGAGGAGCTCCTCGGTGAGCTTGGTGCCCTTCGGGATCGCCTCTTCCACCGTGCCGCTCTTCAGCGCCAGCTCGACGATCTGGCCGACCAGGATCTCCCTGATCTCCTCGTCACGCACGTCGTTGACGCGCACCTTCTCCTCGCCCTCGAGCCGGCGGACGTCGCCGATGCGCTCGCCGCGGTCCTTCTCGACGACCTGGTCCTCGACGCGCGAGAAGATCTTGCAGTCGATGACCACGCCTTCCATGCCCGGCGGCACCTTGAGTGACGAGTCCTTCACGTCCTTCGCCTTGTCGCCGAAGATCGCCGTCAGCAGCTTCTCCTCGGGGGACAGCTCCGTCTCGCCCTTCGGCGTGATCTTGCCCACCAGGATGTCGCCCGGCTTCACGTGGGCGCCGATGCGCACGATGCCGCGCTCGTCGAGGTCCACGAGGGACTCCTCCGAGACGTTCGGGATCTCGCGCGTGATCTCTTCCTGGCCGCGCTTGGTGTCGCGGACGTGCAGCTCGAGTTCCTGGATGTGGATCGACGAGTAGACGTCGTCCTTCACCAGGCGCTCGGACAGCACGATGGCGTCCTCGAAGTTGTGCCCGTACCACGGCATGAACGCCACCGTCACGTTGCTGCCTAGCGCCAGCTGGCCGTGCTCGGTGGCCGCACCGTCGGCCAGCACCTCGCCCAGCTTCACCTTCTGCCCGAGCTTCACGACCGGGCGCTGGTTGATGGCGGTGTCCTGGTTGGTGCGCCAGTACTTCTTGAGGCGGTAGCGGTCCTGCTGCGTGAGGCGGGCCAGCGGGGCCCCGGCGTCACGCTTCCCTTCCTTGCCCTGGCCGGCGTCGACGATGATCTCGTCGGCCGTCACGCTGGTCACCACGCCGGCGCGCCGGGCGATCACCACCGCGCCCGAGTCCTGCGCCACCTTCTCCTCGAGGCCCGTGCCGACCACCGGCGTCTGCGGGTTGAGGAGCGGCACCGCCTGGCGCTGCATGTTGCTGCCCATCAGCGCGCGGTTGGCGTCGTCGTGCTCGAGGAACGGGATGAGCGCGGCGGCGATCGACACCACCTGCTCCGGTGCCACATCCATGTAGTCGATGCGCGACGGCGCAACGAGCGGCACGTCCGACTGCTGGCGGCTGAGCACCAGCTCGTCCACGAACGTCCCGTCGGGGTTCAGCTTGGCGTTCGCCTGCGCGATGATGGCGTCTTCCTCGCGGTTGGCGTCGAGCCATTCGAGGTCGCCGGTCACCTTGCCGTTGCGCACGACGAGGTACGGCGTCTCCACGAAGCCCAGGTCGTTGACCCGCGCAAAGCAGGCGAGCGACGTGATCAGGCCGATGTTCGGGCCTTCCGGCGTCTCGATGGGGCACATG
>JBBTFF010000026.1:0-9688 GCA_038041995.1 Gemmatimonadota bacterium | reverse complement strand
CCGAGCGCCACCGCCACCGTGATGATCTCGGCCCCGAGCATCCCCGTCATCCCCCACGCGTCGTGCGCCCATCCCGCTCCCTTCACCAGGCCCAGCGACCCGAGGGTGTTGAACGCGATGAACAGGCTGACCTTGGTGGAGGCCGCCCCTCCTTTGGCGAGGGCAAGCGCCATTCCGGTGAGCGCCGCCGAGCATGCCCCGAGCGTGGCCGTGTAGCTGGCCGTGATGACGGCGAATGCCCACGGCTCGCGCGGCGAGACCAGCAGCACCACCGCGAGCACACCCTGCGCCGCACAGGCCACGAAGTACGCCCGCCGTTGCGGCAGGCGATCCTCCAGCCATCCGCCACCCAGCGTGCCGATGGTGATCGCGATGCCCGCCACCAGCCCCAGCACCAGCGACACGAAGTCGCCCGATGCCTTCCACTCCCTCGCGACGGCGGAGAACAGGAACTGCGCGTTGCCCGTGCCGATGGGGAGAAACGCCAGCAGCAATGCCAGGCGTCCATCGACCTTGCCGAGCATCGCGCGCAGCTCGCGCCACACTTCGCGCACGCGATCAGTCAGTCGCCCTTCGCCCACGCGCGGCGGCTCGCGCAGCACCAGCAACGGCAGGTTGCACAGCAGCACCACCATCGCGAGCACGGCGCCGGCCATCCAGAGCGCCGGCAGGTGACGCACCAGATACAGCGCGGCGCCGCCACCGAGCGTCTGCCCCACCATGTTGCCGGTCTGGTAGAAGCCGGCCGCACGTCCGAGCATCGACGGATCGCAGTTGTGCAGCAGCAGCCCCTGAAGGGCAAAGGCGATGAACGTGGCCGACAGTGCGCCGGCCAGCACGATGGCCGTCAGCACCGGCAGCGTGCGCGCACTCATGGGAATGACGCACATGCCGAAGAAGGCCAGCGCGCAACTGGCGTTGGCCAGCACGTACCAGCGCTTGCGGGTGAGCGTCAGGTCGCCAATCGGCGCCCAGAGGAACTTGAAGGCCGCCGGCGCGAAGGCGATGCCGACGATGGTCGCCGCTGCGCTCACCGGCAGGCCGGCCCGCGTGGCCAGCCATCCCAGCATCACCGCCGGCACGCCGACCATCAGACCGTACGGGAAGTACAGGATGCCGAAGAGCGAAGGGTGGATCATGCGAGAATCGGAATTCGGATGACGGAACTGGAATTCGAATTCGAAATTCGAAGCGGAATGCGGAATGGGAAAACGGAACTCGGGACGACCGCCGAAGATGCCCCCCTCACGGCAAAAGGGCCAGCACTCGCCGGCCCTCTTTCATCCGTCATCCGTCATCCGTCATCTGTCATCCGTCATCTGTCATCTGTCATCTGTCTCTCCCCACCTCGGCGCCAGCCCGTTCTCAATCCCCAGGTGGTCGAGCACGCGCGCCACCACGAAATCCACCAACTCAGCAACTTGCGTCGGCCGGTGGTAGAACCCCGGTGAAGCGGGAAGAACCACCGCCCCGGCGTGCGCCAGTCGCAGCATGTTCTCCAGATGGATGGCCGACAGTGGCGTCTCGCGCGTCACCAGCACCAACGGACGGCGCTCCTTCAGCGACACATCGGCCGCGCGCTCCACCAGCGACCGGCTGGTCCCCGCCGCAATCGACGCCAGCGTCCCCATCGAGCACGGACAGATCACCATGGCTGACGCGCGGTGCGACCCGCTGGCCGGCCCGGCGCCACGATCGGCGTCGTCGTACAGCGTCACCCACCGATCCCACGCCCTCCCACCCACGTGCGCACGCAGCCCTTCCACCGACTCGAACGGCGTCTCCGCCTGCAACAGGCGCAGCCCGTGGCTGCTGACGATCAGCGAGACGCGCCGCTCGGCCTGCACCAGTGCCTGCAGCAGGCGCACACCATAGGGCGCACCAGAAGCGCCGGTGAATGCCATCACGATGGGACGCCCGGCGCTCACGAGAGCACCCGCTCGGCCAGTACGAAGAGGAAGAACGTCACGCTCAGGATTCCGTTCATGTTGAAGAAGGCCGCGTCCAGCCGGGACTGGTCGTCCGCCGAAACCAGCGAATGTTCCCACGCCAGGATGCCCGCGGCAACCGCCACCCCGGCGAAGTACACCACGCCGGCGTTCACTGCGAAGCCGGCCGCCGCCAACGCAACCACCGTCAGCGCGTGCAAGCCGCGCGCGATCGACAGCGCACGCGGCACTCCCATGCGCGCCGGCACGGAGTGCAGCCCCATCGAGAGGTCGAACTCGGTGTCCTGCAGCGCGTAGAAGATGTCGAAGCCGCCCACCCAGCTCATCACCGCGGCCGCGAGCACCGGGAGCAACCACCACGGCTCGCTCCATTGCCCCGTCACCGCCAGGTAGCCACCGGCCGGCGCGATGCCGAGCCCGAGCCCGAGTACCAGGTGCGCCCAGCGCGTGAATCGCTTGGTGAAGCTGTAGAACAACACCCACACGAGCGCGACTGGCGAGAGCGCGAGACAGAGGGGATTGATGCGCCACGCCGCCACGATGAACACCGCCGACGCCAGCACCACGCTTGCCATCGCCTCGCTCACGCTCATCGACCCGCTCGGCAGTTCGCGCATTGCGGTGCGCGGGTTGCGCGCGTCGATGTGCCGGTCGGCAATGCGATTGAACCCCATCGCAGCAAAGCGCGCCGCCGTGAACGCCAGCACCACCCAGCCCACGAGTGTGGCCGTTACCGGCGCCTCGCGACTGGCCATCACCACGCCGACCAGCGCAAACGGCAGGGCAAACACCGTGTGCGGCAACTTCACGAAATTCACGTAACGCGCCAGGCGCGACGTGCCGCCCACCGTCTGTCCTTCTCGCACTGTCGCCGCACCGGCGCTCCTGATCATCGCGGGCCGATCCCCAGCGAGGGCCACATCGCATCCACCTTGGCCCTGGTCGCGTCATCCATCTCGATCACCGTGGGCCACGATCGCGCAAAGCCCTCCTCGGGCATCTTCTTCGTCGCGTCGATCCCCATCTTCGACCCAAACGTGAACGCGCGACTCGCGTGGTCGAGCACGTCCACCGGCCCCAGCGTGAAGCGCACGTCGCGCTCGGGGTCGATGTTGTTCAGCGCCACCCACCACGCTTCCTGAGGGTTGCGGACGTTCACCCAGTCGTCCACCACCACCAGCACCTTGGCCAGCGACATCAAGCCGGCGCCCCACAGCGCGTTCATCACCTTGTACGCCTGGCCGGGATACGCCTTCCGAATCGAAACGAACACAAGGTTGTGAAAGATCCCCTCGGCCGGCATGTGGTAGTCCACGATCTCCGGCGTCGTCAGCTTGAGCAGCGGCAGGAAGATCCGCTCGGTGGCGTGGCCGAGGTAGTAGTCCTCCATCGGCGGACGCCCGACGATCGTGGCGATGTACGTCATGTCGCGCCGCATGGTCACCGCGGTCACGTGCACCTTCGGGTACAGGTCGGCCTCGGAGTAGTAGCCCGTGTGGTCGCCGAACGGCCCCTCGACCACGAGGTCCTCTGCGGGGTCGATGTACCCCTCGATCACCAGTTCGGCGTCCCACGGCACCTCGAGATCGCACGTCAGCGCCTTCACCAGTTTCACCGGCTCGCGTCGCAGGAAGCCCGCAAAGATGAACTCGTCGATGTTCGGCGGCAGCGGCGCGCTCGCCGAGTACATGGACGCCGGGTCGGCGCCGATGACCATGCATACCGGCATCTTCTCGCCGCGCCCGGCCATCTCGCGCCAGTGCGCCGCCCCCGTCTTGTGGCGCTGCCAGTGCATGGCCACCGAACGCTTGTCCAACTGCTGCACCCGGTACATCCCCACGTTGCGAATGCCGCGCGAGGGATCCTTGCTGATGACCGCGGTCATCGTGAAGAACGGGCCGCCGTCCTCGGGCCACGTGGTGAGCACCGGAATCTTGTCGAGGTCGATCTCGTCACCCTGCCACACCACCTCCTGGCAGGGCGGCGCGCCGTGCTTGAGGCGCGGCGGAAACTTGGCCACCTCGAGCAGCCGTGGCAGCAACGACAGCTTGCCCATCAGTCCCTCGGGCACCTTGAGGTCCATCAGCTGCGTGATACGCGCGCCGTGCTCGTCGAGGTCCTGCACGCCCAGGCTCAGCGCCATGCGCTTCATCGAGCCGAACAGGTTGATCGCCACCGGGAACGTCGACGCGGTGCCGTCGCGCAGGATGGGGCGCTCGAACAACAGCGCCGGCCCGCCGCCCGGGAGTTTCATGGCGCGATAGGCGATCTCGCACATCTCGAGGTGCACCGACACCGGTTCGCGCACGCGCACCAGTTCGCCAATGGCGTCGATCGCATCGATGAATTCGGAAAGTGTGTCAATGCTCATTCAGTCATCCGCCATCCGTCACCGGTCATCTGATTTTGTCCCAACATGCACCGCCGCAATACCGAAGGTCAGCGAACGCCACTGCACGTCCCCAAACCCGGCACTCGCCATGCGTTCCGCCAGCACGGACGCCTCCGGGAATCCCCGCACTGAGTCGGGCAGGTACGTATACGCCGTCCGATGTCCGCTGACCAGTCCGCCAATGCGCGGCAGGACATGGTGGAAATAGGCGTGATACGCCGCGCGCGCCAGCGACAGCCGTGGTGTGGAGAACTCGAGGATCACGAATCGCGCACCCGGCACCAGCGCGCGATGGACCTCGCGCAGGCAGGCGTCCAGATTGGCTACGTTGCGGATGCCGAACGCCACGATCGCGCCGTCCAGCGAGTTGGCCGGCACCGGCAGCAACAGCGCATCGGCCACTACCGGTGACACCCGTCCCGCCGCCGCCTTGCCGCGTCCGGCGCGCAACATCGGCTCCGCGAAATCGGCGCCGATCACCTGCCCCGCAAATCCCCTCTTCGCCGTCAATGCCGCCGCCACGTCGAGGGTTCCCGCGCACAGGTCGAGATAGACGCCACCCGGCACCCGCTCCCACCCCAGTCGCGCCAGCGCCACCCGGCGCCAGTAGCGGTCGATGCCCATGCTGAGCACGCGGTTGAGCAGGTCGTAGCGCGGCGCAATCTCGGAGAACATGCGCTGCACATAGGCACGCTTGCCCGCAGCGCCGGCCGCCGCGGCGCTCGCTTCCCGCGCCTCGAAGTCGGTAGCTGGCATCACCCTCGAAAGGTCGCCGGGCCACCGCACCGGAGCAAGCGTGGCCTGACATTCCTGAGCGCCACGAACACCAATGCACGGGCTCGTGCTGCACGGGCTCGTGCTAGTCGCTCGGCTGCGCCGCGGCTACCTTTCCGCCGCTGCGCATGGCCCCTTCCCTCGACCTCCCCAATCTTCCCGACGCCGACGTCGCCCGCCTTGCCCAGCAAGGGCGCGAGCCGGCCTTTCGGGAGCTCGTGCGCCGCTATGAACGGCCCGTCTTTTCGCTCGTCTTCCGCATGGTGCGCGACACGGCCACCGCCGAGGACCTGGCGCAGGAGACGTTCATCAAGGTCCTGAACCACATCGACAAGTACCGCCCCGAGTTCAAGTTCTCGAGCTGGCTGTTCAAGATTGCGAACAACGTGGCCATCGACCACCTGCGCCGGCGGCAGCTCAGCACCATCTCGATCGATGGCGCGCCCAATGCCTCCTCCGCGGCCGACGTCGAGGCGACGCGGTTCGACATCGCCGACAAGTCCGAGTCGGCCCTCGATGCGATGGAAGCCCGGGAACTCGGCTCGGCCATCGAGCGCGCCATCGGCGCGCTCCGCCCGGAATACCGCTCCTGCATCATGCTGCGCCACGTCGAAGGCCGGTCGTACGAGGAGATCGCCGCCACGCTCGACCTGCCCCTGGGCACGGTCAAGACCTACATCCACCGGGCCCGCCACCAGCTCCGCGAGGCCCTCGAGCACCTACGGGAATGACGGTCCCTGGACCGTCCGATGCCCCCGTCCTGAAACCCACCTCAAGTCCGCCCCGTACGGCATGCCAGGAGGAGTCAGTGCAACACCGTCACCTGCTTTCCAACGAAATCGACCTGCTGCTCGACGGCGAAGCCGGCTTCGGCGTCGCGCCGCTGCGTTCGCACGTCGACGACTGCGCCGAGTGCCGCGCGCGTCTCGACGAGGCGCGGCTGGTGGCGGATGCGCTGGAACGCCTCCCGCACTTCGCGCCGCGCACCGGCTTCTCCGATCGCGTCATGTCGCAGGTGCAGGTCGTCGAGCCGTGGCACGTGGCCGCGCTCGACACCGCGCGCCGCTTCGTGCCCGAGTCGCGGCCGCTGCGGGCGCTGGCGCTGGCCGGCGCCGGCGCGGCTTCCGTCGCCATTTCGGGCAGTGCTGTCTGGATCGCCTTCAGCGCCGATCTCTCCTTTCAGTCCGCGTCGTTCGTGGCCGATCGCGTGCGCGCGGCGCTGGTGAGCGGCGTCGCACAGGCGCTCGAGACGACACTGGGGAGCGGCGCGGCCGACGCCATCCGTTCCAGCGGCTCGCTCGCTCTGGTTGGAGGGGCACTCGCCCTCGTGGCGGCCGTCGGCGCCTCGGCGTTCGGCTTCCGGGCCATCGCGTCGGCCGCACGCCAGCGCGGGAGCTGACCGATGCGTCGCGCCTTGATGGCCGCCGTGTCGCTCTTCGCGCTCGGAGGGGCCAGCCGGATTCTCGGCCAGACCACGGCCGCGCCGTCAGCGGCCGCTCGTGATTCGTTCGCCCAGGCCCTTGACCGCGAGCGGGACACGCCGGCGGGTCGCACCCTGCCGTCGGCCGACCGTTTCGGGTGGGGCGATCTTTCCATTCCTGCCGGCACGTCGGTGGACGGCCCGGTGGCCGTCGCCCGCGGCACGGTGCACGTGCGCGGCATGGTGATTGGCGACGTCTTCGCGTTTGGCGGGGACGTCGTCGTGCATTCCGGCGGCGAGGTGACCGGCTCGGCTCGTGCCGTGCAGGGCAAGGTGATTCTCGACGGTGGCTTTGTGCGCGGTGCCATGCGCGCGTCGGCGCCGCTCGGCCGCGAGCCGCCGGTCACCGCGCCCCTCACCGGCGCGGCCGCGGTTCAGCATTCGCTCAAGCTGACGGCGGCCTGGTTCACCGTTGTGCTTCTGGTGGGCTTGGGCGTCATCGTCTTCGCGGGAGCGCAACTCGAGGCCGTGACCCAGACACTCGAGCAGCGTTTTTCGACGGCGTTCTTCGCCGGCATTGCCGGGCAGCTCGGCGTCCTCCCCCTGCTTGCCCTCCTCTGCCTGGGGCTGACGCTGACGCTCGTCGGCGTGCTGCTGGTCCCGTTCGCCATCGTTGCCTTCGTGCTGGCCGTTGCCGGGCTGGTGACGCTCGGCGCGCTGGCCGCGGCCACCGTGGCCGGCCATGCCGTGGTGCGCGAGGGCCCCAACGTGCGCGTCCGCGCCATTCGTTCGCTGGTGCTGGGCACCGTCTTCCTGGTGTTGCCGTGGATTGCGGCCGCGCTGCTGGTGAACACCGACTGGGCCGGAATGCTGGCGCGCCTGGTGGCGGTGGCGCTTACGTGGGTCGCGGCAAGCGCGGGTCTTGGCGCGGCATTGATGGCACGTGGCGGGGTGCACCGTGTACAGGTGCGCGAGGCCGCAGTCGAGGTGGCGGCGGGGTGGCAGACGCCGACGCCGATTGGCGGAGTGGTCGCCGCGCGCCGGCCTACGGCGACGCCGTCGGCGCCGACCAGCGTCCCGCGCTAGCCGACCTTACGACGCTCCGCCTTCGCGGCGCAGCGTCACCTCCGCGCCGCGTCCCACGCCCAGCGTACGCGACGCGTTGCCGCCGCGCACCGCGACCTCGATGAGGCCGTGCGACCCGACCAGCGCCAGGAGTTCGCCCTCCGTGACGTCGGCGTAGCTGCGGGAGAGCCGCAGCAGCTGGCCGCCGAGTTCCACGGTCACGCCACCGCGCGCCGTGAGGTTGGTGATCAGGTTGCCGAACCGGTCGACAGAGAGCACGCGTCCGTCCTGGCCGCCGTCAGGGCGCCGCTGTGCCTCGGGAGTGCGGCGCAGCACCGCATCGTTGAACGGCGTCCCCAGCGCCTCGAACGGTTCGCCGCGCAGCAGGCGCACCGCCGCCGGAGCAAAGACGTCGCGACCGTGAAACGTGGGCGACGCATCATGCGGAATGGTGAGCGCCACGGCCCGCGCCCCGGGGAGCAGCATGGCCGGCGACAAGACCCCATTGTCGGGTCCCATCGCAAACCGCCCATCGCTCTCGATGGCCAGCGCGGCGCGCGAGGTGCCAACGGCCGGGTCGACGACGACCAGGTGCACCGTTTCCGCCGGGAAGCGACGCCAGTAGCGCGCGAACGCGAGCCGCGCGAACTCCACGTCCTGCGCCGGAACGTCGTGCGCGACGTCCACCAGCTGTGCCGTCGGCGCGCCCGTGAGGAGCACGCCCTTCATCTCGGCGACGTAGCCGTCGGCCGTTCCGAAATCGGTCAACAGGGTGACGATGGCCATTACCCAAATTGGATGCGCCCCGCGGAGATACAAGCCCCGAGAACTACAAAAGAACCTGTACGCTGTACGCTAAACGTAGTACGCCCGCACGGACGGCGTAGAGCGTACGGCGTAGAGCTTACAGCTTCTTCTGTAGTTCAGCAGCGATCTGCACCAGCTTCCTCGCCGCACTGCAGTTCGGATCGGCCACGACGATTGGCTGCCCGTTGTCCCCGCCTTCGCCCACCGGCGGGTGCAGCGGCACCGCGCCGAGCAGCGGCACGCCGAGCTCGTCGGCGAGGCGCTGTCCGCCGCCCGAGCCGAAGATGGCGATGGGCTTCCCCGTGTCGGGCGACTCGAAGTAGCTCATGTTCTCGACGATGCCGAGCACCGGCACGCCAACGCGCTCGAACATCTTGGCGCCGCGCAGGGCGTCGCCGACGGCGACTTCCTGGGGCGTGGTGACGATCACGGCGCCGGCGATCTTGGCGGCCTGCACCAGCGAGAGCTGGGCATCACCCGTGCCCGGGGGCATGTCGACGAAGAGGTAGTCGAGCTGGCCCCAGGCGACGTCGCGCAGGAACTGCGTGATGATCTTCATGACGATGGGGCCGCGCCAGATGGCGGGCTGGTCGCGCTCGATGAGGAAGCCGAGCGAGATGACCTTCACGCCGTGCGCCTCGAGCGGCTGGATCTTCTCGTCCACAACCGGGGGCGGCGCGTTGACGCCGAGCATCAGCGGCAGGTTGGGGCCGTAGATGTCGGCGTCGAGGATTCCCACCTTGAAGCCCTGCCGGGCGAGCGCCACCGCCAGGTTCACCGTGACGGTGGACTTGCCCACGCCGCCCTTGCCCGACGACACGGCGACGATCTTGCCGAGGTGCGGGTACTCGATGGGCTGCGGCGCCTGTGGCGTGCGCGGGGCGGCGGTTTCGGACATCACCGGGAGGGAGCGCGCCGGCTTGGGCGCGGCCGGTGCAGGGTGCAGGGCAGCCTGTACGGCGTCACGGACGGCCACGTGGACTTCGGTGACGCCGTCGACGGCTTCGACCGCCTGGCGCACCGTGCGCGCCAGTGTGGCGTCGTCGGCCGACGCGAGGCGCAACTCGAGGCGGACCTTGCCGTCGAGGGTGACGGCGATGTTGGCCACCTGCTCACTGTGCACGAGGTTCTCGCCCGTGCGGGGGTTCACGATCTGCTGCAGCGCGGCGCTGACACGCGCGGTAAGGGCCTGGCTCATGGCCCTAAGGATAGGCGAAGGTGGGTGGTGGGTGGTAGCCGTCAGGGCAGGCGGATAGTGGTTGGTGGTTGGTGGTTGGTGGT
>JBBTFF010000025.1:5251-13427 GCA_038041995.1 Gemmatimonadota bacterium | reverse complement strand
AGCGCGCGGTTCATGTTGTACGACTCGGGCTGGTTCACCGCGTAGAAGTCGCGGTTGTTGTCGTGCCCGATGTACTTCTGGTAGAGGCGCGGGATCTGCATGTTGCGCTTCTTCGGGTCGCTCTCGCGCATGTACCAGTTGGCCACCAGCTCCATGCCGTCCGGGTTGGCGTGGACGAAGACGATGATGACGTCGTTGAGGATGCGCATCGTCTCTTCATCGCTCATCGAGACGAACTGCCACATGGTCTCGATCAGCTGGTTGGCGCCCAGCACCTCGGTGGCGTGCAGGCCGCCGTCGATCCAGATGACGGCCTTCCCTTCCTTGGCCAGCGCCTTGGCCTGGGTCTCCGTCAGCCCCTCGGCGTGACTGAGCCGCTCGGCGATCTGCCGGTACTTCTCGCGATTCCGGATGTTGTCGGGCGACGAGACGACGGCGAGCAACTGCGGGCGTCCCTCGGCGGTCAAACCGATGGTGTCGAGCACCATGCGGTCGGACTCCCGGGCCAACGTCTCCCAGTACTTTGAGAACTGGGCGTAGTTGGGAAGCCAGTAATCCTCACCGATCTCGTGCCCGAAGAACTGCTTCGGCGTGGTCGGTTTGCCCTGGGAGACGGCGGCAAGCGGAAGCGCGGAGGCCAGGGCGATGGCGGCAAGCGCGCGGCGGACGAAATGGCGCATGGTCGTGTGGGATGCGGGTCGGCGCACGGCCGGGCGGCCGCGCAGTGGCAGGCTTTCTGGTAACGCCGTGGAGTGACTGCGCGTTGAGCGGAACCCGCTGACGCCCCACTCGGGTAGCTTATCCCGCCCGCGCGCCGGGGGCCATCATCGCGCCTGCCGCACGCCGGCCGGAACGCTATCTTGGAGCGTCCTTTCCCCCGACCTCGACAGCCATGAACGTCCCCCGCCCCCTCGTGCTCCTCGCCTGCACGGCCAGCCTGCTGGGCGCGCAGGTCCCGCAATCCGAGTATCAGGCGAGGCGCACGGCGCTCGCCACCTCGTTGCCAGGCGACGGCGTGCTCCTCGTGCTCGGTGCGCCGGAACCGAGGGAGAACTTCCAGAATTTCTGGCAGGCCCAGAACTTCCGGTACCTGACCGGCTTTCTCGAACCCAACGCCGCGCTGGTGATCGTGCGCCGCAATGGGGTCGACCAGGGAATGCTCTTCGTGGAGCCGAAGGACCCTGCGCTGGAGGTGTGGACCGGCGAGCGGCTTGGCCTGGCCGGCGTGCGGCCCCTGATGGGGCTGGAGGGGCGCAACGCAGGCACGCTGCGCACCGTGCTCGATTCGCTGCTCACCGGCGGCGGCACCCTGTACACCGTCGGGGACTTCTCGACCGGCGGCGCCGACGTGCCCGGCGCCGTGAAGCCGCGCACTGCCGACGACCAGTTTCTCGACGCACTCAAGGCGAAGCACCGGGACGTCAAGGTTGCCGACGTCAACGTCAGCGTGATGCGCCTGCGAGCGAAGAAATCAGCCGGAGAGCTGGCGCTCATCCGCAGCGCGGCAAAGGTCAGCGCCGCCGCGCACCGCGAGGTGCTGCACGCCATCGCGCCGGGGATGGCGGAGTTCGAGGTCCAGGCGCTCGCCGAGTACACCTTCCGTCGCAACGGCGCCGATGGCCCATCCTATGGTTCGATCGTCGGCTCCGGGCCGAACTCGACGACGCTGCACTACAACAAGGACGACCGCTTCATGAACGATGGCGAGGTCCTGAACATGGACATGGCCGCGTACTACGCCGGCTACTCGGCCGACATCACGCGTACGGTGCCCGTGAACGGCAAGTTCAGCGCCGAGCAGCGTGACGTCTACGCCATCGTGCAGGCGGCGCAGGCGGCCGCCGAGCGACAGGTCAGGCCGGGCGCGGCGTTCCGCGTGCTGGAGGATTCGGCGGTCACGGTGCTGCGCAACGGGCTGGCGAAGCTCGGGCTCATCGAGGCACCCGATGCGACCTACGACTGCGTCACCGCCGGCCGCACGGCGCGGTGTCCGCAGTACCGGCTTTACTACATGCACGGGCTCGGGCATCCCATCGGCCTCGACGTGCACGACGTGGACGTCTACAGCCTCGGCGCGATGGCCGAGGGCAGCGCATTCACCATCGAGCCGGGGCTTTACGTGCGGTCAAACACCCTGGACGTGATTCCCGACACGCCCTCGAACGCCGCGCTGAAGGCGAAGATCTCGCCGGCGGTGAAGCGGTACGCCAACATCGGCGTGCGCATCGAGGACGACTACATCGTCACGGCCGGCGGGTACGACCGCATCACGGCCGATGCGCCGCGCGACATGGACGAGATCGAGCGCGCGATGGCCAAGAAGCGCGGGCCCTCGCCGCGCAATGCGAAGCAGGTGGAGGCGTACAAGAAGAGCAAGCCATAGTCACGCCGAGGCGCGTGCCGAGCGGCCCGCACCCCTGCGAAGACGGCGGTCCCGATGTACTATTCTCCCTTGGGTTGATTGCTGGTGGCCCGATTGCCGAGAACCCCATGACCGGACCGAACACCCGAGGCACCAAGTCCCCGGAACCCAAGCGGCTCCACCTGATCATGCGCGACACCACGATGCTCGACGGCGAGATCTTCATTGGTGACGATGCGCCGCTCGTGCAGTTCCTGGCCAACCGCAAGGGCGGGTGGCTGAACATGGTGCGGGCGCGCCGGCCGAAGCTGAACGAGCTCCCCGGCCATATCATCATCCAGACCGACCATATCGTGCTCGCGTCGGCGCCGGACGGCAACATGCTGGTGCTCGGGCAGCAGGCGCACGGCGTCGGCGAACGTGCGGTGGACGTCGTGTTGATGGGCGGCACGACGGTAAAGGGCATCCTGCCCCTCGCGCCGCAGCAGCGCATGAGTGACTACCTGAGCTCGAGCGGCCGGTTCATCGGCGTCAAGGCGGCGTCGCTGGCGGCCGACGGTCGTGACCTGGGCGACGTGGTCATTCACTCGTCGGCGATCACGATGATGCGCGAGTCGCGCGAAGCCTCGGGTCCGGCCATCGGCGCCGGGGAGTAGCCCTCAGCGGCCGAGGGTCGCGCCGAGGCGCGCCACCAGTTCGTCCGGCGTGAACGGCTTCACCAGCAGGTCGGCATCACCCGGCAGCGTGCCCTCGGCCGCAATGACGTCGGCGGCGTAACCCGACATGAAGAGCACCCGCGCATCCGGCCGCGCAACGCGGAATCGCCGGGCGAGTTCGGGGCCGCTCAGGCCGGGCATCACGACATCGGTCAGCAGCAGGTCAATGCCCCCCTCGTGCGCCGCCGCCCTGGCGAGCGCATCGTCGCCGTCCTGCGCCGTCAGCACGCGGTAGCCGGCGCGGATGAGCGCCGTGTGCACGAACTCGCGCACCGCACGCTCGTCTTCCACCACCATCACCGAGGCGAGCGTCCCACCGGGCGCTGATGCCCCTCCCGGCGAGAACTGTGGAGCCGGGGGCGCGACGACGGGATGGAATGGCGCCGGTACAGCCAGCGGCAGGAGAACGCGCATCCGGGTGCCGAACCCCACCGCGCTGTCCGCCACGATGGAGCCGCGGTGCTGGCGCGCAATGCCATACGCGGTGGAGAGGCCCAGCCCGGTGCCCTTTCCCTTTGGTTTGGTGGTGAAGAACGGGTCGAAGGCCCTCTGGCGCGTCTCTGCATCCATGCCGATTCCCGTGTCGCTCACGGTGATGACGCCGTAGGTGCCGGACGCCAGCGGGTCCGGGTCAGCCGCGTCGGGCAGCGCCGCCTCCTCGAGCCCGACACGCACCTCCAGGCGACCCCCTTTCGGCATCGAGTCGGCCGCATTGATGACCAGGTTCATCAGGACTTGCTGCACCTTCGAGCGGTCGGCCTCCACCACGATGCCGGGTTCGGCAATCACGATCAGGTTGATGTTCGCACTCAAGGTGCTTCGCAGCAGTGGCTCGAACTCGGCGACCACCTGGTCGAGATCGGCCCGATTCACGTCGAGCACCTGCGTACGGCTGAACGCGAGCAGCTGGGCAACCACCTCCTTGGCGCGCTCGGCGGCAACGCGTGCCAGTTCGAGGTCCCCGCGCGACTGGCTCCCGGTCGGCAGCGACGAAATCGCGAGGTCCGTGTAGCCGAGGATCGGCATCAGCAGGTTGTTGAAGTCGTGGGCGATGCCACCGGCCAGTCGGCCGATGCTCTCCATCTTCTGTGCCTGCACCAGTTGCTCGAGCGCCTCCCGGTACCTCGATTCGCTTCGTTCGACGACCGACGCGTCGGCCTCCCGCCGCTGGCGCAATGCTGTGTCGGCGACGCGGATCTTCGCGGCGACGGCACGGACTTCCTGCACGGGACTTGCCTCCCAGTCGGCGAGCACCTCCCGTGGCACGCTCTTTCCTTCCGCCGCCACCTCGGCTATCGCGCCGATCGACTGCATCGGCGTCGCGAGCTGGGCACCCGCGTTGCGCGCCACGGCATACACGGCGAGCAGGGCCGCGAGCATCAGCGCGATGAGTGCGAGCATGGTGGGAATCATCGAGCGGTACACCGTCGACAACGGCTCGTCGACCAGCGCGACGAACGGAAGACCGGCGACCCGCTGGGCCACGGTCAGCCGCGGATCGACACCGAGGCGGTCCGCGTATGATGTGCCGTCGCGCGCGACGACCGTGACGGGCAGGCTGGCGCGCTCGCCCAGCACCCGCGCCAGCTCCGAAGCGCGCCGATCGCCCGGCGTCCACTGCGGCGACGTGCTGGCGACTATGCGACCGGCGCCATCGAGCAACTGCGCGGCGCCCTCGCCCTGCCCGGTGCGGGCGGCGAGAATGGCGCGCAGCGTTGCCGCATCGAGCGCTCCCATCACGACGCCGTCAAAAGCGCCGCCGGCCGTGGACAGCGGCACGGCGAGGGGCAGGATGGGTTCGACGCCCGGGCGACGCAGGTGCAGCTGCCCGAGCATCAGCTCGCCGTACACCGGCCGGCCGGTGGCGCGCGCCTCCTCGAAGTACGGCCGGCGCCCGATGTTCCGGCCACGGTACGGCTCGCCTGCACTGGACATTGCCGGAGCTGAATACAGGATCGTTCCCGCGGCGTCGGTCACGCAGAGGCTGACGAACTCCTGGTGCGTCCGGTGAAACTCGCGAAGGGTTGCCTCTGAACCGCCTCCGGCGGCGACCTGCCGCGCCAGCCCTTCGACGGACGACCGGCGCGCTTGGAGAAACTGCCCGGCACCTTCCTCGGCGTTCGTGACCACTTGCCGGAGGTCGGCGGCAACCCCGTTGAACTGCGCAGCGAACGACGCGCGCGCCAGCAGCAGCACGATGATGGTCATCGGAATCATTACCACCGGCACCGTGCGATCGAACGAGACGTGCTGCCACGAGCGGGGCGCGCGAAGCGGCGCCCCGATCCATCGCTGCACCGCGGGCATGCGCGACGCGGCGTCGGCAATCACGGCGTTCATGACGCCGTTGAGGATCTGCTTCACCAGGAGGAGCAGCACGTATCCGGGTGCGATCCCCATCCACCATCGGTAGACCAGCACGTCGAGCAGCGCACCGGCGCTCAGCCAGTACAGGACGTCGGCGACGACCAGGCTCCGCGTGCGCGCGGCGAGTCGCGAGGCCACGTACCCCTCCACCGCGTACAGCACCATCGTGGCGAGCATCACCTCGCGCACGCCGCCGTCCACGGCGTATCCGACGAACGCCGCCACCAGCCCCGGCACCAGCCCGAGCTGCCAGAACGCGAACAGCACCAGCGCCCCGCCGAACGCGAACTCCGGTGACTCACTCGAGAGCAGGGGCGCCGGAATGTGGTTGAGCGCAAGGGCCATCGCCCCGCAGGCCACGCCTCCCGCGAGGCGCAGCGACAATGGGCGTCGCGAGGCGCCGTCGCTCCTCACGGGACGCGGCGGATGGGGGTGGCTGCGAACTTCATGGCCTAAGATATCGGACCCGGCGCCCTCCACGGCAACGGCTGGCCTCGACCATGGCGGTGGAGCATCTTCCCTGCCATCCACCCGCGGCGCGGCCTCGCCACCCCTGGATCGAACGGATTGATCGTCACTCACCCCCGGCCCACGACTTCCATGCTACGCGCACTTTCCCGAATCTCGCTTCTCGCGCTGGCCGTCGGCACCGCCAGTGCGCAGTCACGCGTCGTCACCGCCGACCTGATCCTCACGAACGGCCGCATCTATACGGTCGACGACACGCGGCCCGTGGTCGAGTCTGTTGCCGTCGCGCTCGGCAAGGTGCTCTTTGCCGGCAATGCCGCCGGCGCACTGGCGCTGAAGAACGCGAGCACGAAGGTCGTGGACCTCGGCGGACGCACCGTGATTCCCGGCATGGTGGACGCGCACGGCCACGTCTCCGGGCTTGGCGACGCCCTGCACATCGTCGACCTCACCGGCACTTCGTCTTACGACGAGGTCGTGGCCCGTGTCGCCGAGCGCGCCAGGAAGATTCCGAAGGGCCAGTGGGTGCTCGGCCGCGGCTGGGACCAGAATGACTGGGGCGACACCCGCTTCCCGACGCACGACAAGATGACCGCCGCCGTCCCCGACCACCCTGTCTACATCGTGCGCGTCGACGGGCATGCCGGACTGGCGAACCTGAAGGCCCTGCAGACGGCCAACGTCACCGCCGCCACGCAGGATTCCACGGGTGGCCACATCGAGCGCGCGGCCGACGGTTCGCCGGCCGGCGTCTTCGTGGACAACGCCCAAGGGCTCGTGCGCCGCGCCATCCCGCGGCAGACGCGCGACGAGGTGAAGACGTCGATCGTTGACGCCGTGAAGGAAGCGCAGCGCTGGGGACTGACCGGCGTGCACGATGCCGGCGCTGACGCCACCGACCTGGATGTGTACGAGGAACTCGCCAAGGCGGGCCAGCTGAAGTTCCGCCTGTACGCGATGATCAGCGACCAGGCGGCGACGATTGACGCCTGGTTCAAGCGCGGACCGCTGGTGGGCGGCTACAACGGCTCGCTGTGGGTGCGTTCCATCAAGCTGTATTCCGACGGCGCGCTCGGCTCGCGCGGCGCGGCCCTGCTCGAGCCATACAGCGACGATCCCAGGAACATCGGCCTGCTCGTCTCGGCGCCGGCGCATATCCAGGACGTTTCCACCCGCGCGCTGAGGGCCGGCTTCCAGGTGAACACGCACGCCATCGGCGACCGCGGCAACCGCCTGGTGCTCGACGCCTACGAGGCGGCGCTCAAGGTGGCGCCGGCGGCTGACCACCGTTTCCGCGTGGAGCACGCGCAGATCCTGCACTACGACGACGTGCCGCGATTCGCCGCGCTCGGCGTCATCCCATCGATGCAGGCCAGCCACCAGACGAGCGACATGTACTGGGCAGGCACCCGCCTCGGCCCGGTGCGGTTGCTCGGTGCGTATGCGTGGCGTTCGTTGCTGAACACCGGCGTGGTGGTTCCCAACGGCAGCGACTTTCCGGTGGAGCAGGTGAACCCGCTCATCTCGTTTCACTCCGCCGTGTCTCGGCAGGACGCGAGGGACTGGCCGCCGGACGGCTGGTACCCGTCCGAACGGATGACGCGTGACGAGGCGCTCAGGTCGATGACCCTGTGGCCGGCCTACGCCGCCTTTCAGGAAGACGTCCTCGGCTCGCTCACGCCGGGCAAGTTCGCCGACTTCGTGGTGCTCGACCAGGATATCATGAGGTGTCCCCCCGAACTCCTCCTCAAAACCAAGGTGCTTTCCACCTGGGTGGGCGGAGAGAAGGTCTACGAGGCCATTCCGTGAACCGTCGACCGGCGCCCACCGTCAAGGTCTTCTTCCTCATCCGCACGGCGATGACGGTGGGCGTCATCGCGTTCATCGGCATCGCCTGGTTGATTCGCGGACGCGGCCAGGCCGTCGTCGTTCCACCAGCCTCGCTGGTGACGCTCACCACGGTGATGTACGCATCGGTGGGGCTGGCGGCGGCCGCCGTGATGGTGCTGCGCCTTCGCATCGCGTCGAGCACGACCGGGATGCGGCGCTCCCTGTCCGTGGTGAGCTGGGCGGTCGGTGAGTTTGCCGCGCTCTTCGGCGGCGTGATGTTCTTCCTGACGGGGGAGTGGCGACTGGTGCTCCCGGGCGCACTCGTGTTTGCCATTGCCCTCGCCGCCGTTCCGCTGCCGCGCGACTGAACAGAGTCAATAGTCGATGGTCGAAAGTCGATAGTTGACGACAACCACTTTCAACCATCGACTAT
>JBBTFF010000025.1:0-5151 GCA_038041995.1 Gemmatimonadota bacterium | reverse complement strand
ACCATCGACTATCGACTATCCACTATCCACTATCCACTATCCACTATCCACTATCGACTATCCCACCCAGACCTTCACCGCCACGGCCGCCAGAAAGACCGCGAACAGGCGGCGCAGCGTGAGATCCGAAACTGACTGTGCAAAGCGGGCACCAACCCACGCTCCGAGAAAGAGGCCCAGTGCCACCCAGAGCGCGGCACGCATGTTGAGGTGTCCGGCACGGTAGTACGTCCAGGCGCCCAGGGCGCCGACCGGAAGAAGCAGCGCGCCCAGCGATGTGCCAATGGCGGTTGGCAGCGACATGCGGGCGAAGTAGGCGAGCGCGGGTACGATCACCACGCCGCCACCGATGCCGAACATCCCCGCCAACACGCCGGCCGCCAGGCCGATCACCACCAGTAGTGTCCAGTCCATTCGTGCGTCGCCTTGTCGTTAAGGGCGCTGGAATGTACCCTCCCCAGAACCTTCTTGTCGGGACCTACCTGATGTTCTCTGACTCTTCGCTCACGTTGCTCCGCCGGTTGCTCGACACGCCGGGTCCCTCGGGTTTCGAATCGGCACCGGCCGCCATCTGGCGTGACGAGGCGCGGCGGTTTTCCGCCAGCGTCGAGGGAGACGTGCACGGCAACTCGATGGCCGTCGTCAATCCGGACGGCGCGCCGACCATCATGCTGGCCGGTCACATCGACGAGATTGGCGTCATCGTGACCTGGATCGACGACAAGGGCTTCGCCTACATCGGCCCGATCGGCGGGTGGGACCCGCAGGTGCTGGTGGGGCAGCGGCTCCGTTTCGCGGGTCGCGACGGCGAGGTGTTCGGCGTGGTGGGCAAGAAGCCCATTCATCTCATGAAGACCGAGGAGCGCGAGAAGGCGGTGAAGATCACCGACCTCTGGGTGGACATCGGCGCCGCGTCGCGCGCCGAAGCCGAGGCGCTGCTTTCGGTGGGCGATCCGGGCGTCATCGATGCGCGGCTCATCGAGCTGCCCAACGGGCGCATCGTCTCGCGGTCGATCGACGACCGCATCGGCGCGTTCGTGGTGCTCGAGGCGCTGCGCCGCTATGCCGAGCAGCCGGGGCAGGCGCGCGTGGTGGCGGTGGCCACGACGCAGGAAGAGATCGCCTATCACGGTGGCGGCGCGCGGGTGAGCGCCGCGCGCATCGCGCCGCAAATGGCGATCGTGGTCGACGTCACCTTTGCCACGGACCATCCGGGAGTGGAGCGCAAGGAGCTGGGCGAGCACAAGCTCGGCGGCGGACCGGTGCTGACGCGCGGCTCCGTGACTTCACCCGTGGTGGTGCGCCTGCTGCGGGACACCGCGGAGCGCATCGGCATTCCCTACTCGCTGCGCGCCGAGGGCCGCAACACCAGCACCGACGCCGACGCCATACATGTGGCGCACGAGGGCGTGGCCACCGGGCTGATCAGCGTGCCCAATCGCTACATGCACTCGCCGAACGAGATGGTGGCGCTCGAAGATCTGGATCGCGCCGCAACCTTGATTGCCGAAGCCTGCCGGGCGGTGAGCCCGGCGATGGATTTCACGGCTCGCTGACGGCGGCAATGCTGCCCGTCGAGGTCTGGCGGCGGGCGCGCGTGAAGAGGCGGGCCGCCGACTCTCGCACGTCCTTCTCCCGATCTTCGAGAAGCTTCTGGAGCGCCAGCATGGACTGGGGCGTGCGCGCCTCGCCCAGGGCCTCGATGGCACCGAGCCGCAGCACCAGCGAGTCGCGGCGGCGCAGCATGCGCTGATCGGGCATGGCCAGCGCGATGAGCTTGTGCACGCCCTCGGGTGCGGCCAGTCGCCCGAGCACCACCACGAGCGCGAGCTGCACGTCGAGTTCCTGCTCCATTTCGAGACGCTGCGCGATCGGCGCGGCGAGGCGCGATTCGCGCCGCGCCTGCAGCGCCACGGCCGCGGCCAGGCGTACCTCCGGCACGTCGTCCGAGACGGCACGCAACAGCGCGTCGGCGGCAAACGTCGACCCCGGGAAGGCCGCGAGCCCCCGCGCGGCCACCTGGCGCACGCGTGGGCTCGCATGGCCAATTTCCTCGCCAAGCATGCGCTCGGCGTCGGGCAGGCGCATCTGTACCGCGAGACCGATGGCGCGCTCGACGACGTGCGGGCGCTGGTCGTCGAGCATCGCCATCACCGCATCGCGCCCTCCCGGCAGCTTGCCCAGCAGCGTGGCGTACATCGACCAGGCTCCGGCGCTCGGAGCGCTCGAGGCTCGGTCGGCCACCGCTTCGGCGCCATCCTCGCCGAACCGCACCAACAGCTGCTCGACCTGCGCGCTGAACTGCGGCTGGTCGGCGTAGAGCATGGCGAAGGCCCGCAGCACGGTCGGCTTGGTGAGGCGCCGCACGATGACCACGAAGTTTCGGCGCATGTCGGGCTCGGTGCAGAGCGCCTCGCAGGCGAACATCGCCAACAGCAGTTGCAGCGCTTCAGGCACGCGGCCCTCGCGCAATGCCTGCTCGACGGCCAGCTGGATCGGCTCGAGCAGGCGGCGCAGCGTTGCCGGTTCACTCGAGGTTATCAGCCGTTCGAAGAGCTCGCGGTGCCTGCCATCGCTCAGCTGCTCCACGGCGACGGGGACATGCGTGGCCAGCGGGCCACTCGCAACGAACGATCCAGCGGTCTCGTCTGGAGTCACCTGCTCGGCGATCGGGCTCTCGGCCACGTCAGCTTCGGCGACTGTCGGTTCGGCCTCCATGGGCTCGGCCACCGCCGGCTTGACCACCGCCGGCTCGACCACCGCGGGCTCGACCACCACGGGCTCGGCCACCGCGGGCGATGACTCCTCTGCGATCACGACGGCCGTTGCGACATCGAGCGTGACCTGTATCTCCGCCCACTTACGGCCCGCCAGGACGGCGACGAAGGCAGCAGGTGCGGTCTTGCCGGTCACCACATCCGCGAGCAGGTGGGCAATGGACTTGATCTCCGCTTGCTTTGCGTTGTGCGCCACGTGGAAGCGGGTGATGCCGAGCGCCACGAAGAGATCACGCAGCATCGGCACGTCGGGGATGTCGTCGCCCAGCGTGTGACTGCCGGCGGTCAGCGCGCGATCCACCACCGACAGCTCGATTGCGCCGTGCTTGGCCGCGGCCCGCGCCGCGCGCAGCACCGACCGTTCGGTGGCATGATCGTCCGCGTGGTGCGCGTACAGCTCCACCAGGCGCGACAGCTGCGTTGCGAACTCGACGTGGCGATCCATGAGGGCGGCAGGCGCTCCGTTATCTGGCTTTCGATGTCCCGTCCGCCTAACATACGCGGACACCCCCGTCCTCAACACCCATCACTCGAATGCGCGCTCTCAATCGCCCGCGCGGCACCCTGCTTGCCGCCGCCATCCTGCTGTCCGCCGGCTGCCACGCCTTTGCTCGTCAGGGCGAGGCCCCCGCCGCGACTGTCTCCGCCGCCGACCAGATGCGCGCGGACATTACCCACCTGGCCAGCGACCTGCTCGACGGGCGCGGCACCGGTACCGCCGGCAACGACACCGCGGCGCTGTTCATCGCCCGCCGGTACAACGCACTGCGCCTGTCGAGCATCGCCCAGGCCGACCGCGCCGCTTGCGCCAAGGGCGGTCGACTGGGCAAGGCCGACTGCTTTGTGCTGCCGTTCACGGCCACCGTGCCGGTGCGGAACGCCGCGCCGCGTTCGCTGAAGACCCAGAACGTGGCCGCCATCGTGCCGGGCAAGGGATCGCTGGCCGGCGAGTATGTCATCGTCGGCGCGCATTTCGATCATCTGGGACGCGACTCGGTGGGCGCGCGCGACCCGGAGAAGGGGCACGTGATCCGCAACGGCGCCGATGACAACGCCTCGGGAACCGTCGTCGTCATGGAATTGGCGCGCCGCCTCGCGCGCACGCCGACCCAACGCTCGGTGATCATCGTGAACTTCACCGGCGAAGAACTCGGCTTGCTCGGCAGCGAGTGGTTCGTGAATCACCTGCCCGTTCCCAGGGAAAGGGTGCAGGGCATGGTGAATCTCGACATGGTCGGCCGGATGAAGAACGACAAGCTCATCGTCTACGGCGCCTCGACCGCCACGGAGATGAAGGGGATCCTCGACAGCGCCAACGTCGCGCCCAGGCTCGCGATCTCGGCGGTCGGCGACGGCGAGGGACCCAGCGACCACGCGGCGTTCTACCGCAAGGACCTGCCGGTGCTGCACATGTTCACGGACCTGCACGACGACTACCACACGGCCGCCGACGACGCCGACAAGATCAACATCGAGGGACTGGTGCGCGTGGCCGACTACGCCGAGCGCGCGGTGCGAGCCATCGCCGACCGGCCGGGGCGGCTCACCTTCCAGCGCGTGCAGGTCGCCGGCGCCAACCGTCCGTCGGCACGGCAGGGTTCCGGGGTCTACCTGGGATCGATTCCCGACATGGGCGCCGCCGACGTCAAGGGAATGCAGCTCTCCGGCGTTCGCGCCGGCAGCCCCGCCGAGCAGGGCGGCCTCAAGCGAGGCGACATCATCGTCAAGTTCGGGAGCAGGACGATCACGAACATCTACGACTACACCGACGCACTCGGCGCGTACAAGCCGGGCGATGTGGTGGACGTGATCGTGCAGCGGGCCGGCGCCGAAGTGGCACTGAAGATCACGCTCGGCAAGAGACCGAACTGAACCGGAATTCGGATGACGGAATTGGAATTCCGATTCATGATTGAAGGCTTCACCCTCTCGACGCCTGTCCTCCTCTACTGGGTCTCCCACTGGGAGTCGCAGGTGCGCGACTGCGAGGCGGTCATTCGCGAGCTGTCGCTGGAGCCGCTGACCATCGTCGGCTACTCGTGGGGGCCCTGCTCGCCCTGCTCTACAGCGTGCAGGCCGCCCACGGCCACGCCGGTCCCGCTCCCAATCGCCACGTCCTCATCGATCCGGCTCCCATCTCACGCATCTGGCGCAGCGAGTTCGAAGCCGAGTTCGCGCGCCGCCAGCAGGCACCCGCCGTGCAGGCCGAACGCGCCGCGCTCGCCGCGTCCAGCAGTCCATCTGGCACTCGCTGGCCGACTTCGACCTGACCGGCGCGCTGCGTGACGTCCGCTGCCCGGCCTTCGTCGTTCACGGAAGGGACGATCCCATCCCCCCCCGAGTCGTCGCGCGCTGCCGCCGAGGCTCTCCATGC
>JBBTFF010000024.1:0-25533 GCA_038041995.1 Gemmatimonadota bacterium | reverse complement strand
AGTGCAAAGTACGGGGGAGGGAATGGGGGGGCAATGCCGCATCAATAAAGACGCGGCGGAGAGCGGACGAGTAACCGGAAGGAAGGCGAAAAGAAGCTGTGAGCTGTACGCTGTACGCCGTACGCCGTCCGCGCTCCTGAGCGGAGGGTGTAGCGCGTACAGCGTAGAGCTTACAGCTTCATTTCAACGCTCCCCCCGTCCCATCGCCACTCGCATCTCCCGCACCGCCGCCTCGATCCCCACGAATATCGCACGGCTGATGATGGAGTGGCCGATGTTCAGTTCCTCGACGTCCGCGATGGCGGCCACCGGCGCGACGTTGCGCACGGTGAGTCCGTGGCCGGCGTGCACGGCGAGTCCAAGTGTGCGCCCCAGGCGGGCGCCGTCGACCAGCGCCTTCAGCGTGGCGGGGTCGGACGGCGCGTGCGCATAGCGCCCGGTGTGCAATTCGATGGCGACGGCGCCCAGCGCCTTCGATTGCTCGATCATGCGCGCTTCGGCGTCGATGAACAATGACGTGCGGATTCCCGCCGCCGTGAGGCGCTCGAGTGCGTCCCGCAATCGGGCCGGCTCGCGCGTGACATCGAGCCCGCCTTCGGTGGTAACCTCCTCGCGACGCTCGGGTACCAGCGTCACCTGATGCGGGCGCAGACGCTCGGCGATGCGCAGCATCTCGTCGACGCAGGCGAGCTCCAGGTTGAGCGGCGTGCGGATTACCTTTACCAGTGCGACGAGGTCGTCGTCCTGTATGTGGCGGCGGTCTTCACGCAGGTGCACCGTGATGCCGTCGGCGCCTGCCGCCTCGCACAGTAGGGCGGCCTGCGCCGGGTCGGGCTCATCGGCGCGGCGCGCCTGCCGCAGCGTCGCCACGTGGTCAATGTTGAGGAAGAGGCGCAGATACGGTGTGCCGGTTGGTGCGCCGTGTGTTGCTGCCATTTGTCACCCTCGTTAGGTTCGCGGAAATCCCTCCCGCAGGAGTGCCGAGTGAAACGAGTCGCCGTGCTGATGCTATCACTCACTGCCGCTTGCGCCAGCCTGGGGGGCGCGGGCTCAAGTTCTGGTGCCCCGTCGTCCGGCGCCGCGATCGCGCAGTTCCTGGCAAGCGCCAACCGCAAGGACCTGGCGGCGATGGCCGCCGTGTGGGGAACCGAGCGCGGCCCGGCCAGCAAATCGATGGGTCGCCAGGAGCTCGAGCGGCGCGAGTTGATAATGATGCAGTGCCTGGCGCACGAGAAGTCCTCCCTTGGCGCGTCGTCGCCGGGGGAAGGCGGCCGAGTCAAGGTCCTGGTGACGCTGACGGCCGCGCCGCGCTCCGCATCGCCGGTGTTTACGACGGTGCTGGGTCCGCGGTCGCGGTGGTACGTGGAGAACCTCGACATCGACGAACTGCGCAATCAGGGCTTCTGCGGCGCGACGGTGACGCCGCCGTAACCGAGCTGGCCGGGGCGGCACGGCGCTGGTGCGAGGGGCGGCAGGCCATGGCGAAAGCCGGGCCTTGCCGCCCCGATTAGTATTCAGACAGTTCGATGAGCACGCCGCCCGTCGACTTCGGGTGCAGGAAGGCGATGCGCTTTCCTTCGGCTCCGATGCGCGGCGTTTCATCGATCAGGATCACCCCGGCGGCTCGTGCCCTGGCCAGTGTGTCGTCGAGGTCATCGACATTGAAGCAGAGGTGGTGGAGGCCGGGGCCCTTTTTCTCGACGAAGGTCGCGATGGGGGAATCGGCGACGCGGGCTTCGAGCAGTTCCACGAGCGAGTCTCCGGCGGCGACTCCGGCAATTCGGGCGCCGTCGGCATCGTCCAGTGGCACCTCGGGCAGGCCGAGGACGTCGCGGTAGAAGGGCAGCATGGCGTCGAGGCCGCGCACGGCAATGCCGATGTGGGCAATGCGGGTGCCACGACGGGTGGTATTGGTCATCGAAACGGCGCTCCAGCGACAGGGTGGGCGCCTAACATTATCGAGCGCGACGGTGTGCGGCACCATCGCAGCGGAGGCGGGGCACATGGCGGGTAACCTGGTGGCGGTGACGGATGCCGACTTCGAGCAGGAAGTCGAGAAGCACGCGGGCGTGGCGGTGGTGGACTTCTGGGCGACGTGGTGCGGCCCGTGCCGCATGATCGCGCCGATCCTCGAGCAGCTGTCGGTGGAGTACGAGGGCAAGGTGAAGGTGACGAAGCTGGACGTGGACTCGAACCAGAAGACGTCGACGCGCTTCAACGTGCGTTCCATCCCGACGCTGCTGTTCTTCAAGGACGGCAAGGTGGTGGATCAGGTCATTGGCGCGGTGCCCAAGGCGGCGCTTGCGGCCAAGTTCCAGCAGCACTCGGCGTAAGCGGCCCCGATTGCGGTGAGGGCGTACGCCCTCGCACAATTCAACCCGGGTTTCCGCTGCGGAAATCCGGGTTTCGCACTTCGACTTCTCCCATGCCTGTTGCCGCCGCCTATCTCCGGTATCCCAAGGTCCGGGCGCTCCTGCCGCGCACGCGGCTGGCGTACGTGCACCTGCAGAACCTGCTGACCGACGCCAAGCGCGATCGCGCCGCCCGGGTGTACGGCTATGTCGTCATCTGGCTTCCCGACCAGCTGCTCGTGCTCTACATGGAAGAAGGCGAGGTGGTGAACGCGACGGCCACGGCGGACGGGCGTCGGTGGCGGGCTCTCCCGATCAGCGAGGCCCTCGGCAAGGTGCCGAGTGCCGCGGAATATGGAGAGATCTGCTTTCACGAGGCCGACGACGAGCAGCTGGCGGCGATGTTCGCGTCGCACGTGCTGCCCGAGATCGCCTGGCCGCCGGAGCTGCCGCCAGCCAATACGCAGGCGCTGCTCGGCAACCTCATGGCGACGATGTTCGACGGCCTGCTCGAGATCGTCGATGACGACGGCGTCAACTACGTCGTTTTCCAGCATGGCTTGCCGCTGCGCGGATACTTCGCGGAGGATCCGCTGGCCAGCGACGCGATGACGCAGGTGCGCGCCTTGCTGGACAGCGCGTTCCGACGCGGCGGCACCGCGCGCCGGTGGGACGTGCCCCCGGCGCTCGTCAACCAGGCGGCGCCGGCGCTCATT
The DNA here is from genome assembly GCA_038041995.1 of Gemmatimonadota bacterium. Classification (GTDB taxonomy): domain Bacteria; phylum Gemmatimonadota; class Gemmatimonadetes; order Gemmatimonadales; family Gemmatimonadaceae; genus PNKL01. The sequence continues at coordinate 22,466 of JBBTFF010000024.1, read as the reverse complement.
GCCGCGTATCGCGATCTCATGGGCAGCGTGGTGCAGCACCTCGCGGATCGCGGGGCGAACGGCGCGTTCTCGGTGGCTGAGCATGCGCGCCAGATGCTCATTCGCCAGCACCCGGCACTCGAGAAATTCTCCCTGTCCCTGCCGAACCAGCGCGATCCCGTGGTGGACACGCCGGCGCTGTCGGCGGCGCTGGCGGCGTGGCTCCAGGAGACGCTCTTTCACGTGCACCTCCCCGGCGGCGAAACGCCCGAGCGCTTGATTGCCGAGCTGGCCCGGGGACGCCGGCACCTCTTTCAGGCGGCGGGACTCTTCGACGCGTTGCCGTGGACCATCCCGTGGTAGATGGTGTGGGGACGCTCTTCGTCGTCAGCACGCCCATTGGAAACCTGGGAGACCTCAGCGCTCGCGGCGTGGAGACACTGCGCACGGTGGATGCCATCCTCGCCGAGGACACGCGGCATACCCGCGCGCTCCTGCATCACTTCGAGATTCACACGCCGCTCGAGGCGCATCACGAGCACAACGAGGCGGTCACGACGCCAAGTCTCGTGAGTCGCCTGCAGATGGGGGCGCGGCTGGCGCTGGTCAGCGATGCCGGAACGCCGCTGCTGAGCGACCCGGGTGCGCGCCTGGTGCATGCGGCCGTAGTGGGCGGCGTGCCGGTAGTGCCGGTTCCCGGCGCTTCGGCGCTGTTGGCGGCGCTGGTGGGCGCGGCCCTTCCGGCGGACCGCTTCACCTTCTTCGGCTTCGCACCGCGCAAGGGTCCCGAACGGAGGGCGATGCTGGCCGACATCGTCGACCTTCGTCACACCGCGGTGCTGTACGAGGCACCGTCGCGTGTGGGCGACACGCTCGGGGAGCTGGCTGCGGCGGGCGCGGCGGGCCGGCCGGCGGTGGTGGCTCGGGAGCTCACCAAGCACTACGAGGAGTTCCGCCGCGGAACCGTGGGTGAGCTCGCCGTGTTCTATACGCAGACGCCGCCGCGCGGGGAGGTGGTGATTGTCGTGCAGGGGGGCGAGACCCCGCCGATCGACGAGGACGCCCTGCGCGCGCGCGCGATCGCGCTGCGCACCGACGGCATGAGCGCCCGGGACGTGGTGCGCGTTCTCATGGAGGACGCGGGAGCTCCGCGCAACCTCGCTTATCGCCTGGCTCACGATCGGGACTGATGCGCCTTTCACGGATTCTCGTCCTTGCGCTGCCACTGCTCGCCGTCGCGGCCCGGCCGCTGCCGCGGCTCGCGGTGGCGCGGCTGCAGTACGACGGCGGCGGCGACTGGTACGCCAATCCGTCGAGCCTGCCCAACCTCATCGCCGCCATTCGAGCGCGGACCACGCTGGACGTTGACGCCAGGGAGTGGCGGGTCACGCTCGCCGACGACCGCGTGTGGGACTTCCCGTTCCTGCACCTCACCGGCCACGGCAACATCCGCTTCACCGACGCGGAAGTGCTGCGCCTGCGCGAGTACCTGCTGCACGGGGGCTTCCTGCACGCCGACGACAACTACGGGCTCGACGACTCGTTCCGTCGCGAGATCAAGCGCGTCTTTCCCGATCGCGAACTCGTGGACGTGCCGCTACGCCACCCGGTGTATCACGCGGTGTACGACTTTCCGCAGGGGCTGCCCAAGATTCACGAGCACGACGGCAAGCCGGCGCGTGGTCTTGGCATCTTCCTCGGTGACCGGCTGGCCGTCTTCTACAGCCACGAGAGCGACCTCGGCAACGGGTGGGAAGACGTGGGAACGTACAAGGACGATCCGCCGGAACTGCACGAGAAGGCACTGAAGATGGGCGTGAACCTCTTCGTGTATGCGGTGACCAGCCGCCCCGGCGCATGACGACGGTCGAACGCCTCCAGCACGAGCACCGACTCGTGTCGCGGCTCGCCCGGCTCACCCTCACGCTGCGCGTGGCCGGCGTGGCCGTTGGTGCGCTGGCGCTGGGCGCGTCGGCACTCGGCCATACGCGCTGGCTGTCGTTGCCGCGGCCGACGCCCTTTGTCGCGTGGCTGGTGGCGCTGGTCCTCGGCTGGGCTGCCTGGCGACTGCAGCGCGGCCGGCTGCTGGCCCAGCGCACTCCGCTGGCTGTCGCCGGCGCAATCGAACGGGAGCGCGGCCTGCGCGATGGCGCGGCGCGCACGCTGCTGGAGGTCGCACCCCAGGGTGGGCCGTTTGTCGCGCGCGCCGACGCGCTGCTCGGCGCGCGACTTGGCGACCGCACGCTCGCCCCGCGGCTGCGGCGCAGGGTGCGCGCGCAGGTCGGCGGCACCGCGCTGGGCGTCGTCGCACTGATGCTCGCCATCGTCGCCAGCGCAGGGACGCACGCCGATGGATGGCGTGCGCTCTGGCATCCGGCGTCGGCCTGGGCGGGCACGCTGTTGCCGGCCCTCAGCTTCGACGATCCCCCGGCCGGCCTGGTGCGCGGCGACACCGCGGTGCTGCGCGTGCACGCGTCAGGTCGCCGCATGGTGACGGTGCGCCAGCGCGCCACGGGTGGCGCGTGGCGAGACTCCGTGCTGGCCGTGCGCGCGGGCTTAGCGTCCTGGCGCGTGGGACCGCTGGACGCCGACCTGACCGTGCTGGCCTCCGATGGCCGCGCCGAGAGCGACACGGTGCGGCTGCGACTCGCGGAACGATCGTTCGTGGGTGACGTCACTGTGAGGGCGCGCTTTCCTGCGTACCTGGGGCGCGCCGACGAGTCGCTGCCCGCGGAGGCGCCGATGCGCGTGCCGCAGGGCACGACACTGACGATCGGCGGGCGCGCGTCGGAGTCGCTGCGCAGCATCACGCTGGGCAACGCGACGGAACGGGTGCCGCTGACCGCGTCGGGACGGAGCTTCACCGGCACGTTCACGCCGCGCGCGGGTGGAGTGCTGGCGTGGAAGGCGGAGGGAGATGGGAAGCCAATCGCCGATCTGCCCGCCGCGCTGCAGCTGGACGTCGTGCCCGACTCGGCGCCGCAGGTGGACTTCCTGTCGCCGGGCGCCGACACAATCGTGTCACCCGCGGGAACCGTGCGCATCGCCGTGGCCGCCGTGGACGATCGCGTGCTGCGCGACGTGACGCTGTCGGTGTGGAAACAGCTCGGCGACGGGCGCTCGTCGGAGCCGCAGGCGCGACGGATGTTCGACGGCGGGGCGCCGTCGTTCCTGGGCGCGGTGGCCGTCGACCTCTCGGCGCTGGCGCTGCAACCTGGCGACGTGGTGCACGTGCAGGCGACGGCACACGACGACGCTCCGTGGGGACACACGGGGAGGAGTCGCGAACTGATGCTGCGTGTGCCGGCCCTTGAGGACCAGCGGCGCGACGTGCGAGCAGAGGCTGACTCGCTCGTCAGCAAGGTCGTGGCCGCGGCGCGGGCGCAGCAGCAGCTGGAACAACGGACGACTGATGCCGCCAAGGCGCGCACGCCGAACGGCGCGGCGAAGCCCGGCGACAAGAAGGCGCCCAGCGCCATGTCGTACGATGCTGCGGAAAAGGCGAAGGCGCTGGCCAGCGAGCAGCGACAACTGGCCGAGCGCTCCCGGGACGTGCAGGACGCCACGCGGCGACTCGAGGAGTCGCTCAGGGCGGCCGGGGGCCTCGACAGCTCGCTGCAGTCGCAACTGCGCGAGGCGCAGAAACTGCTGCGCGAGGCGCTCACTCCTGAACTCCAGACGGCGCTGAGGAAGCTGGAGGGAGCGGCGCAGGAGCTGTCGCAGGAGCGCACGCGGCAATCGATGGCCGACCTGGCCGAACAGCAGAAGCGGTTGCGCGACGCGCTGGAGAAGAGCGCGGAGATGCTGAAGCGCGCCGCGCTCGAAGGCCAGATGAAGACGCTCACCGCCGACGCAGCGTCGATGGCCCGCAAGCAGCAGCAGTTCGCCGATTCGGGCGCCGCCGAGGGACAGCGCGCCAGGGACTTGGCGCAGCGCACCGGTGACCTGGCCAAGGAGATCGCGCAACTCCAGCAGCGGCTCGAGCGAGAGCGTGCCAGCGCGGGGGCGAAGAAGGCCGATGAGGCCGCCAACCAGGCGCAGGCGTCGCGCGAGGCGATGCAGCGCGCAGCCGCACAGCCGCAGGGGGCGCAGGGACAGCAGGGACGCCAGCAGGCGTCCAAGGAAGCCGCGCAGTCGATGCAGCAGGCGGCCAAGTCGCTGGCCGACGCGCGCGAGCGGCAGGTGGACGCGTGGAAGAACGATGTCACCGGCTCGCTGGACAAGGCGGTGCAGGAGGTGATGCAGCTGGCGCGCCAGCAGGAGCAGCTGGCGCAGCTAGCGCGGGAGGGAGAGAAGGGTACGGGGGAACAAAAAGGCGACATGCGCGGGCAACAGTCGGCGCTGCAGCAGGGCGTGCAGAAGGCCGGAGAACGCCTGCAGGAGCAGGCCAGGAAGTCGGCGATGGTCTCACCCGGCGCGCAGCAGGCGATGAAGGACGCGCAGCAGAAGGTGGACCAGGCGATGCGGGAGGCCAACAACCAGCAGCAGGGGCAGGGCCAGCAGGGGCAGGCCAATTCCATGAGCGAAGCGGCGCAGGCCCTGCGGCAGGCGGCGAGTGCGCTGGCTCGCGACCGCGAGCGGGTGGAGGGTGCGCAGTCGGGCTCGGGCGTTCCCGAGATGATCGCGGAGCTCCAGAAGCTCGCGCAGCAGCAGGGCGAGGTGAACGCGCAGATGGCCAGTCTCTTCCCGACGCCCAGCCAGGCGCGCCAGGCGATCGATCCCTCGACGGCGGACAAGGCGCGCGTGCTCGCCAGGCAACAGCGCGCGGTGGCCAAGGCGCTCGACGACGTGCAGGACCTCGACGCATCGGGCAAGACGCGCGAAATGGCGCGCGAAGCGCGCACGCTCGCCCAGGCGCTCGAGTCGGGAGCCACGGACCCCAGCACGCTGGATCGGCAGCAACGGCTGTTCCGCAAGATGCTCGACGCCGGCCGCCTGCTGCAGCAGGAAGAACGGGACGAACAGGGGCCGCGCGAATCGAAGCCCGGCGACAAGGTGTCGCCGTTTGCGCCACCCGACGGCAGCGCCCGCGGACGGGACGCGCTCCGGTACCGTGCCCCGACGTGGGAGGAGTTGAAGGTGCTCGCGCCGGAGGAGCGGCGTTCGGTGCTGGAGTACTTTCGTCGGCTCAACGGCACGGATGACGGACGACGGATGTCGGATGACCGGACCGTGCCGCCTCCCGTGAAACCGTAGCGTGACCGCGTTGCTCCGATGGCTTGCGGGTGTGGCGCTCGCCGCACCGCTTGCGCTGGGTGCGCAAGCGCAGGAGCGCGCCCTGCAGCGTGCCATGGACCTGGAGAATGCGTCCAAGTATCGCGAGGCGGTGACGGCGTACCGCGAGGCGATGTCGCAGGGCGCACTCGTGGCCGGCATCCTTGGGCTCGAGCGCGCGTTCAGCGCCATGGGGCAGGAAGATTCGCTGCTCCCGGCCATCGACACACTGCTGCGCAAGACGCCGCGCGAGCCCACGTTTCGCGGCGCGCTGCTTCGCACCCTGCGCGCCCTGGGACGCGACGACGCCGCCCGCCGGGCGTTCGACGACTGGCGAGCGCTCGATCCGCGTGACGCCGCGCCATACCGCGAGTACGCGCGGCTGCTCCTGACCGACCGTCGCGCCGAGGCTGCCGACTCGGTGCTGCAACTCGCGGTTTCGGCGCGGGGCGGCGCGCGGGAGTTCGCCACGGAGTTCGCCGAGCTTTACGCCACGATGGGTCGCTGGGATGCGGCCGCAGCCGCATGGCGCGACGCGGTGTCCGACGCGCCGTATCTCGACCAGGCCGCGATCTACTCCCTGATGGGCACCCCGTCGGTGCAACGCGACGGCGTGCGGTCCGCGCTGTCGGCGCTGGGGGGAATGAGTCCGCCGGTGGGGGTGGCGCTGGCCCGGGCCCGTGCGGGACTCGAACTGCGATGGGGGGCACCGCGCGCGGCGTGGCGCGAGTTGAGCGCGCTGCCACCCACCGACAGCACGGCGCAGGTATGGATCGAATTCGCCGACGAGGCGGAGCGCGTGGGGGGAGCGCTGGCGGCGCGTGACGCGCTCCTGGCGGCCTACCAGGTGCGCAGACAGCCTGCGCTTGCCCTGCGCGCCGCGACCGCCGCGCTGGCCGGCGGCGACGCGTCGGGTGCGCTGGCCGTCGCCACGCAGGTGACACCGGCACTGGACAGCGCGCAGGCGGTCGCCGAGGCGCTGCCGCTGCGCATCCGTGCGCTGGCGCAACTCGCCCGCCCGGCGGAGGCCGAGCAGCTGATTGCCAGTCATGGCGCACGGATCACCGACGCGCAGCGGCGCACCTACGCGCGCGCCCTGGCGTGGGGGTGGATTCGCGCGGGTGACATTGCGCGCGCGCGACGAGCCGCCGCGCAAGGCGGCGGCGAGGAGGAAGATGTGGTGTCGGGCTGGCTCGCCCTGTTCGACGGCGACCTGGAGGCGGCGCGGCGGGGATTGCGAACGGCCGACGAGAAGTCGTCGGACATCGTGACGGCGCTGGCGTTCATCTCCCGCACGCGGCAGACCCGCACCCCGGGCATCGGCGCGGCGTTCCTGGCGCTGGCGCGCGGCGACTCGGCGGCCGCGTCGCGCGCCTTCGAGCAGGCCGCCGAGGGCGTACCCGATGCAGCGCCGTTCCTGCTGGGGCTCGCCGCGCGCGTCGCGAGCGCGCGGCGCGACGACGCGCGCGCCATCGGCTTGTGGACGCGGCTCGTCGAACAGTACACGACCGCCCCCGAAGCGCCGGAGGCCGATCTCGAATGGGCCCGCACGCTCGAGCGCCGCGGTGATCGCGCGGCGGCCACGGCCCGCTACGAGCACCTGATCCTGACGTGGCCCGACAGCGCGCTGGTGCCGCAGGCGCGGCAGGCGCTGGATCGGTTGCGGGCGCTGGCTCTTCGCGCCGTGCCAGATTCACTGCTTTTCCACGGATGAAACGGATGGACACGGATTATCTTCAGTGAGATGCCATGCCCCGTCGAATTGAATCCGTGTTCATCCATCTGATCCGTGTCATCCGTGGCAGGGCAGTAGCGCTGTCTCGCCCACGAATGCCGAGGTGCGCCACGTCGTACGGCGTACGGCGTACGGCATACAGCGTACGGGTTCTTCTTGTCGCCTCGCTCTGCTGCGCCGCACCGCTGCGTGCGCAGCACCTGCTCCTCCCAATGGACGACGCCCAGTCCAACCACCTCAAGGCGTACGGTGTCACGTTCAACGCGCTCACCGAGGGGGTGCGCGCCGAGTGGTTCATCAATTACCGCGGCGGCGCGTTCCTGCTTCCCGACGTGCCGTTCGTGCGGCGGCGCGCGGCGCTCGACGGCGTGACGTTCGAGGCCGTCAGCGACGAGACGCTCAACGGCATTCGCGGCGAGATCGCCAACAGCAACGCCGACGCCGTGCCGCTGGAGAAGGCGCCGAGGATCGCCGTATATTCTCCTCCGAACTCGCCCCCGTGGGATGACGCGGTGACGCTCGCCCTGCGTTACGCGGGCATCCCCTACACGCGGGTGTGGGACGACGAGGCGCTCGACCAGGATCTCAGCCAATATGACTGGATCCACCTGTTTCACGAGGACTTCACCGGCCAGCTCAACAAGCTCTACCTGAGCTACCGGGACGCCCCGTGGTTCGTCGACCAGCGCGAGCGCGACCTCGCCACTGCGCGACGCCACGGCTACCCGTCGATCCCCGCGCTCAAGAAGGTCGTGGCCGCCAGGCTGCGCGCCTTCGTGGACCGCGGCGGCTTTCTGTTCGCCATGTGCGGAGCCACCGAGACGCTCGAGCTCGCCCTCGCGTCGCAGGGCGTGGACATCGCCGCGCCCTACTCTGACGGCTCGCCGATGGACCCCGATGCGGACAACAAGATGGACTGGGCCAACGCGCTGGCCGTGTCCAGGGCGCACCTGGAGATGTCGGCGGGCGTGAACGCGATGAGCGACATCGACGGGCACCAGGTGAATGTGCCGGCCCGCCGCCAGCCGCTGGGCGGCTTCCAGCTGTTCGCCTTCTCGGCGAAGCTGGACCCCGTGGCGACGATGCTCGTGCAGAACCATCGCGCGGTGATTCCCGACTACTACGGCGTGACGACGTCGTTCATGCGCTCCGCGCTCCGGCCGGCGGTCACGGTACTCGCGTACGAGGAAGGCGCGCCGTGGGTGAAGTACATCCACGGCGACCTGGGGAAGGGCGCGTGGACGTACCTCGGGGGACATGATCCCGAGGACCCGCAGCACAACATCGGTGCGCCGCCCACCGACCTCGCACTGCATCCCAGTTCGCCGGGCTACCGGTTGATCCTGAACAACGTGCTGTTTCCGGCGGCCAGGAAAAAGCCGCACAAGACGTGAGCGGCACCGCGCCCTTGCTCGCGCTTGAGCGCGCGTGACCGTCGGCGAAGCCCGGCTCGGCGCGCGCGCCGCTGACGCCATTTGCGCGGCCATTCGCCTGGCCGGTGGCCGCGAGGTGTGCTTCGTGGGCACCATGGACGGCGAGGGAATCGTGCAGGGTGCGCGGGCGGTGGCACGAGGCGACGCGCGCAGCGTGCTCGCGCTCCCCGGATTCGCCAAGCGCGGCGAATTGCTGGTGCACAACCACCCGTCGGGCCTGCTCGAGCCTTCGGGCGCCGATCTCGAGGTCGCGGCGCGGCTGCACGACGATGGCATCGGCTTTGCCATCGTCGACAACGAGGCGACGCGACTCTACGTGGTGGTGGAGGTGCCCCGTCACGAGCCGGAGCACCCCCTCGATGGCGACACCATTGCCGGCCTGCTCGACGCGCACGGTCCCGTGGCCGCGCACATGGGGCGGTTCGAGGATCGTCCCACACAGCGTGAGATGGCGGCGACGATCGCCAACCTCTACACCAAGGGTGGCATCGGCATGCTTGAGGCGGGCACCGGGGTCGGCAAGTCGCTCGCCTACCTGGTGCCCGCGCTGCGATGGGCAGCAGCCAACGGCGAACGGACCGTGGTCTCCACCAACACCATCACGCTGCAGGAACAGCTCATCGGCAAGGACCTGCCGATCCTCGCCGAGGCGCTCACCGACCAGAAGGTGCGCTTCGCCATGCTGAAGGGGTGGCACAACTACCTCTGCAAGCTGCGCCTCGAGACGGCACGCGCCGAGGGCGCCTCGCTGTTCGAGGACGCCACGGCCGAGGAGTTCCGTGCGCTGGACGCGTGGGCGGCGAAGACCAGGGACGGGTCGCTGGCCGACCTCGCGGTGCAGCCGCGCCGTGAAGTGTGGGACGAAGTGGCCGCCGAGGGCGACCTGTGCACGCGGATGCGCTGCCCGCACTTCGACTCATGCTTCGTGTTCCTGGCGCGTCGCAAGGCGGCCGAGGCCGACATCGTGGTGGTGAATCATCACCTGTTGATGGCCGATGTCGCCGTGCGGCGCGCCAGCGGCAACTGGAGCGAGGCGGCCGTGCTCCCGCCGTTCACGCGGCTCGTCATCGACGAAGGACACCATCTCGAAGATGCGGCGGCGGCCCATCTCGGGCACACGGTCTCCCGTCGCGGACTCCTGCGCCTCTTCGCGCGCCTCGAGCGCCGCGGCAAGGGGTTGCTGCCGGCGCTGGAGCGCAAGCTCTCGCGAGCCAACGACCTGCTGAGCGTCGCCTCGCTCGACCTCGTTCGCGTGCGATTGTACGAGAGCACACGCGCTGCGCGCGACAAGTCGCAGGTGGTCTGCGACATGCTCGACGCGTGGCTGACCGGCAGGAACGAGGCGCAGGTGCGCCTCACCGACGCCTTCGACGACGATCCGATCTGGCGCATGGGACTCGACGCCGCGCTCGACGACCTGCTGCGCGAGATCGCCATGCTCGACGAGGGACTGCGCATGGTGGGCGAGCGCCTCGACACCGACAAGGCGCGCGCCGACGAGCTCGCGCCGCTGCTCGGCGAGATTCGCGGCGTGTCGCGGCGCCTGCAGGGCGCGGGCGACGCGCTGCGCGGTGCGCTGCGCTCCGGGCGGGATGCCGGCGAGACCGTGCGGTGGCTCGAGCGGCGTCCGGGCGAGGGAAACATCGGCGCCGCCTCGGTGCCGCTCGACCTCGCCCCCATTCTGCGCGACGACCTGTTCGTGCGTCTCGAGACGGCGGTCATCACGAGCGCGACGCTCGCCGTCGCCGACGGGTTCAGCTTCATGGCGCGGCGCCTCGGGCTGGACGATGACCTGGTGGAGCCGGTGACGCGGCAGTTCGCGTCGCCGTTCGATTTTCCGTCGCAGGCCATCCTCGCTGTGCCCAGTGATTTCGTGGCGCCCAACGCCGACGCGCGCACACACTTCGGCCAGGTGATGGCCGCGGCGCACGACCTGGTGCAGGTGTCGGACGGCGGCGTCTTCCTGCTCTTCACGAGCCACCGGGACGTCAAGGAGGCCGCGCGCACGCTGCGCGCCCTCGACGTCGAATCGCAGTGGCCGCTGCTGGTGCACGGTGAGGCGCCCCGCGACCAGCTGCTGCGGCGCTTCCGCGATCACGGCAACGCGGTGCTGGTGGGAACCTCGTCGTTCTGGGAGGGGGTCGACGTGCCGGGGCGCGCCCTGCACGCCCTGTTGCTGGCGCGCATTCCGTTCCGCGTGCCGTCCGAGCCGGTGACCGCCGCCCAGTGCGAGGCCATCGAGAAGGCCGGGGGCGACAGTTTCCTCGAGTACATGATCCCGCACGCGGCCCTGCGCCTGAAGCAGGGCTTCGGACGGCTCATCCGCTCGACGGACGATCGCGGCGCCGTGGTGCTGTGCGACCCGCGCGTCCTGCGAAAGGGGTACGGCGGCAAGCTCCTCGAGGCCCTGCCTCCGGCGCGTCGCGAGGTGGCGCCCTGGGCAACGTTGCGCGAGACGCTGCGGCGGTTCTATGCCGATGCACCTTTCCGCACCTGACGGGGTAGATTGTCAGTCATGTCCAGGCCCGGAAAGATCGTCTGCGTGGGGCGGAACTACCGCGAGCACGCCAAGGAACTCGGCAACGACGTCCCGCCGGCGCCGCTGCTCTTTCTCAAGCCACCCTCGGCTGTGATAGCGCCGCTCGCGCCGATCGTCATGCCGGTTGCGTCGCAACGCGTCGACTTCGAGGGTGAAGTGGGGATCGTCATTGGCACCACCCTGCACCGCGCGACAAGCGCGCAGTGCCTGGCGGGCATTCGCGGCGTGGTGGCGCTCAACGACGTCACCGCGCGCGACCTGCAGAAGAGCGACGGGCAGTGGACCCGGGCCAAGGGCTTCGACACGTTCTGTCCCATCGGACCCGAGTGGGCCGGGGTGCCGCCGCTCGACGCGATCACCGTGGTGACGCGCGTGAACGGCGAGGAGAAGCAGCGCGGCAACACCCGCGACCTCGTGTTCCCAATCCCGGACCTCCTGTCATACATCTCCCACGTCATGACGCTCGAACCCGGCGACGTGGTGGCCACCGGCACCCCGGCCGGCGTCGGGCCATTGAAGGCCGGCGACGTCGTGGAGGTGGAACTGGTGGGCTACAGCATGGTCACCAACCCGGTGGAAGCGCAGGCGTGACGTCGCCGCCGGTGCGCGCCCTCCCCGCGGTCGTCGTCTCGATCATCCTGCACGTGATGATCGGTGGGGCGCTGATCTGGCTCATCGCCATACCGAACAAGCTTACCACGCTGCTCAGCGACTTCGGGCGTCCGGTGCGGGTCGAGCGCATCGGGTTCCTCGCATTGCCACGATTGGTGGAGCCGCCACGGGAGGTGGCCCGTTTCGGAGGCGATAACCGCCCCGATCGCGGTCGTCGGTCCGCGGAGCCGGCGCCGAAACTCGTGTCGCCCGTCGCGGTGCCTACCGAACTGCCCGCCGCGGTGCCGCAGGAGCCCGCGCCGCCCGCGGCGGAGAAGCGCGAAGGGGGCAGTGGAGACGTGATCGGAACAGGCGGTCCCACGCGCGGCGTGCGACCCAGCTACAACGATCCGCGACTCTGGCTCCCCACCGGACCGGTGGTCTCGGCGCCGATGCAGCCGTCCACGCGCTCCGAGTCGCTCTACACGATGCTCGCCGAGAAGATCAGGCTGATGAACGACTCGCTGGCGCTTGCTCGCGGAAACCCGCGTGCCTCCGGCGACTGGACGGTGAACCTCGGGGGCAAGAAGTACGGCATCGACCAGCAGTTCATTCGCCTCGGCAGATTCTCGATTCCGACGGCGGTGCTGGGGATGCTACCGCTCAATGTCCAGGCGAACCCGGTGGCGATGGAGAGAGCGCGCGTAATGAGCGGCATGTCGCGCGAGATCCAGGATCAGGCGCTGCGCGTCTCGCGCGATGACGATTTCCGCGCCGCCGTGCGCGCGCTGCGCGCGCGCAAGGACCGCGAGCGCCGCGAGGCGCAGGCGAAGGCGGAAACGCCTCCGGCGCCGGCGAAGCCGTAGCAGCCAGCTGCTTGGTGCCAGGTGCTGGGTCAATAGGGGCTAGGGGCTCGTCGCCGGCGGCCTGATCACCGCGGCGAGCACGCCAAGCACCGCGAAGTCATCGCCCGGCCCGAGCTCGAGCGGCGCCGAGCCGGCGTCTGCGCTCAGCACCACCGCCTGGCCGCGGCGCTGCATGGTGCGGACCAGCGCCTGGCCGCCCACCCGCACCACCACCGTGTCACCATCGCGCGACCGCGCCACGGGATGCACCATCGCCAGGTCGCCGGCGAGCACGCCGAGCGAACGCGCGGCGTCGTCGGACACTTCCACGAGGAAGCACTCGTCGCTTGGCACCAGGGTGCGGTCGAGCGAGAGCGACGAGACCACGACCTGGGCGGTCGTGCCGGCAGCCACGCGGACAACCGGTATCGGCGTCACGCCCACCGGCCCGCCGTAGCCCAGCAGCTTCACGCCACGTGACCTGCCGGGTTCGCGTTCCACGTAACCCTTGGCCTCCAGCGAGGCCAGGAGGTCGGTGACCGTCTTGGTGGAGGCAATGCGGCAGTGTCTCGCGATGTCGCGCACGCTTGGCTGGAACGTGTGCTCGGCAAGATGGTCGAGCAGGAAGTGATAGACCTTCTGCTCGATCGGCGTGAGCAGGGCGCGCACCGGTTGGTCCGTCATGCGCGCCGTCCCGCGAGGAAACTCTTTGCCTGGCCGAGTCGAGAGAGCGACTCATCGCGCCCCAGGATTTGCATGACCTCGCTGATGCTCGGGCTGGAGACGCTCCCGGTAAGTGCCATGCGAATGGGGCCGAGCACCCTGCCGACCGCGAGGCCCTGCGCCTCGGCGACAGCCCGAAGCGAATGCTCGATCGCCTGCGGGTCCCAGCTTGCCGCGCTCACGGTTTCGTGCGCCAGGTCCACGACATGGATCGCGTCGGCAACGGTACTCCAGGCCTTCGTGACGGCCGACTCGTCGTACGACACGCGCAGGTAGGTCGGCACCTGCATGGCGAGATCCGTCACCGAGCGCACGCGGGTTCGGAGGATTTCCAGCGCCCGACGATAGCGATCGTCGAGCGCAGCCAGCTCCGGTACCGTCGCCAGGCCCTCCTGCAGCAGAATCGCCGTGACGAGCGGCTCGAGGCGCTCGATCGGCATTCGCGCGAGATGCTGTCCGTTCATCCACTCGAGCTTCTTGACGTCGAAGATGGACGCCTTCTTCAGCAGGCCATCGGCGTTGAACTTGGCGATCAGCTCGTCGAGGGTCATCACCTCGGCGAAATCACCGCCGGGGGACCAGCCGAGGAGCGCGAGGAAGTTGACCATCGCCTGCGGCAGGATGCCCTCGTGCTGCCAGTCGGCCACTGCGGTGGCGCCATGGCGCTTGGAAAGCTTCTTGCCGTCTGCGCCGAGGATCATCGGCAGGTGCGCGAACTGCGGAAGCTCGGCTCCCAGCGCGCGATACAGCATGACCTGCTTCGGCGTGTTGGAGATGTGGTCGTCGCCGCGCATCACCACGGTGATGCGCATGGCGATGTCGTCACTGACGACCGCCAGGTTGTAGATCGGGGTGGCGTCGGTGCGGAGGACGACGAAGTCCTCGATGTCCTTGTTCGGGAAGCTGATCTCGCCGTGCACGAGGTCGGTCCAGCCCGTGGTGCCCTCGGGGACGCGGAAGCGGACCACGCTCGGGGCACCCACGGCCAGGCGCTGCTGCACCTCGGTGGGATCGAGGCGGTCGCAGCGGCGGTCATACTTGAACGCGCCGCCGCCTGCTTCGGCCGCCTTGCGACGCTCGTCGAGTTCGGCGGCGGTGCAGAAGCACCGGTAGGCGTGCCCATTGGCAAGCATGCGCTCGGCGTCGGCGCGATGTCGCGCGACGTTGTCGCCCTGATGGACGACCTCTTCATCCCAGTCCAGTCCCAGCCACCGCATGCCTTCGAAGATGGCCCGGGTGGACTCCTCCGTTCCGCGGGCCTTGTCGGTGTCCTCGACGCGCAGCAGGAACTGGCCTTCGTACCGGCGGGCGAAGAGCCAATTGAACAGGGCCGTACGCGCGCCGCCCACGTGCAGGTAGCCCGTGGGAGAGGGAGCGAAGCGAAGGCGAGGCGCGGACACAGACGGTTGGTGGTTGGTGGCTGGTAGCTGGTAGCTGGTAGCTGGTAGCTGGTAGCTGGTAGCTGGTGGTCGGCGGTCGGCGTTTGGCAATGGGCCGAAAGTGAAAGCGGGTCCGCCGTACTGGACGGCGAACCCGCGACACGGAGACGGAGGGATTCGAACCCTCGTTACAGGAGTAAACCCGTAAAACGGTTTAGCAAACCGCCGCCTTCAGCCTCTCGGCCACGTCTCCCCACGGCGCGATGTTTGCGCAGAATGTGAAAGATGGTCGCCGGGCGGCGGTGTGTAAAGTGCGACGGAGGGCCGGGGATTCGAACCCCGATGTCCTTGCGGACGGCGGTTTTCAAGACCGCTGCAATACCATTATGCGAGCCCTCCCGGCGTGCCCCACAAGCTACACAATCGGGCCCGGCGGGGCCACGGAGCAGGCGCCGGTCGGGGACCGGGAACCGGCCGCGGAGTCCGTGCGTTCGGCCCCCTTGTGCGGAGAGGGTCACGATGGGGTTTTCCTCATGATTTTCGGGTGTTACGCGTTATTGACAGATCGCCTTCTGGCTTGCATTCCTTACGGTACAATCCTGACAGCCTGTTGTGACCGCGGCTTGTGGAGCGCGCGGTGTGCGCAGCGGTGCGGCGCCGCAGGCGGGAGGATTGCCATTCTTCACCCATCCCTCAGGAGTGAGCAACATGTGGCGGACTGGAGTCATGGCTCTGTTCGCAGCCCTGTGTGTGAGCGAACCGGCGCTCGCGCAGACTGGTAGGATCACCGGAACCGTGAGATCCTCTGACGGGTCGGGCCCCATCATGGGCGCCGAGGTCGTGGTGATCGGCACCCGGTTTGGCGCCATCACCCGCGAGGACGGCCGGTACACCATCACCATCGACGCCGGAACGTATCGCGTGCGCGCCAAGCGCATCGGGTACGCGCCCGATTCGACGAGTGCCGTCGTCGCCGCGGGCGCGACGGCCGTCACGGACTTCACCCTCAAGCTGACGGCCAGCCAGATCAGCGGCGTGGTCATCACCGGATACGGCGGCATTCGCGACGTCCGTGACCGCACGGGCGTGGCCGAGACGGTGAAGGAGAGGGACTTCAACATCGGCCGCATCGTGAGCCCGGAGCAGCTGATCCAGGCCAAGGTGCCCGGCGTGCAGGTGATCGACAACAACGAGCCGGGCGGCGGCATCTCGATGCGCATTCGCGGCGGCACCTCGGTGAACGCGTCCAATGAGCCGCTGTTCGTCATCGACGGCGTGCCGCTGTCGGTGGGCGGCGGCGTCTCCTCGGGCCGCAACCCGATGAACTTCCTGAACCCGGCCGACATCGCCACCATCACGGTGCTCAAGGATGCGTCGGCGTCGGCGATCTACGGCTCCCGCGGCGCCAACGGCGTTATCCTGATCACGACCAAGTCGGGCGTCGCGGGCACGTCGACCGTCTCGTTCTCGAGCAACTTCTCGACCTCGACGATCGTGAAGAAGCCGTCGATGCTGAATGCCACGCAGTTCCGCGCGGCGGTGCAGCAGTACGCGCCCCAGAACGTGTCCAAGCTGGGCACGGCCAACACCGACTGGATCGACGCGGTCACGCAGTCGGCCGGCGGCGCGGAGCAGAACCTGTCGATGGCCGGCGGCAAGGACGACATGAGCTACCGGCTGTCGATCGGCAGCCTGAACCAGAACGGCGTCATCCTCGGCACCAACTCGCGGCGCGCCTCGATGGGCCTGACCTACAGCGACCTGCTGCTGGATGATCGCCTCGAATTCCGCGCGAACTTCAAGGGGAGCAAGGCGGACGACAACTACCCGGCGGGCGGCATCGGCGCCGCGACGGCGATGGCGCCGACGCAGCCCCTCAGGAACCCCGACGGCACGTACTTCCAGTGGGCCGACTGGCTGGGCGCCAACAACCCGCTGTCCGACTATGACCTGATCAGCAGCCGTGGCACCGTCTACCGCAGCGTCGGGAACATCGAGGCCAAGTACAACGTGCCGTGGATCGACGGGTTGAAGGCGACGCTGCGCACGGGCTATGACTTCACGCAGTCCTCACGCGTGTCGTTCTCGCCGACCACGGCGCAGTTCGACATCGAGGGCGGGCGCGGCGGCCGGTTCGACAAGAACAACCCCCGCCAGACCAATACGCTGCTCGAGCTCTTCGGCACGTACACCAGGAAGCTGTCGGACGCCGGCAGCAGCTTCGACGTGACGGGCGGCTACACGTACGAGAACTCGCGCGGCGACTATCCGTCGTTCTACGCCGAGAAACTGTCGACGAACCTGCTTGGCGCCAACGGCGTGCCGGGCGCCACGGTGCAGCAGACCTACCTGTACGTCGACGAGAGCAAGCTGATCTCGTTCTTCGGCCGCGCCAACTACACGCTTGGTGACAAGTACCTGCTGACCGCCAGCGTCCGCCGCGACGGCTCGTCACGCTTCGGGTCGGGGAACCAGTGGGGCATCTTCCCGTCGGTGGCCGGCGCCTGGCGCATCATCGAGGAGCCGTTCATGCAGCGGTTCGGCCAGCTGTCGGACCTGAAGCTCCGCGCGTCGTGGGGCGTGAACGGCAACCAGTCGTTCGGCAACTACCTGTTCCTCTCGACGTACACGATCGGCGACAGCAAGGCGATGTACCAGTTCGGGAACACCTTCGTGAGCACCATTCGCCCGAGCGCGGTGGACCCGAACATCAAGTGGGAGCAGACGACCTCGTCGAACTTCGGCGTCGACTTCGGCCTCTACAACAACCGGGTGACCGGCTCGATCGACCTCTACAGCAAGACGACCGATGACCTGATCTTCACGGTTCCCGTGGCGGCCGGCACGAACCTGTCGAACTACGTGACCACGAACATCGGCAGCATGAAGAACAGCGGCCTCGAGCTGGGCGTCAGCGCGGTGGTGTTCGACGGCAAGGCGTCGCCGTGGCGCTGGGATGCCAGCTTCGCCGCTTCGCACAACACCAACGAGATCGAGTCGGTGAGCGGTTCGGGCACCGACAAGATCCTCGTCGGCGGTATCGCGGGCGGCGTCGGCAACACCATCCAGGTGCTGCAGCCGGGCAAGCCGAGGGATTCGTTCCTCGTCTTCCGGCACAAGACGGCCGGCGGCAAGCCGGTGACGGGAAACAAGCCCGACATCGAGCTGTACGAAGACATCAACAAGGACGGCGCGATCACGCAGGACGACAAGGTGGCGTACAAGCAGCCCCAGCCGACCTGGGTCCTTGGCCACACCTCGAACGTCTCCTACAAGAACTGGGACGCGTCGGCGACGGCCCGCATGTACCTGGGGAACTACGTCTACAACAACGTGGCATCGACGCAGGGCACGTACCGCGCGCTCACGGGCACGCAGGCCCCGAACAACCTCCACTCGTCGGTGCTGAAGTACGGCTTCACCAGCACGCAGTACTTCTCCGACCTCTACGTCGAGAAGGCGTCGTTCCTGCGCCTCGACAACGTGAGCGTCGGCTACACCTTCAAGAACGTGCCGCAGCTGACGTCGCTGCGCGTGTTCGGCGCGATCCAGAACGTCTTCACCAGCACGAAGTACAGCGGCGTTGACCCGATGGCCGGCGTCAATGGCATCGACAACAACCTGTACCCGCTGTCGCGCACGTTCACCGCTGGACTCAACCTCGGCTTCTGAGCGGAGACGGAACCATGAAAATTACCATTCGCTCCATGCTCATCGCCGCCGGTGCGCTGCTGGTGGTGACGGCGTGCACCGATCCGACGGTGGCGCCCAAGAGCAGCGTCAGCAGCGCCAACATCTTCTCCGAGGAAGCCTCGTACAAGGCGTTCCTCGCCAAGATCTACGCCGGCCTCGCGGTCAGTGGCCAGCAGGGCCCGGCCGGCAACGGCGACATCTCGGGCCTCGATGAAGGTTTCTCGCAGTACATGCGCCTCTGGTGGCAGATGGAAGAGCTGCCCACCGACGAGGCGGCGATCTCGTGGAACGACGGCCCGCTGCAGGAACTTAACACGCAGATCTGGGCGTCGTCCAACTCGTTCCTGGGCTCGATGTACTACCGCATCTACTTCCAGGTGGGGCTGGTCAACGAGTTCCTGCGCGAGACGACCGACGCGAAGCTGAGCTCGCGCGGCGTGTCGGCGGCGATGACGGCCGAGATCAAGAAGTACCGTGCCGAGGCGCGCTTCCTGCGCGCCTACAGCTACTGGCACGCCATGGACCTCTTCGGGCCCGTTCCGCTGGTCAAGGAGACGGACGAGGTGGGCAAGACCCCGCCGGCGCAGGCGACCCGCGGCGAGGTGTTCAACTACGTCGTCAGCGAGCTCACCGCCATCCGCAACGACCTGGCGGCACCCGGGGCGGCCGAGTACGGCCGGGTCGACCAGGGCGCGGTGGCGATGCTGCTCGCCAAGGTCTACCTGAACGCGGCGGTCTACAGCGGCACGGCGAAGTACGCCGAGGCGCTGGCCGAGGCACAGCGGGTGATCGCGGGTTCGTACCGCCTGGATGCCAACTTCCGCCGCATGTTCTCGGCGGACAACAACACGTCGCCCGAGATCATCTTTGCCATTCAACAGGACGGCGACAAGATCCAGACCTGGGGCGGCATGACGTTCCTCGTGCACGCGGAAGTCGGCGGCAGCATGAACGCGGGCGACTTCGGCATCGACGGCGGCTGGTGGGGACTTCGCACCAAGCCGACGATTGCCGCGCTGTACCCGACCGCCGGCCCGACCAGCCCGGACAAGCGTTCGTCGTTCTTCGTGTTCAACGGCTTCTCGGGCAACGTGACGAACCTGACCGACTATACCACCGGCATCGGGTCGCCGAAGTACACGAACAAGACGTCGACGGGCGCCTCTGGCAAGAACTCGACCTTCGTGGATACCGATTTTCCCGTCTTCCGCCTGGCCGACGCGTACCTGATCTACGCCGAGGCCATGCTGCGCGGCGGCGGCGGGACACGGGCGCAGGCGCTGGCGTACGTCAACGCGCTGCGTGACCGGGCCTACGGCAACACCACGGGCCAGATCACCGACGCGCAGCTCACCACGGCGTTCATCCTCGATGAACGTGCGCGCGAGCTGTTCTGGGAAGGAACGCGCCGCACCGACCTGATCCGCTACGGTCAGTTCAGCACGGCCGGTGTGTGGCAGTGGAAGGGCGGCATCGCGGCTGGCAAGGTGACGGAAGCCTTCCGTGATCTGTACCCGCTTCCGGCCAGCGAACTGATCGCCAACCCGAAGCTGAAGCAGAACACAGGTTACTGATCTTGCAGTCCCTGGCACGCCCGGTCCGAGGCAGCTTCTCGGGCCGGGCGTGTGCTTTTCCCCGCCTGCTTTGGGTGGTCGTGCTGGCGCTCGTCGGCTGCGCCGGGGCAGGGCTGACGGACGCGAGCGACCATCCGCCCGTCGTGACCGGGCGCCCGGTCCTTGCCGGTGCGTATCGTCCCACCGGACGTGCGACCGCGGGCGACACCTTCGTGCAGTTGTTCGAGTGGTACTGGCCCGACGTCGCCGCCGAGTGCGGGCGCGCGCTCGGTCCGGCGGGATACCGCGCGGCGCTCGTGTCACCACCGCAGGAGCACAACGTCTACCACGGCGATCCCTGGTCCATGCGCTACGGGCCGGTGAGCTACTCGATCGACCGCACGCAGGGCGGGACGCGCGCGCAGTTCGTCGACATGGTGGAGCGCTGTCGTGCCGCGGGCGTGGACATCTACGCGGATGCGGTCATCAACCACATGGCACCCGGCAGCGGCGTGGGGAGCAACGGCACGGCCTACACGCGCTACAACTACGCGCCGCTGTATGCGCCGTCGGACTTCCATCCGGCGTGCACGCTCAGCAACTACCAGAGCGCAGGCAACGTGCAGGACTGCGAACTTCTTGGCTTGCCGGACTTGAACACCGGCTCGGACGCCGTGCAGCAGAAAATCGCCGACTACCTCGTGATGCTGACGCGGCTGGGCGTGGCGGGCTTTCGCATCGATGCCGCCAAGCACATCCAGCCGGTGGAGCTCGACGGCATCGTGGCACGTGTCAATCGCGCGATCGCCGGCGACGGCCGCGCCGCGCCGTTCTTCTTTCTCGAAGTCATCGACCCCGGGACGGAGGCGGTGCACGCCTCGGACTACTACGGGCTTGGCTACGCCACCGGCGGCGCGGCCGACATCACCGAGTTCAGGTTCACCGGCGTCGGGAACAAGTTCAGCGGGGCCAACGGCGAGCGCGCGTCGCAGCTGACGACGTTCGCGCCGTCCACGTGGCAGCTGATGCCGGCGGACAAGGCGGTGGTCTTTCTGGAGAACCACGACACGCAGCGCGCGGGGGGCATCGGCTACCGCGACGGCGACGCGTACCGCCTGGCCAACGTCTGGATGCTCGGCCAGCCTTACGGCTACCCGGTGGTGATGTCGAGCTACGCGTTTGACCGTGGCACGCAGGGCGGCCGCGATGCCGGGCCGCCAGCGCCGGCCAGCGCCGTGTCGTGCGCCGCGCGCATGGAAGCCGCGGTCATCGGGCAGTGGGTGTGCGAGCATCGAGACCCCTGGGTGGTGGCGATGGTCGGCTTTCGCCGCGCCGTGGCCGGCGCCGACTTCAGCCGCATGTGGGAAGACGGCGCGGACGCGGTGGCGTACTCGCGCGGTGACAAGGGGTGGGTGGCCATCAACAATGGTGCGTCGGGCGTGAGCGCCACGATCATGACCGGACTGGCCGCCGGCACATATTGCGACGTTCTTTCGGGATCGAAGGCCGGTGCTTCCTGCACCGGCCGCAGCATCACCGCTGCCGCAGACGGCAGCGTCACCATCACCCTCGGCGCCCGCAGCGCCGTGGCCATGCACTCGGGGCAACGCCTGTGACCTCGCTTCGCCTTG
Organism: Gemmatimonadota bacterium; assembly: GCA_038041995.1. Taxonomy (GTDB): domain Bacteria; phylum Gemmatimonadota; class Gemmatimonadetes; order Gemmatimonadales; family Gemmatimonadaceae; genus PNKL01. Next base: position 1,151 of record JBBTFF010000024.1, on the reverse strand, counting down.
CGGCCTGCGCCGCCATTGCCGTCTGCCTCGCGAGCGCCGCGGGCGCGCAGGGCACCGCCGTGTCGTCGCCCGACGGGCGCACCGTCGTCTCGCTTGCGGTGACCAACGGCCAGTTGCGCTGGTCCGTCGCCAGGGACGGCACGCTGGTCGTGACGCCCTCGCGGCTCGGTTTCACCTTCCGGAACTTACCGGCGCTCGGCGATGGCCTGCGGATGGTCGACAGCGTGCGGTCGGACGTGGACGAGACGTTCAGCCTGCCACTGGGCGAAGTCGCGCGGGTCCGCGACCGGCATCACGAGTTGCGGGTGAAGGTCGCCGAGACCAACGCGAGTGAGCGGGAGTTCTGGGTGGTGGTGCGAGTCTTCGATGACGGCCTCGGGTTCCGCTACGAACTGCCGGACCAGCCGAACCTGAAGGACTTCGAGATCATGGACGAACTGACCGAGTTCTCCATGGCGGAGGACCTGAAGGCCTGGTGGATTCCCGCGAACGTCCCGACGCCGGACCGACAGGAGATGCTCTACTCGTCCGGGCACATCAGCAAGCTCGACCTCGTGCAGACGCCCCTCACGCTCGTGGCGACCAGCGGGCTGCACGTGGTGATCCACGAAGCCAACCTCGTGGACTACGCCGGCATGGCCCTGCAGGGGCGCAGCGAGAGCCGCACGCTGAAGACCAGCCTGGCGCGGTGGAAGGACGGCAGCGCGGTGAAGGGGCGCACGCCGTTCGTGACGCCGTGGCGCACCCTGCAGCTGGCCGACCGGGTGGAGCAGCTGGTGCCCTCGGTGCTCGGACTCAAGCTGAATCCCCCCAGCCGCATTGCCGACACGCGGTGGATCCGGCCCATGAAGTACAACGGCATCTGGTGGGGGATGCACGTCAACACGATGACGTGGAGCAGCGGGCCGCTGCACGGTGCGACCACCGCGAACACGCGGAAGTACATCGACTTCGCAGCGGCCAACGGCCTGGGGGGCACGCTGGTGGAAGGGTGGAACCTCGGGTGGGACGGCAACTGGATGCTGACGGGGAACACCTTCTCGTTCACGCAGGCGTATCCCGACTACGACCTGCCGGGGCTTGCCGCATATGCAAAGGAAAAGAAGGTCTCGCTGATCGTGCACAACGAGACCGGCACGTTCGTCGAAAAC
>JBBTFF010000023.1:0-8420 GCA_038041995.1 Gemmatimonadota bacterium | reverse complement strand
CGCGATTGGCATAGGCGGCGCGATCGGCCCGGCGCAGGGCGTCGGTCAGCGAAAGCCTCGCCGGTGGCGCCGGCGTCTGGGCGCTGGCGGGCATTGCGCCCGTCAGGGCGGCCGCGAGGAGCAACCGTCGGATCATGGAATGTCGGGGTGCTGGAGTGCGGGGGTTGGCGCGGCGCCGTGAGACGTCGCGGGTTCTTTAGTCTGCTATATAACTATCTAGTTATATAGTAGAACGCAAGCCCCCTCCCGAACCTGCGGCGCGACGGGATCGGGTCCTCGGGGTGATCGGTCTCTCACGAAGACCGGAGGAATCCGAAGGACACGGAGAACGGCAAACACTTGAGGGGGCTTGGTCGGACAGTACCGTCCGCCGAGCCCCCTCAAAGTGGTTGCAGTCTCCGTGTCTTCGTTCTACTCCGGTCTTCGTGAGAGACGACTCGATGCCGCTCAACCGTCCGCCGCCCTCACGGCGCAATCCGGCAACCGTCGAACCTACCGCGCCGCGACGATCTTGTGCGACGCGCCGATGTCGCTCTCCAGGCGATTGCACATGATCTCGCACAACGCCAGGACGTCGCTGTCGGCCAGCGCATAGTACACGAACAGGCCTTCGCGACGCCGGCTGACGTACCCGCAGGCGAACAGCTGCTGCAGGTGCTTCGACAGGTTGCCCTGCCCCAACCCGGTGGACTCCACCAACTCGGTGACCGTTCGTTCGCGCCCCTCGAGGGCGTGCAGGATGGCGAGCCGCGCGGGCTCGGCCAGCGCCCGAAAGCGGCTGGCGATGAGCGCCAGCAGCTCCGGGGTCGGTTCGCGCTTGGTGCGCGCGCGGGATCGGGAGGTCATGCACATAAGCTAAATGGGATTCCCGCACTCGGGAACAGGGTATTGCCTGATGCAGGTATAGATCACAGTATATATGTTTATTGGTGCATATGATAGTATATCGCACATATACGCGCCGCCTCTTCGCCGTCGTCGCCGTCGTCGCCGTCCTCGCCGGCGCCGTTCCCGCGCTCGCCCAGCACCCCGCCACCTGGCGCTTCACCGCGCCCGACGCGGCCGCCGCCTGGTTCCAGGCCCTCGACGACGCCCACCTCGCCGGTCCGGGGGCCTTCGCCTTCTACCGTTCCCCGGGCACGCCGGACTCCCCGCTCGCGCGTACGCTTTCCGCCGCGCGCGGCTACGAAATCCTGCACTTCGCGCCACTCTATTACCCGTCGGCGAGTCGCGACGCCCTCGTCCGCGCCGCGAGGGACGCAACCGCGCCCAGCGGCACGCCGCGCGCGCCACGCGCCGCGTTCCTCGTCGGCGCGCTCGCTGCCGCCCTCCCCGCGGCCGCCCTGCGCGCGCCGCTCGCCCCGCTGGCCGATGCCGTCGAGCGCAGCCGGCCACGCATCGTCCCGGCCGAAGCGATTGAGCGCTGGCAGCTCGCATGGAACACCCGGTTCGCCGGGGCGCTCGCTCCGTTCCTGCACGCCGAGCGTCTTGACGGGGGGGTGGTGATGGTCGCCGCGGCACTCGGCCCCGAGGGGCGGCTCTTCGCCGGCCGTCCCGACGACCGCGCCGACAACATCGTTGCCGTCGGCACCTCCGACGGCGCACCGTCGCCGGACGCTCCCGTATTCGCCCTCGTGCGCGAACTCTGCTTCCCGATGGTCTCGCGCGCCGCCGAGCAGTCTCCCGCGCTGAAGGTCGCGACCGCCGAGGCGGCGCGCCGTGCCAGCGTGGCTGCCGTGCGCTGCGGCGCGGACTTGCTCGACCGCTTCATTCCCGCCGAAGCCGGCGGTTACCGGTCGCACTGGCGGCACGCCGCCGGCGCTGCCGGTGACGACGACTTCGACTCCCTCTTCCCGCCAGATCCGATCCTGGCACCCCGCCTTCGCACGGCACTCGGTCGCTTCTCCCCGCGGCCGTGACGATCCACGGTCCCCCACCGGCCGGCTCATCCGGCGGTCGCACTCATTCTCTCGGAGGCATTCACCCATGCGTTTTCGTCAATCCATTTCCCTGTCGCTGGCGCTCGCGGCAGCCGCCTGGCCGGCCACCGCGTCGGCCACGGACGGGCACTTTCTCCACGGCGTCGGCGCCGTGAACTCGGCGCTCGGTGGCGCCGCGGTGGCGTCGAACACCAGCCTGCTCGGGTCGTTCTTCGTGAATCCGGCCGGCCTCGCCAGCTACGCCGGCACGAACATCGAGATGGGCTTCGAGCTCATGAAGCCCGACCGCACCGTGACCTCGACGTACGGCCCGATGTCGGGGTCGACCACGAGCGCCAGCGAGTTCACGCCGATCCCGGCGTTCGGCTTCACCACGCAGTTCAACGACAATGTGGTCGTCGGCCTCGCCGGCCTCGGCATCGGCGGCTTCGGCGTGAATTACCCCGCCGACCCGAGCAACCCGATCCTCATGCCCCGGCCGAACGGCTTCGGCCAGGTCTACTCGAACTTCGGCCTGATGAAGATCATGCCGGCCATCGCCTGGAAGGCGTCGGACAAGCTGCGCCTCGGCGTCGCCGTCAACATCGACTGGGCGTCGCTCGCCGTGAACCCGATGCCGACGGCCGCTCCGGCCGGCGACCCGGGGCCGGACGGCATTCCGCGGACGGCCGATGACCGCGCGTACTACTCGAGCGCGGCCGCTGCCGACGGCGCCTTCGGCTTCGGCCTTCAGGCCGGCCTGCAGTACCAGGCCACCGAGAAGGTGGCCGTCGGGCTCGCCTACACCTCGGCGCAGATGTTCCAGGACTTCGAGTACACGGCCGTGTACGAGAACCCGAACGTGCCGAGCTACAACACGGCGCGCACCTTCTCGTTCCGCATGGACGCGCCGGCCATTTACGCCGCCGGCCTCGCGTGGACGCCGACGGACAAGCTGCAGGCGGCCGCCGACGTGAAGTACTTCACCTACAAGAGCACCAAGGGCTTCGACAAGGTGGGCTACAACGCCGACGGTTCGGTGAAGGGCTTCGGCTGGGACAACATCGTCGTCGTCGCGCTCGGTGCGCAGTATGCGGCCACCGGCAAGGTGACGCTGCGCGGCGGCTACAACTATTCGGGCAACCCGATTCCCGACGAGAACTCGATGTTCAACCTTCCGGCGCCGGCCATCGTCCAGCATCACATCACCGCCGGCATGGGCTTCAAGGTGCGCGACGGCGTGGAAATCAACGTGGCCGCGTACACGGCACTCGAGAACACCATCGACGGGCCGATGCTGCGCCCGGCCGCGATTCCCGGCACGAGCGTCAAGCAGTCGATGTCCGAGAACTCGGTGCTCATCGGCTTCTCGTTTACGCCGTCCAAGAAGTAGCAGGGCCGCACGATGGACGAAGCCCCCGGCGCCTGGTTGCGCCGGGGGCTTCGTCGTGCCGTCGCGCGTGAAGCGCTCAGGTCTTCTTCTTCACGTCCGTCGGCAGCACGTAGACGATGCCGAGGAAGAGCGCGCCGAGTCCAAGCGCCACGCCCACCGCCGGAAGGTGCAGCACGTCGGCCAGCGTGATCCTGCCATAGTCGGCCATCTTCACCAACGGCGTGATGAGCGCGTCGAACACCAGCGTGAAGACGAGCGCCCCGAGGACGCCGCCGCCGATGGACCAGAAGGCGTCCTTGCGCCCCTCGCCCGCGCCGACGACGCAGGTGCCCGGGCAGTAGCCGCCGAGGGCGAAGCCGACGCCGAACACCAGGCCGCCGAGCAGCACGCCCACCACGTACGTCGGCTTGATGTCGAAGTGCATCGGCGTGACGAGGTTCAGCAGGTACACCAGGATGGCGCCCACGGCGATGGTGGTGGCCATGAACTTGATGATCGACAGGTTCTCGAGGCGCAGGTTCTGCGCGATCATCGCCGGGCTCGACGCGCGCACCCGCTGGATGAGCGCGCCCATCGCGACGCCCACGATCAGGGCATAGAGAATGGTCATGTCAGCGCCCTCCCTTGTGCAGGAGCTTTGCCGTCATGATGCCGGTGGCGAAGACGCCGGCGGCGAAGATGAGCCCGCTGACCGACAGCTGGGTGATGCCGGAGATGATGTGGCCGCTGGTGCAGCCGCCGGCGATGCGGGCGCCGAAGACGATGAGGAAGCCGCCGATGAAGGCATCGCGGTAGCGCTTGCCCTTGGAGGTCTCGCCAGAATGGATGAACTCGGTGCGCGCCGGCGCCTTCGGCCCGATGCGCGACGCGAGGAAGCTACCGATGAGCAGGCCGAGCACCAGGAAGGTCTCGGGCTTCATGAGCGAGCCCATCGTCTCGAGATACGGGTTCCCCGTGGCGAGCGCGGGATCGAGCCGGCGAAGGATGGCGCCAACGAACCGGGGGTACGTGCCGGACACGCCGATCGGGCCCCACGTGAGAATGCTGAAGGCGCTCACCACGCCGAAGATGCCGCCCAGTATCGCCCACGGCGGAATCCTGGTCGAGCCTTGGGCGACGTCGCTCGCCGCGTGCGCTGCAGGTTGTGCCATGCCATCCTCCTCGGAGTGATTCCCGCGCCGGCGGCGGGGGCCGCCGGCGTGCTGCTACTTCACTTCCCTGCCGCCCCGCCGATTGTCCGTCACGAACTTGCCGGCGTAGGGCATCTTCACCTGCGAGAGCGAGGCCGCATCGAGCGTGGTCGTCCTCGGCACCACATCGTTTGCCGCGAGCAGGTACGCGGTCAGCGCATAGACGTCGTCGTTGGTCAGCGAGCCCGGCTGCAACAGCGGCATCGCCCGCCGCACGTAATCGAACACCGTCGTCGCGTTCGGCCAGTAGTTGCCTATCGTCCTCGTCAGCTTCGGGTCCCGGGCGAACGCGAATCCCTCGGCCTTCGGGTCGCGCCCGATGATCGCCGGAAAGGCCGGCGGCATGCCCGCGCCGCTGGGCCCGTGGCACATCGCGCATTTCAGCTTGTACAGGGCCTCTCCCTGTTGCACCGAGCCGGACCCTGCGGGCAGTCCCTCACCGTCGGGACCGACGTCGATGTCGCGCGCCGTCACTTCAGCCGCCGTCGCGGCACGCCCGAGGCCGTAGTGGCGCACCGGTTCGCCGGCGGTCACCGACTCCGGCGTCACCGACCCCGGCGTCGACGACGAACCGGTGTCACGCGAGCAGCCGACGATGGCGAGGGCGAGCGGAAGAAGCCACGCGCGGCGCATCACGTCTCTCCGTGGAAGACGACCCGGCCGTCACGCTGCACCTTCCACCCGACGATCGGGTTGAAATGGAAGTCGGTGCCGATGCCGCGCACCTTGACGAGCTCGGTCCGGGTTGGCTGCACGTACCCGGTTTCGTCGGTGGCGCGGCTCAGCAGCACCGTCTCGCGGCCGTCCCACTCCCACATGTGGGTGAATCGAACCGATGCCTTCGTCAGGTTGGGCTCGTGGATGACGGCCGGTTCCCACGACTTGCCGTTGTCGGCGCTGACCTCGACGCTCGTGATCCTGCCGCGCCCCGTCCACGCCAGGCCGGTGATCGGCCACCAACCCCTGGTGATCGACTGCGGAAACGCCGGCGCGGTGATGACCGACTTGGCGTCGATGTCGAAGCTGAACTGGCGCGCGGTGCCGTCAGGGAGCGGATCGGTGTACTTGCTCGTCTCCCAGCGCGTCATCCAAGGCCGCATGCCCAGTTCGAGCCGCCGCAGCCACTTCACGCTGGCGTTGCCCTCCCAGCCGGGAAGCAGCAGGCGCAGCGGGAATCCCTGCTCGGGGCGGAGCGGCTCCCCATTCTGCGCCCACACGACGAGCGCGTCGTCCCAGGCCTTCTCCATCGGAATCGAGCGCGTCATCAGGCACGCATCGCCTCCCTCGGCCAGCATCCACCGGGCCTCCCGCTTCGCGCCGGCTTCGTCGAGCAGGGCCTTCAGCGGAACGCCCGTCCACTCGGTGTTGCTCACCAGGCCGGCGACTTTCTGCGGGGTCATGTCGGGCTTGGGATCACGGTAGGCCGCGCGGCTGTTGCCCGAGCATTCGATGAAGTACGTTCGCGTCACCTGCGGGAAGCGGCGCAGTTCGTCGTAGCTCAGCATCAGCGGCGTCGCCACCAGGCCGTGGATCAGCAGCGAGTGTCGCGACGGGTCGATGAGCGGGATGCCGGCGTGATGGCGCTCGAAGTGCAGGTCCGATGGCGTGATGGCGCCCGTGAGGTCCTGCAAGGGAGTGAGGGAGTTGCCCACCGTCTCTCCGACCGGCGTGCGCGAGGGCTTGATGAATGTCGAGCGCGACCCTACGGCGGACGTCGGCGCGCCCTGCAGCTTCGTGGGATCTGCGGGCATGACCGGAGCCGCCGCTGCCGCCGCCTGCGCACCCTGGCCGCCGGCCATCAACGGAAGCCCGGCCGCCACCGCCGCGCCCAGCGCACCGGCCGCACCGGTGAGCAGCGTGCGCCGCGAGATGGTCTCGTCGGTAGTCACGTCTTTCAACTGGTCGTCCATCGCGAATCGTTCCTAGCGGCCGCGGCGCGCAACGGGCGCGGGGTTGGGAACGATGGCCCCCTGCGGGTTGCCGCGCGGCACCAGCGACGCGGGCGGGCGATGCGCGCTGCGACCGCTGGTGTTGTACGGCACGTCCTTCGGGGCGCCGCCCATCGGCCAGTCGCCTTCCTTGCCCGGGGAATCCGGACGCGGGTGCGAATTGATGAACGCCGCGAGGTCAAACGCCTGCTGCGGCGTCAGCGTTCCCGGCGCCGTCTGCGGCATGTTGTGCCAGATGAAGCTCGCCGCGCGTTCCTCGCGCGACATCGACGCACCGATGGAATACGAGGTGGGACCCCACAACGCCGGGATCGGCCCGAGGCCCTTGCCCTCGGGTCCGTGGCACGTGACGCACTGCTGCGTCGCAAACAGCTTCTCGCCGGACGCGGCGTCGCCGACCAGCGTGTCCTTCATGGCGATCAGGCCATCCGCGCCCGCGATCTTCATGCCCACCGGCACGTCGCGCGAGATGAAGGCGAGATACGCGAGGATGTCCACCATCTCGCGGCTTCCCACGGGAATCGCGTTGCCCGCGAGAGAGCGCGTGAAGCAGTAGTTCACGCGGTCGGCCAGGGCGATCACCGCGCCCGAGCGCGTCAGGTACTTGGGAAAGCGCGCGTGCGAGCCGGTGAGCGGCGCGGCCGACGCCTTCAGGCCGTCATTCTGGTGGCAGCTGGTGCAGCGCAGCGACGACGTGGCGTATTTCGGCAGCGACTCGGGAGTGAAGCGCAGCAGGTAGAGCCCGCGCTTGATGGACGCGCCGAGCGAATCCCCGGGAATGTCCTTTTCGGTCCTGGGCGTCCACGCGGCTTCATTGAAGTGCACGGCGCTGGTGGCACCGGCCGGCGATGCCGGCTGGTCGGCTGGCTTGCCGCAGGCCGTCGCCGCGAGTGTCGCCACGCCGGCCAGCCGCAATGTCGACTTCAGGGTTGCGACCATTGATGCACGCCTCCGATCAAGAAATTTCTCTGTACGTCGATACAGTAATATGTCTGGCAAGATGGGACAACCTCGTTCCTCGTCAGGGGAGCCTCAGCACGCGGACCAGCGTGAGGCTGAGCCCCAGCATCATCCCGAGCGACAACAGGACAGTGGCTCCAACGCGAGCACCCACCCGCCGCACGGAAGCGACGTCGACCGCCAGGCCGAGCCCGGCCATGGCCATCACGGTCAGCGCACGCGCCGCCTCGCGCACGAGGTCACCCGCCGACGCAGGAATGAGGCCTGTGGTGCGCAGCGTCGACGCGACCGCAAACCCAATTATGTACCAGGGCACCACGCGCCACCAGCGAACCCGCGCCGAGCGATGCTCCATCAGCGACAGCACCAGCACCACCGGACCCAGCAACAGCACGCGCATGAGCTTCACCAGCGTGGCCGTCTGGCCGGCGACGATGCTCACCGGATAGGCGGCGGCAATCACCTGCGGCACGGCGTACACGGTGAGCCCGGCCACTACGCCATACTGGTGATCGGTCAGTCCCAGCACGGGAATGAGGAGCGGCAGGCCGAGGATCACGCCGACACCGAGCACCGCGGTGAAGGCGATGGCCGATGCCACCTCGTCGCGGCGCGCGCCGACCACCGGTGCTGCCGCGCTGATCGCCGAGTTGCCGCAGATGGCGTTTCCGACGGCCACAAGCAGCGCGTGCGAGCGGGGCAGGCCGATCCAGCGCCCGAGCAGCGTGCCGAAGACGAGGGTCGCCACGACAATCGTGACGACACCGCCAAGGATCTCGGGACCCGCGGAGGCCAGGGCGCGCAGGTCGGAACCGGCGCCGAGCAGCACGATCGATATTTCGAGCAGCAGGCCCGACGCCACGGCCGCGCCCGGCTCGATGCGCGCCGGCGATCGCACCGCCACGGCGCGCACCAGATCCCGCGGCGGCGCCGCCACGAAGGCAAACACCTCGTCGAGCGCGGCGACGCCCGCCCGCACGCCGCCCGTGGCGCATTTCAAGGCGCGCCC
>JBBTFF010000022.1:0-8980 GCA_038041995.1 Gemmatimonadota bacterium | reverse complement strand
CAGCGGGTGTCGCGCGCCGAGGTGCGCGTCGGAGGCCGGGTGACCGGCGCCATCGGGCGTGGCTTTCTCTTGTTCGTCGGCCTCACGCACGGCGATACCGGGGCGCAGTTGGCGTGGATGGCCGAGAAGGTCATCGGCCTGCGCCTCTTCGGCGATGCCGACGGGAAGATGAACCTTGGCCTCGAGGACGTCGGCGGGTCGCTGCTCGTGGTCAGCCAGTTCACGCTCTACGGTGACGCGCAGAAAGGACGCAGGCCGAGCTTCATCGACGCCGCACGCCCCGAACTGGCCGTCCCGCTGTACGACGGCTTCGTGACGATGCTGCGCGAGCGTGGCGCCCGCGTGGAGACCGGCGAGTTCGGCGCCGTGATGGACGTCGAACTCGTCAACGATGGTCCGGTGACGCTCTGGCTGGAACGCTGAACCCACCGTCCTCAGGCGGATGCGGCGAGCGCCTGCTCGATGTCGGCGATGATGTCGCTGACGTGTTCCAGCCCCACCGAGATGCGCACAAGCCCCGGCACGATCCCCACCTTCTGCCGCTCCTCTTCGCTGAGCTTGGAGTGCGTGGTCGAGGTGGGATGCGTGACGATGGTGCGCGTGTCGCCCAGGTTCGGTGAGTGCGAGCACAGCTGCAGCGCATCGATAAAGCGGCGGCAACGCGCGTAGCCGCCGCGCAGCACCAGCACCACGATGCCTCCGCCCTGCGTCATCTGCGCCCGGGCGAGCTCGTGCCGTGGGTGCGACGCGAGGAACGGATACCGCACCTGCTCCAGCGCGGCGTTTCCGTCGAAGTGCGCGGCCAGCGCCAGCGCATTGCCGCAATGGCGGTCCATGCGAACCGCCAGCGTCTCCAGGCTCTTGCTCAGCACCCACGCGTTGAACGGCGACAGCGACGGGCCCGTGTGCCGCGCGAAGAATCGCGCCTCGGCCACCAGCGCCCTGTCGCCGACAATCACCCCGCCCAGTACGCGCCCCTGACCGTCGAGCCACTTGGTGGCCGAGTGCACCACCAGCGACGCGCCGAAGGCGAGCGGGCGCTGCAGGTACGGCGTGGCGAAGCAGTTATCGACGATCAGCGGGAGGTTGCGTGCCTTCGCGAGGGCGCCAAGCCGCGCCAGATCAAGCACGTCGAGCCCGGGGTTGGACGGAGTCTCGACGAACAGCAGGCGCGTCTCTGGCCGTAGGGCCGGCTCCCATCCTGCGTCATCGTCGGCGTCCACGTACGTAAACGTCACGCCCCAGCGGGGGAGAAGGCGCGTGAGGATCTGGTGGGTGCTGCCGAACAGCGAGCGGCTGGCCACGATGTGGTCGCCGCTCTTCACCAGCGCCGCGATGGAGGCGTACACCGCGGCCATGCCCGACGCCGTAGCCAGTCCGTCCTCACCTCCTTCCAGTAGGCAGAGCTTGCGCACGAACTCGTCGGTATTGGGGTTCGAGTAGCGGCTGTACACCGCCCCCTCGATCTCCTCAGCGAACAGCGCCCGGGCCTGCTCGGCGTCATCAAAGACGAAGCTCGAGGTGAGGAACACGGGGACGGAGTGCTCGCGCGCGGCGGAGCGCGGGGCCTGCGCGCGGATGGCGGTGGTCTCAAACCGCGGGGTCTGCTCGGGCATCGGAGTGGGGTTGGGGCCAGCTATATTCTACGTCCATGCGCCCCTCTCCTGTAGTGATCCTCGCCTCGGCGTCGCCGCGTCGTCGCGAACTCCTGACACTCATCGGGATCGCGCATGAAGTGCGACCGGCCGACGTCGACGAGTCGGTCTTCGCCGACGAGGCGCCGGCGCCTCACGCCGAACGGCTGGCGCGCGCCAAGGCGCATGCCCTGGCCGGGGCGCATCCCCACGCGGTGATCATCGCCGCCGACACCATCGTCGTGGTGGACGGCGACATCCTCGGAAAGCCGCGTGACGTGGCGCACGCGGCGGAGATGCTGCTGCGCCTCGCCGGACGCGAGCACATAGTGTACACCGCCGTCGCCGTGGCCCGCGATGAACGCACCGAGAGTGCCGTGGAGGCCGTGCGCGTGACCATGCGCGCCCTGAGCGAGGGCGAGGTCGCGGCCTACATCGCCACGGGGGAGCCCATGGACAAGGCCGGAGCGTACGGCATCCAGGGGTTCGGCGCGACCATCGTGGAGCGCGTCGACGGCGACTACTTCAGCGTGATGGGGCTGGGACTCCGCCGGCTGGTGGAACTGCTGGCGCGGCTCGGGGTGCGCTACGAGTTCGGTGCCGGGGTGCTGGACATCCATGCGTAGGCGTCCGTGCCCGCCGCTGACCCGTCAGGCGATCAGCAGCTTGACCAGCTTCTTCGGCGACTTCAACAGGTCGGCCAGCGTGTAACGGTCGAGCACGCAGTTGAACGCCGTCAGCGCTTCGTCCAGCACGCCGGCGAGTGCGCACGACGGGGCAATCGGGCAGGTGTTGCTTTCGGGATCGAAGCATTCCACGAGCCGAAAGCTCTCCTCGGTCTCCCGCACCACCTCGCCGACACTGATGTTCTCGGGTGTGCGGAGCAGCCGCACGCCGCCGCCGCGGCCGCGCAGGGTCTCCACGTAACCCAGGTGGGCGAGCCGCTGCACGACCTTGACGAGGTGATCCTCGGAGAGTGCCATGCGGCGGGCGATCTCGCCCACGGTCACGGTCTTGCCGGGGTGCAGCGCCAGGTACGTGAGGCAGCGCAGGGCGTTGTCGGTAAACCGGGTCAGGTGCATGCAGGCTCGAAACCTCGGAGTCCTAAAAGGTGCAGGAAGGATACCAGATATGGCTACAGCCGGGGCATCGGCGATCTACCGCAAGCCACGCAAGGGGTTCCCCTACACAAATTCAGGACGTTTCCGACACTCAAAGAAGATTGTCAGATACCACATTTCGCATGTGCCGCAGGGCTGCCTCTTCATGGCGGCCTTTCTACTGGTCCTTCACCGTCCTGCGAGGCTTTCCCGTATGCCCACGTTCCCGAAGTTCCGCCACCTGGTCGGTACCGGCGCGCTCGCGTCGGTGGCGCTGCTGGCGTTTGCCTGCGCGACGCGGCAGTCCAGCACCGGGCTCGTTACCGGCGATGCCGCCAAGGCGGTCTACGTTGCCCCCGGCGAGTACGACGAGTTCTACGCCTTCCTGTCCGGCGGGTTCAATGGCCAGATCGGCGTCTACGGATTGCCGTCCGGCCGTCGCCTGAAGACCATCCCGGTGTTCTCGCAGTATCCCGAGAATGGCTACGGCTACAGTGAAGAGACCAAGCCGATGCTCAACACGTCCTACGGCTTCATCCCGTGGGACGACACGCACCATCCGGCGCTCTCGCAGACCAATGGCGAGGACGACGGGCGGTGGCTGTTCATCAACGCCAACAACACGCCGCGCATTGCGCGCATCGACCTGAAGCGCTTCGAAACCGAGGAAATCCTCGAGATCCCGAACGCCGGCGGCAACCACGGCTCGCCGTTCGTGACGCAGAACAGCGAATACGTGATGTCGGCCACGCGCTTCAGCGTGCCGGTGCCCAACACCGACATGCCGATCGCCGACTTCAAGAAGAGCTTCAAGGGGCAGATTTCCTTCATCCGCGCCGACCAGCCGGGGAAGATGGCGGTGGCGTTCCAGATGATCATGCCGGGCTTCAACTATGACCTCGCCCGCGCGGGCAAGGGCCCGAGCAACGGCTGGGTCTTCTTCACGATGTACAACTCCGAGCAGGCCAACTCGCTGCTCGAGGTCAACGCGTCGCAGAATGACAAGGACTTCGTGGCCGCGGTGAACTGGAAGGCCATCGAGGCCTGCGCCAAGGGCGGCAAGGTCAAGAGCACCGTCGCGGACTACCGGCACAACTTCACCGACGAATTCACGCGCGAGGCCAGGAGCGAGAAGGTCACCTCGGTGCCACAGTTCGAGGCGAAGGACTGCCCGGGCGCCGTGTACTTCATGCCGACGCCGAAGTCGCCGCACGGCGCCGACGTCGACCCGACGGGCGAGTACATCGTGGCCGGCGGCAAGCTGGCCTCGGTCATCCCCGTGCATTCCTTCAGCAAGATGCTGAAGGCCATCGAGTCGAAGGCCTTCGAGGGCGACATCGACGGCATCCCGGTGCTCAAGTATGAGTCGACGCTGGCCGGGGAAGTGAAGAACCCGGGCCTCGGACCCCTGCACACCGAGTTCGACGGCAAGGGCTTCGCCTACACCTCGTTCTTCATTTCATCGGAAGTCGTGAAGTGGAAGCTGGGCACGTGGGAAGTGGTGGATCGCGTACCGACGTATTATTCGGTGGGCCACCTGATGATTCCGGGTGGCGGCACGATGAAGCCGAACGCGAAGTACCTGGTGGCGCTGAACAAGATCACCAAGGACCGCTATCTGCCCACCGGCCCCGAACTGACGCAGAGCGCGCAGCTCTATGACATTTCGGGCGACAAGATGAAGCTCCTGCTCGACTTCCCCACCGAGGGCGAGCCGCACTACGCCCAGGCCATCGAGGCCAAGAAGATCAAGGACCAGCAGGTCAAGTACTTCAAGCTGGCCGAGAGCAAGGCGCCGATGGTCACGCGCTCGGAGAAGGAGACCGGTGTCAGCCGCGATGGCAAGACGGTGCACGTGCGCATGACGGCCATCCGTTCGCACTTCACGCCCGACAACATCGAGGGCGTGCAGGTGGGTGACACGGTGCTCTTCCACATCACCAATCTCGAGCAGGACTGGGACGTCCCGCACGGCTTCGCCATCATGGGCGCGCAGAATGGCGAGCTGTTGATCATGCCGGGCGAAACACGCACGCTGAAGTGGATTCCGCTGAAGCCGGCCATCTACCCGATGTACTGCACCGACTTCTGCTCGGCGCTGCACCAGGAGATGCAGGGATACGTACGCGTTTCGCCGCGGGGCAGTGCCGTCGCGCTGACCGGCACCACCTCGCGGGGACCGCAGTCCGCCGCCAGGAAGGCGGAGGGCGACACGAAGAAGAAGTAGCAGCACCAGCCTGGGGGCGCGGCGGTTCCGTCGCCCGCCCCCCGGCTGTCCCCCCGCAGCTTTCAACCCCGTCGTCACCTTGCCCAGATCAGCCCGAGTGCTCGTCGCCATCGCCGCCCTGCTCATGAGCGTGGGCTACGTGCTGCCACTGTGGCGCATCGACCTCATCGCACCGCAGTATCCCGAGGGGCTGGGCATCCTGATCAAGGTCAACACGGTTGTTGGCGTGAAGGAACAGGACCTCAACAGCATCAACAACCTGAACCACTACATCGGGATGCAGCGCATCGAGCCGGATGCCATTCCGGAATTGCGCTACATGCCGGCTATCCTCGGCGTTCTCATCGTCACGGCGCTGCTGGTCGCCGCGCTCGGCCGTCGCAAGATTCTCTACGGGTGGGCCGTCGTGCTCGCGGCCGTGCAAGTGGGGGGCCTCTACGACTACTGGAAGTGGGGCTACGACTACGGCCACAACCTCGATCTCGATACCGCGATCATCAAGATTCCCGACATGACGTACCAGCCGCCGCTCATCGGGTCCAAGCAGTTGTTGAACTTCACCGCCACGTCGTGGCCGGCGCCCGGTGGCTGGGCGCTGGTCATCGCCAGCGTCCTCGTTGGCATCGCCGTCTGGAAGACCTACCAGCCGGCGGCGCCAGCCCCGATGACCGCCCTCTAGCTCGCAGTCTCCCGTCTCCATCTGAACCATGCGCCGACTCGTCCCCCCGCGTCGCCTCGCGATCCTCGCCCTCGCCCTGTTCGCCGCAGCCTGCGGTGCACGCGAGCCCGAGCCGATCATCCTCAACGAAGACCAGTGTGATTACTGCCGGATGACCATCTCCGACTCCCGCTTCGGCGGCGAGGCGGTGCTGGCCACCGGACGCGTCAAGAAATTCGACTCGGTCGAATGCCTGGTCGACTGGGCGCGCGCCACGCCATCGGACGGCCACGGTGCGCTCTACGTCATCGACCTTCAGCATCCGGGCACGTTCGTGCCGGCGGCCACGGCAGGCTTCCTGAAGGGGGCCTTGATCAAGAGCCCCATGGGGCAGTCGGTCGTTTCCCTTGCCGATACCGCGCGAGCCGAGCAGCAGCGTTCGATGCTCGGCGGCCGGGTGATGACGTGGGCGCAGCTGCTGGCCGACACCGCCGCCACGGCGACTCCGTGACCCGCCGACTCGCACTGGCCGCGCTGCTCGCCGCGGCGGCGCTCGCCGCGCCTGCGCACGCCACGGACCTCACCGTGGGCAAGGGAGGGCGCTACCTGACCATCACCGAAGCCCTCGCGGCGGCACAGCCGGGCGACCGCGTGCTGGTGCGCGCCGGCACCTACCGCGAACCGACGCTGGTCGTGCGCACCGCGCGCGTGACGGTGCAGGGCGAGGGCTGGCCGGTGCTCGACGGCCAGGGCGAGCGCGAGGTGCTGGTGATCGCCGCCGATGACGTCACGGTGCGCGGGCTGGTCGTAACGCGCACCGGCGTGTCGAACCTGCAGGACCGCGCCGGCATTCGCGCCCGCGACGCGCGCAACTGCGTGATCGAGCACAACCGCCTCCGCGACAACCTGTTCGGCATCTACCTGCAGCGCTCCGCCGACTGCGTGGTGCGCGACAACGACATCGAGGCCCACGGCGTCAGCCAGACGTCGAGCGGCAACGGCATTCACCTCTGGTACTCGCCCGGCGCGCGCGTCGAGCGCAACCGGGTGCGGGGCCACCGCGACGGCATCTACTTCGAATTCTCCACGCTCGGCGTCACGCGCGACAACGTCAGCGAGAAGAGTCAGCGTTACGGCCTGCACTTCATGTTCAGCGACTCCTGCCGATACGAGCGCAACACGTTCCGGG
This sequence comes from Gemmatimonadota bacterium, assembly GCA_038041995.1. GTDB lineage: Bacteria > Gemmatimonadota > Gemmatimonadetes > Gemmatimonadales > Gemmatimonadaceae > PNKL01. The sequence goes on along the minus strand of JBBTFF010000022.1, from coordinate 2,172 downwards.
ACAACAACTCGGGCGTGGCGGTGATGTACAGCCGCGGCGTGGTGATCCACGACAACCGCTTCGAGCGCTCGTGGGGCAGCGCGGCCTACGGCCTGCTGCTGAAGGACATCATGGGCGGCGAGATCACCGACAACGTCTTCGCGCGCAACTCCACGGGGCTGTTCGTCGAGGGATCGTCGCGGCTCGACGTGCGCGGCAACGAGTTCACGCAGAACGGCTGGGCGGCCAAGGTAATGGCCGACGCCGACGAGAACCGCTTCAGCGCCAATCGCTTTGCCGGCAACGCCTTTGATGTCACCACCAATTCCCGCAGCGCCAACTCGACCTTCGACGGCAACTGGTGGGACGAGTACAAGGGCTACGACCTGAATCGCGACGGCGTGGGCGACACGGCCTTCCACCCCGTGCGGCTGTTCGCGCTTGTCGTCGAGCAGCATCCGACGGCGCTGCTGCTGCTCCGCAGTCCGCTCGTTTCGATCCTCGATGCCGCCGAACGCGTGCTGCCGGTGCTTACCCCAGAAGCGCTCGTCGACCGGCACCCCCTCATGCGCCGTCCCCGATGATCACCCTTGACGGCATCCGCAAGCGCTATGGCGCCCTCGAGGTCCTGCAGGACGTCTCGCTCACGCTGCCCACGGGCGCGGTGACGGCGCTCGTCGGACCCAATGGGTCGGGCAAGACGACGTTGATCAAGATCGTCCTTGGCCTCACCCGTGCCGATCACGGCACGCTGCACGTGGATGGCCAGCCGGCCGATGCCGAAGGCGCCTACCGGCGCGCCATCGGCTACATGCCGCAGGCGGCGCATTTCCCCGTGAACCTGCGCGTCGGCGACGTGCTCGACCTCGTGGCGCAGCTGCGGCCGGGCGAAGCGACGGACGGCGACCTGTCGCGCGCCTTCGACATGAATGCGCTGAAGGACAAGTACGTCGGCACGCTGTCGGGCGGCACGAAGCAGAAGGTGAACGCCGTCATCGCGTTCATGTTCCGTCCGTCGGTCCTCATCCTCGATGAACCGACGGCCGGACTCGACCCGCTGTCGTCGAACGTGCTGAAGGAGAAGATCCGCCAGATGCGCAGCGAGGGTCGTTCGGTGCTGGTGACGTCGCACATCATGACCGAGCTCGAGTCGCTGGCCGACGACGTCGCCTTCCTGTGCGACGGCCGCCTGCGCTTCTCGGGGTCCATTGCCGACCTCCTCGGACGGACGGGCGAGCGCTCGCTCGAGGACGCGGTGGCCGCGCTGATGCGCACGGACGCGGCCGCATGAACATCATCGCCCTCGTCCTGCAGGCCGGACTGCGCGACTTGTCGCGCAATCGCTGGGTCATCGCCTACACGCTGAGCTTCCTGGGCATCGCCGAGGGGCTGTTCTGGTTCGGCGGCACCGGTCCGCAGGTGCTGCTGAGCCTGCTCAACCTCGTGCTGCTCGTGCTGCCGCTGGTGGCGCTCGTCTTCGGCACCATTCACGTGTACGCCTCGCGCGAATTCGTCGAGATGCTGCTGGCCCAGCCGGTGCCCCGCCGCCAGCTCTTTGCCGGCCTGTACCTGGGCCTCGCGCTGCCGCTGGCCGGCGCGTTCGTCGTGGGCGCGGGCATCCCCTTCGCCGTGCACGCGCGCGAGGGGGCTTCCACCGGTGGCGTCGTGGCGTTGCTCGCTGCCGGAGTCGGGTTGTCGCTGGCGTTTGCCGCCATCGCCACCTGGATCGCGCTGCTGACCGACGACCGGCTCAAGGGCGTCGGGCTGGCGCTCGGTGTGTGGCTGGCTGCCACCGTCGTCTTCGACGGCATCGTGCTGGGCGCGGCGGCCGCCTTTGGCAACTATCCACTCGAGCGCCCCCTGCTCGGGCTCATGCTGGCCAATCCGGTGGATGTGGCGCGCGTGCTCGTGCTCACGCAACTCGACGTCGCGGCCCTCATGGGGTATACGGGGGCGCTGTTCGAGCACACATTTGGTACGGTGCTGGGCACCAGCGTCGCCGCGTTCGCACTGGTGGCCTGGATTGCAGTGCCGCTCGGCCTGGCCGAGCGTCGTTTTCGCCGTCGCGACTTCTAGTTCCCATTCTCAGGTTCGTCAGGAGCATACATGCGTCACTCCATTCGTTTCGTCCTTCCAGTCCTTTTCGTCGTCGCCGCCTGTGGTGGCGGTGAGCAGAAGGCGGCCGAGCGCGAG
>JBBTFF010000021.1:0-18845 GCA_038041995.1 Gemmatimonadota bacterium | reverse complement strand
CTGTCGTTCTCTGTCGTTCTCTGTCGTTCTCTGTCGTTCTCTGTCGTTCTCTGTCCCACTCTCCCTACAGACACGTCTCCGGCGCCACGTACTTCATCCCGAACGCGTCGGCGACCCCCTGGTACGTCACCTTGCCGTCGGCGACGTTCAGTCCCTTCAGCAGGGCCGGGTCGTCCTTGAGCGCCTGCTTCCACCCCTTGTTCGCCAGCTTCAGGGCGTACGGGAAGGTCGCGTTGGTGAGCGCCAGCGTGGACGTGCGCGGCACGCCGCCCGGCATGTTGGCCACGCCGTAGTGGATGACGCCGTCCACGGTGTACACCGGGTTCTCGTGCGTCGTCGCATGGATGGTCTCCACGCAGCCGCCCTGGTCGATGGCCACGTCGACGATCACCGACCCCGGCTTCATGAGCTTCAGGTCGTCCTTGCGGATGAGCTTCGGTGCCTTGGTGCCCGGGATCAGCACGCCACCGATCACGAGGTCGGCCGTCGCGATCTGCTCGAGCACGTTGTGGCGATTGCTGTAGATCATCGTCACGTTGGCCGGCATCACGTCGCTCAGGTAGCGAAGCCGCGGAAGGGACAGGTCGAGGATGGTGACCTTGGCGCCCATGCCGGCCGCCATCTTGGCCGCGTTGATGCCCACGACGCCGCCGCCCAGCACCACCACGTTCGCCGGCGCCACACCCGGCACGCCGCCCAGAAGCAGGCCGAGGCCGCCGTACAGCTTCTCCAGGTACTTCGCCCCCTCCTGCACCGCCATGCGGCCGGCCACCTCGGACATCGGGATCAGCAGCGGCAGGTCACCATTGGCCAGTTCCACCGTCTCGTACGCGATGCAGATGGCGCCCGAGTCGATATGGGCCTGGGTCAGCTTCTCGTCGGCCGCATAGTGGAAATACGTGAAGATCGTCTGGCCCTTGCGCATCCGCGGCCACTCGACGCCGATGGGCTCCTTCACCTTGATGATCATCTCGGCTTCCTTCCAGACCTCGTCCGCCGTGCCCAGCATCTTGGCGCCCACCGCAACGTACTGCTCATCGCTGAAGCCGCTCCCCTCGCCCGCCGACTTCTCGACGTACACGGCATGGCCGGCCGACACCAGCGCCTCGGCCCCGGCAGGAACCAGGGACACGCGGTTTTCGTTCGTCTTGATTTCCTTCGGTATTCCGATACGCATGGGTATGGTCGCTTTGGAGAGTGAGAGTCGTCAGAAACCAACGCTGCAATTTAGCACGGCTTGCCTGGGTGCGGACACTCGGCGGTTCCCCGATGAGGCGTAAGGCAATCCACCGTTCTCTGCCGCCGCCAGCCACCAGCCACCAACCACCAACCGCCTATTTGTCCGGCCCGAGGCTCACCACCGTCTGCAGTTCCGGCCGGAAGAACTCGGCGCACACCGCGCGCGCCGTCTCCGCATCGATCGCGTCGATGCGCTGCAGCACGTCGTCGAGCGTCAGGAAGGGTTCGCGATACAGTTCCACCGAGGCGGCGCGGAACATGCGCGCCGCCGGGCTCTCCATCGCCAGCGTGATCTGCCCCTTCAACTGCTGCTTTCCCTGCGCCAGTTCGGCGGCGGGGATGCCGTCGTCCACCAGCCGCTGCAGTTCGCCCTGCACGGCGGCCAGCGCCTGGTCACGCGTCTCGGGGGCCGTGCCCACGTACACGCCGTGCGTCCCCATCTGCGTGTGGAAGCTCTGGAACGTGTACACGCTGTAGGCGAGCCCGAGTTCCTCGCGCACCTTCTGGAAGAGGCGCGAGCTCATGCCGCCGCCGAGCAGCGTGTCCACGAGCATCAGCGCATGGCGCCGCGGGTCGCGGTGCGGCACCGTCGGCGACCCCATCACGATGTGGCTCTGCGCCCCGTCGCGCACCACGTGGCGCACCAGCGGCGTCACCGCCACGGACGGCACCTCGGCGAGCGGCGCGTCGTCTCCACGCGGCAGGTCGGCCCAACCGGTCTCGGCGAGCACCGCGAGCAACTGTTCGTGCGTCACGTTGCCCGACGCCGAGACCACGATGTGCGGCGGGTGGTACGCCCGGGCATGCAGCGCGCGCAGGTCGTCGAGCTTCATCCCCGCCACGGTCTCGCGCGTGCCGAGGATCGAGTATCCCATGGGGTGCGCCCCCCACTGCGCCTCGTTCTGGAGCTCGAACACCAGGTCGTCGGGGGTGTCCTCCATCATCGAGATCTCCTCGAGCACCACCTTCCGCTCGAGGCGCAGGTCTTCGGCGCGCAGCAGCGGGCGGAACATCAGGTCGGCCATCACGTCGGCCGCCTCGCTCAGGTGCTCGTCGAGCACCCGCGCCTGGAAGGAGGTGTGCTCGCGCGACGTGTAGGCATCCAGCGAGCCGCCCAGCGCTTCGAGCGCCAGCGCCAGCTGGTGCGCGCTGCGCTGCGCGGTGCCCTTGAACACCAGGTGCTCGAGCAAGTGCGAGACGCCCATCACCTCGCGCGCCTCGTGCACCGACGCCGCGCGCACCCAGGCCCCGAACGCAACCGACCGCACTCCCGGATAGAACTCCGAGAGTACGGTCAGTCCATTGGCCAGCACCGTGCGCTGCACCCCCAACTCGGGGGCGAGGGTGAGCGCCGCCACTACTTGCGAGGCCCGCGGCTTCCGCGACCACCGCGGCCACCGCGATCACCACCGTCCCGGCGCGGCCGCTCGGCACGCTCAGCGCCGCCAGCGGCGGCCGGCTCGGTGCTCGGCGCGCCTTCGGTCGTCGCGTACGCGTCGCCCTCGGGAGCCGCCACCGCCGCCGGCGATGCGCCCGCCTCGCCCGCGCCCGGCTTGGGCAGCAGCGCCTTCATGGACAGGCGCAGGCGACCGCGCTCGTCGCGCTCCACCAGCTTCACCGTCACCACTTCGCCCTTCTTCACCACGTCTTCCGGCTTCTCGACGCGCGTGTGGCGCATCTCCGAGACGTGCAACAGCGCCTCGGTGCCCGGCATGATCTCGACGAACGCCCCGAACGCCGTCACGCTCTTCACCGTGCCCTGGTACGTCAGGCCGACTTCCGGCTCGGCCGTGATGGCCGCCACCATCTGGCGCGCGCGTTCCATCGCCTCGCCGCCCACGGCGGCAATCGTCACCAGGCCGGCGTCGTCCACGGTGAGCTCGGCGCCCGTCTCTTCCTGGATGCCGCGGATCGTCTTGCCCTTCGGGCCGATGAGGTCGCCGATCTTCTCGGGGTTGATGCTCATCGTCACGATGCGCGGCGCCCACGTCGACAGTTCGGCGCGCGGCGCGTCGAGCGCCTTCGACATCTCGCCGAGGATGTGCAGGCGTCCCAGCTTCGCCTGCGCCAGCGCCTCGGTCATGATCTTGAGCTCGAGCCCCTGGATCTTGATGTCCATCTGGATCGACGTGATGCCGTCCTTGGTGCCCGCCACCTTGAAGTCCATGTCGCCGAGATGGTCTTCGGTGCCGAGGATGTCGGTGAGGATCGCGTACTTCTTGCCTTCCTTGATGAGGCCCATCGCCACGCCGGCCACCGCGCCCTTCAGCGGGATGCCCGCGTCGAAGCACGACAGCGATCCACCGCACACCGAGGCCATCGACGACGAGCCGTTGGACTCGAGCACGTCGGAGACGATGCGGATGGTGTACGGGAACTCCTCGAACGTCGGCAGCACGCCCTGGAGCGCGCGCTCGGCCAGGTTGCCATGGCCAATTTCGCGGCGGCTCGTGCCGCGCATCATCTTCACTTCACCGGTGGAGAACGGCGGGAAGTTGTAGTGCAGCATGAAGGCCTTGGTGGTTTCCTTGGCCTCGTCGATCGAGTCCATGCGCTGCACGTCGCGGGCGGTGCCGAGCGTCGCGGCCACCAGCGCCTGCGTCTGCCCGCGCGTGAACAGCGCCGAGCCGTGGGCGCGCGGCAGGAGGCCGGCGTCGATGGAGATCGCCCGCACTTCGGTCGGCTTGCGGCCGTCGACGCGGAGACCCGTCTCAAGCACCTGCTCGCGCAGGGCGTTGTACTCGAGGTCGCCCAGCACGCTGCCGACAAAGGGCAGCTGCTCCGGCGTGAGCACCGTCGCCATCTCTTCCTTCACCGCGCTCTTCACCGCTTCCACCGCGGCGATGCGCGTGTGCTTGTCCTTCTGGTTGATCGCGGCCACGATGCGCGCCTTGGCCGCCTTGGTGACCGTCTTCACGACGTCGGCCGGCGTCTCGTTCCTGCTCCACTCCATCTTCTCGATGGTGAGCTTCGAGAGCAGCTCTTCCTGCATCGCGATCAGTTCGCGGATGCCGCGCTGCGCAATGCCGAGGCCCTCGATGACGTCATCCTCGCCGATCTCCAGCGCGCCGCCCTCGACCATCATGATCGAGTCCTGCGAGCCGGCGACCACCAGGTCCATGTCGGAAAACTCGAGCGCCTGGAACGTCGGGTTCAGCACCCACTTGTCTTCCACGCGGCCCACGCGCACGCCGGCGATCGGACCGGCCCACGGGATGCGCGACGCGCTGAGCGCAAACGAGGTGGCGACGAGGCCGAGCACGTCGGCGTCGTTTTCCTGGTCCGCGGAGATGACGTAGATGAAGACCTGGACTTCGTTCTGGAAGCCCTCGGGGAACAGCGGGCGGATGGAGCGGTCGATGATGCGGCACGAGAGGATCTCCTCGTCGCGCGGGCGCCCTTCACGCTTGATGAACCCGCCCGGGATCTTGCCGGCCGCGTAGGTCTTTTCCTTGTACTCGACCGTCAGCGGGAAGAACGGGAGCGAACTCCGCTTGTCGCTGACGGTGACGGCCGCGAGGACCATCGTGTCGCCGAACGTGATGAGCGCCGATCCCGCGGCCTGCTTGGCCATGCGCCCCGTTTCGATGACCAGGCGGCGGCCGGCGAACGTCCGTTCAATGCGATGCATCATGTGGTTGTGTCTCGGTAGAACACAAAACGCGCGGGCCGCCGTGTATGCGTCCGCGCGTGTTGCGTTGCGTGGTTCTTAGTAACGCAGACCCAGGTCTGCGATGAGCTTCCGGTATCCGTCAACGTCCGTACGCTTGAGGTAGTCAAGCAGGCGACGACGCGTGCTGACCATCTTCAGCAGGCCGCGGCGGCCGTGGTGGTCCTTGGCGTGCAGACGGAAGTGATCGGTGAGGTAAACGATCCGTTCCGTGAGAACGCCGACCTGAACGTGGGACGATCCGGTGTCGGTCTCGTGGCGGCGATTCTTTGCGATCGCCGGGGTCTTGTCGAAAGCCATTATCCTGGGGTCTCTGCGTACTTCGGTAATTAGGGCCATTCCGTTATAGCAGATGAAGTTACCCTGCCTTCGGCGGGATGACAAGCCCCCCACTGCCCGGGGAGGGTGCGGGGTGGCGGGTTCTGGTGCGGGGTGGTGAGTGGCGGCTGGGGATCGAGCGAGGGGAGAACGGGCGGCGCCCTCCCCCGCCCCCAACTCCACCCCCACCCACCACCCCCTCACCAGACCCCGCCACCCCGAACCCAATCCCGCCGTTATCGGAAGAGTGCCGCCAGATCATTGAACATGACGACCGCAAACAGCGCCACGATGGCCGCCAGCCCCACCCGCATCACGTTCTCCCTCGTGCGGAGGCTGAACGGCGACCCCTTCACCGACTCGGCGATCGTCATCAGTACCTGGCCGCCGTCGAGAATGGGAATCGGCAGGAGGTTCAGGATCGCCAGGTTGATGCTCAGGAAGGCGATCAGCGCCCACACTGACTCAAGACCCGAGCGAGCGGCAACCACCGACGTGCGGACGATGCCCACCGGCCCGGCCAGGTTCTTCACCGAGATCGTGCCGCGAAGCAGGCCGCCCAGCACTCCCACCACCGCGCCGCCCATCGACCAGGTGGCGTTCCATCCGGCACCGGCCGCCGCCACCGGCCCCAGTCGCTCGCGCTCGACCCTGTTCTTCGGCAGCGCGCCCACGCGCCCCACGGTCACGGCCTTGCCCGTGTTGACGTCGGCGCCTTGCTGAGCCACCGGCGTCATGGACAGGACAATCGGCACTCCGCTGCGTTCCACGTCGAACGACACCGGCTTGCCCGCCGACGCCGTGATGGTGGCCAGCATGTCGCTCCACGCGCGCACCTTCACGCCGTTGATCGCCACGATCGAGTCGCCTTTCTGCAACCCCGCCTGCGCCGCCGGCATGCCCACCACCACCGAGTCGATCACTGCCGGCACGTACGAGCGCCCGTAGTACGAATACACGCCCGTCGAGACGACCAGTGTCAGGACGACGTTCATCGTCACGCCGGCCAGCATGATCACCACGCGCGCCCACAGCGGCTTGCTCTCGAACCAGCGGTCGGCGGGAACCGGCTTCGGGCCGAATGGAACCATCGCGTTCTCGTCCCAGTCCTTCGGCTTCTCCCCTGCCCCTGATCCCTGCACGTCACTGTGCCCCTTCGCCGTGCCTTCAGGAGATCCTCCCCCCTCGATGAGCGCCATCGTCTCGTCGTCGCGCGACGCCATGCGCACGTAGCCGCCCAGCGGCAGCGCCGCCAGCACGTACTCGGTCTCGCCGCGGCGCATCTTCCACAGCGCCGGGCCGAATCCCACCGAGAACCGCGGCGCGTACACGCCCGTCCATTTGGCGGCAAGAAAGTGCCCAAGCTCGTGGATGAACACCACGATGCCGAGCACGAGAACTGGGGCGAGCCACGCTAACATTCGCACTTCTCCCTGACTGTTCGCCGTGCCGCAGCATCGGCGTCCCACAACGCGTCTCGGCTGTCGCCGGCGAGCCCGGCGTGCCGATCCAGTGCCACTGCGATCGAGTCGGCAATGGCGCCGAATGCGATTTTTCCCTCGAGGAACAGCATCACCGCCTGTTCGTTGGCGGCGTTGAACACCGCCGGCGCCGCTCCACCCGCTCGTCCGGCAGCCACGCCGAGCCCCAGGCACGGGAACGCGTAGAGGCGCACCGCCTCGAAGGTCAGCGGTCCGGCCGCCACGGGATCGAACACCGGCACGCCACCATCTTCGAGCCGGTCCGGATGCGACAGCGCGTACAGGATGGGAAGCTCCATCGACGGAACGCCCAGCTGCGCCAGCACGCTCCCGTCGCGAAACTCGACCATCGAATGCACGATGCTCTGCGGGTGCACCACCACGTCGATCTGGTCATACCCCAGACCGAACAGGAAGTGCGCCTCGATGACCTCCAGCGCCTTGTTGGCCAGGCTCGCGCTGTCCACCGAGATCTTGCGGCCCATCGACCAGGTGGGATGGTTGAGCGCGTCGAGCGCGCTGGCTGCGCGTACGCGCTCGGCCGGCCACTCCCGGAACGGGCCGCCGGAAGCGGTGATGATCAGCCGGCGGATGTCGGCCGTGGTGCGCCCGGCCAGGCACTGCAGGATGGCCGAGTGCTCGCTGTCCACCGGCACCAGCGTGCCACCGCCGCGCTGCGCCGCTGCCTTCACCAGCGCGCCACCCATCACCAGCGACTCCTTGTTCGCCAGCGCCACGCGCTTGCCCGCTTCGAGCGCGGCCATGGTGGCGTCGAGTCCCGCCGCGCCGACCACGGCGTTCAGCACGATCTCCACGTCGTGGCGCGTGGCGGCTTCGACCAGCGCCTCGGGGCCGCGCCACCACGTCGCATCGGCGGTGCCTTCGCCCTGCACCAGCCCCACGAACGACGGCTGCCACTCGGCGGCCTGCGCGCGCAGCAGTTCGGCGTTGCCGTGCGCCGTCAGCGCGCGCACGACGAAACGGTCGCGATGCCGCGACAGCACGCGCAACGCGGTGGTGCCGATCGACCCGGTGGAGCCGAGGAGCGCGATCCCCTGCGCCGTCATCAGGGCGTGTAACGGAGAAGGCTGTCGAGAAGCACGTAGCCCACGGGAAGCGTGAACAGCAGCGAATCCACGCGATCGAGCACGCCACCGTGGCCGGGGATGAGGGCGGAGCTGTCCTTCACGCCCGCCTCGCGCTTGAACATCGATTCTGCCAGGTCGCCCACCTGCGCCGCGATGCTGAGCCCGATGCCCACCACGATGACGCCGGGAATGCCGAGCGTGAGATGCGCCCACGGCGGCAGAATGAATGCGGCGATCAGCCACGTGGCGAGTACGCTTGTTACCACCGCCCCGTACGCACCGGCCCACGTCTTCCCCGGGCTCATGGTGGGCATCAGCTTGGCGCGCCCGAAGGCACGTCCCGCCGCGTAGGCGCCGCTGTCGTTCAGCCAGGTGACCACGATCGGCAGCATCAGCACCGCCGTGCCGGCTTTGGCGCCGACCGCGAACTGGTGGTATCGCAGCGCGTAGGCAAAGCTGAGCATCCCGCCCGTGTAGACGATGCCCGTGAGCGTGACGCCCACCGCGGCCATCGGCGCGCCGGCGACGCCGCGCGCGAACAGCGCAATGGTCAGCAGCACCGGCACGACCATGGCCACCCAACTCACCGGTGGCACCCAGACGCCGAGATAGCGGGCGTGCACCAGCACCGGGATCAGCGCGCTCAGTACGATGCCCGGCACGCGGAGCGCCTGCACGCCGCGCGCCTCGGCGAGACGGTAGAACTCCCACGCCGCCAGGCCCGAGGCCAGCGACAGCATGGTGACGAGCGCCGGGCCGCCGGCCCAGACGCAGCCCAGCACGATCGGGATGAGCACGATCGCGACGAGCACCCGCTTGGGGAACTCTCGCACAGGCGTTGTGTGGTTATGCAGGAACGCGGCCGAAACGGCGATCGCGATTCTGGTACTCGAGAATGGCCTCGTACAACTCGCGGTGCCCGAAGTCGGGCCAGAGCACCGGCGAGATGTGCAGCTCGGTGTACGCCAGCTGCCAGAGGAGGAAATTCGAGATGCGCATCTCGCCTGACGTGCGGATCAGCAGGTCGGGATCGGGACAGCCCGCGGTGAACAGCTTGCCGGCCAGCGCCGTCTCGTCCACCTGCGCCGGCGTCATGCGGCCACCGGCCACCTCTTCGGCAAGCAGGCGGGCGGCGCGGGTGATCTCGGCACGCGATCCGTACGAGATGAAGAGGTTCAGCACCAGCTTGCCGTTGCCGGCGGTCTGCGCCATCACCCGATCCACGGCGTCGCGCTGCGGCTTGCCCAGCCGGTCGAGGTCGCCCAGGAAGACGACGCGCACGCCCTGTTCATCCAATTCGTCGGCTTCCTTCTGGATGTACTCCTCGAGCAGCGACATGAGCGCCGAGACTTCGCCGGCGGGGCGCTGCCAGTTCTCCTGCGAGAACGCGAAGAGCGAGAGCACTTCCACGCCCACCTCGAGCGCCGCCTCCACCACCTCGCGCACGGCCTTCATGCCCTGGCGATGGCCGACGGGGCGCGGCAGCATGCGCTCGCGCGCCCACCGCCCGTTGCCGTCCATGATGATCGCCACATGGCGCGGAATGGAGCCGTGCACGCGCACCTGCGCGAGCAGCTCGTCGGAGGCGGCGCTCATTTTGCGGTCAGACCTCGAGGACTTCGGCTTCCTTCGCCTTCATGAGGCCATCGACCTTGCCGATGAACTCGTCGTGCATCTTCTGCAGGTCCTTCTCCGCGTGCTTCACGTCGTCCTCGGAGACGCCATCCATCTTCTTCAGCAGCTCGCGGGCGTGCGTGCGGGCGTGGCGGATGGCAATGCGTCCGTCCTCGGCGTACTTGTGCACGAACTTCACCAGTTCCTTGCGTCGCTGCTCGTTCATCGACGGCAGCGGCACGCGGATGAACGCGCCCTGGATGGCCGGGTCGAGGCCGAGGTCGGCTTCGCGGATGGCCTTCTCCACCGCCTTGACCTGCGTCTTGTCGAACGGGGTCACGATGAGCACGCGCACCTCGGGCGCATTGACCGTGGCCACCTGGTTCAGCGCCACCAGGGCACCGTAGGCTTCCACCTTCACCGTGTCGAGCATGCTCGGTGTCGCCTTGCCCGAGCGCACCGACGAAAACTCGCGCTTCGCCGCTTCGACGCCCTTGTCCATCTGGGCACGGCAGTCCTTCATGATGTTCGGAATCGTGGTCATGAGACGAGGGTCCCCACCGGTTCGCCGCGGATCGCATCGGCCACAGCACCCGCGGTATTGATGTTCAGCACGATCAGGGGCAGCGAGTTTTCCTTGCACAGCGTGATCGCCGTCTGGTCCATCACGCCCAGTTCCTCCAGCATCACGTCGCGGTAGCTGATGCGTTCGTACCGCGTGGCCTTCGGGTCCTTCTTGGGATCGGCCGAGTAGATGCCATCGACGCTCGTGGCCTTGATGATGACGTTCGCCTCCATCTGGATGGCCCGCAAGACCGCCGCCGTATCGGTGGAAAAATACGGATTCCCGGTGCCGCCCGCAAAGACCACGCAGCGTCCCTTTTCGAGGTGCCGCATGGCGCGTCGCCGAATGAACGGCTCGGCCAGTTCTTCCATCCGGATGGCCGTCATCACGCGGGTGTCGAGCCCGTCGCGTTCCAGGACGTCCTGCATCGCCAGCGCGTTGATGACGGTGCCGAGCATCCCCATGTAGTCGGCGCTCACGCGGTCCATCCCTTCGCGCGAGAGCTGCGAACCACGCACGATGTTGCCGCCACCGATGACCAGCGCAATCTGCGCGCCCATCGCGTGGATCTTGCGGATCTCGTGCCCGAAGCGGGTCATGGTCTCGAAGTCGAAACCGAAGCCCTTGTCCCCGGCGAAAGACTCGCCGGAGAGCTTGAGCAGGACGCGGGGGTACTTGAGCGCCGTCACCGGGACTATGCCTCGCCCATCTTGAAGCGGGCAAACCGCACCACCGAGGCGCCGGCGCCGGCTTCCTTCAACAGCGCGCCGATCGTCTTGCTGTCCTCGCGCACCCACGGCTGCTCGACGAGCACCATCTCGCCGAAGAACTTGTTCATGCGTCCCTCCGTCATCTTCTCGGCGATGGCCGGCGGCTTGCCGCTGGCGATGGCCTGCTCGACGAAGATCGCGCGTTCCCTGGCCGCGACGTCGGCATCCACCCCGGCGCGGTCGACGGCGATGGCCGGCGACGGCACGCCCGCAGCCACGTGCTCGGCAATCGTGTTGGCCAGCGCCTGTCCCGCCGCGCCCGAGATGCCCGCGAGTTCCACCAGCACGCCCACCTTGCCGTTGAAGTGGAGGTAGTGTCCCACGACGCCGCCGGCCGTCTGGAAGCGCGCCACCTGCTTGAGGACGACGTTCTCACCGGTCTTCGCCGAGGCCGCCTTCACGACCGCACCGACGGTGCGACCAGCGTCGGCGTACCACGGCGTGGCCAGGTAGGCGCCCTCGGCACCCACCTTCACCACGGCCGTGACGGCCGTGTCCTTCGACACCTGCTCGACCATCTGCTTCGCCAGCGCGACGAACTCGTCGTTTCGGCCCACGAAGTCAGTCTCCGAGTTGATTTCGATCATCGCCGCCGCGGTGGCATCGGGAGCCACCCAAGTGACGATTTGCCCCTCCGCGGCGGCACGATCGGCGCGCTTCTCGGCCTTGGCAGCCCCCTTCTTGCGGAGGACGTCTACTGCTTTTTCCATCTCGCCCCCTGCCTCCTCCAGCGCCTTCTTGCAATCCATCATGCCGGCGCCGGTGCGGGCCCGGAGCTCGGCTACGTCCTTCGCAGTGATCACAGCCATATGCTGATGCCTTTCAGAGTGTCCGTGTGAAGACGCCGCCGGCTGTACGGCCGGCGGCGTCGGGAAAAGTACGCGCAGGTCGGCGTGATGACCACGCCGCCGCCGTCACGCGCTCGGCGTTTCGGAGGCCGGTGCGGCTTCGCCACCACTTTCGGCCACGCCCTCGCCACCCTCGGCGCCACCCTTCAGGCGGGCCGCAATGGCGTCGGGCTTCGCCCGGCGACGCCGCGGACGATCGCCGCCGCCACCGCCGCCGCCACCACCGCTGCCGCCACGGCGACGCCCGTCGCCTTCCGGCTCCGCGCCGCGGTCGCTCGAGTACGTGTACGACGCACCGTCCTCAGCCTCGTCGCGCACGGGCGCCTCGCGGCGCGCCTCGACAATGGCGTCGGTCACGGCGGCCGTCAGCAGCTCCACCGAGCGGATCGCGTCGTCGTTGCCGGCGATCGGCACGGCGATGAGATCCGGGTCGGAGTTGGTGTCGCAAATGGCGATGATCGGGATGCCGAGCTTCTTCGCCTCGTCCACCGCGATGCGCTCCTTCTTGGCATCGACGACGAACATGAGTCCCGGCAGGCGCGACATCGACTTGATGCCCGAGAGATTCTTCAGGAGCTTGTCCTTCTGACGCGTGAGCATCAGCTGCTCCTTCTTGGTGTAGTTCTTGAAGCCACCGCCCGCCTCGGCCCCGGCCTCGAGCTCCTTGAGGCGACGGATCTGCTTCTTGACCGTCGCGAAATTCGTGAGGAGTCCGCCGAGCCAGCGCTCGGTCACGGACAGCGCGCCGGCGCGCTCCGCTTCCTGCAGCACGATGGCCGACAGCTGGCGCTTGGTGCAGACGTACAGCACCTGGTCGCCACGCAGCACGACCTCGCGGGCCAGCTTCTGGGCGAGTTCGATCTGCCGAAGCGTCTTCTGCAGGTCGATGATGTGGATCCCGTTGCGCTCCGCAAAAATGAAGCGGCGCATCTTGGGATTCCAGCGGCGGGTCTGGTGCCCGAAGTGGACACCGGCCTTGAGGAGATCGTCGAGCGTGGGCTGAGCCATGATGGTACCTGAACCTCGAACTGGTTTGATCGTCCCGCGGGATCAGCGTTCATGCAGGCCGGCGAACCGGACCCCTGCGCGAACTCCCCCGGCGGTGAGGGATAGTTGAACGACAGGCAGAGTACAGAGTACGCAGTGGAGTACAGGGTACAGAGGCAGGGGAAACCGTCTCCACCTGGTGGAGACGGCTGCCTGCTGTCGTCTCCCCTGCCTTCCGAAGCGACTAGCGCTTCGAGAACTGGAACCGCTTGCGAGCCTTCGGACGGCCCGGCTTCTTGCGCTCGACCGCGCGGGCGTCGCGCGTCAGCAGCCCCAGGTCGCGGAGCTTGCGGCGGTGCGTCTCGTCGACGATCACGAGGGCACGAGCCACCGCCAGGCGCAGGGCGCCGGCCTGGCCGGTCACGCCGCCGCCGTCGATGTTGGCGTAGACGTCGAAACGGCCGAGCGTGTCGGTCGCCGTGAACGGCTGCTGGATGCCCGTCACGAGCACGGGGCGCGGGAAGTAGTCACCGAGCGTGCGCCCGTTGACGCTCCACTTGCCCGAGCCCGGCTTCAGGTACAGGCGGCACACCGCTTCCTTGCGACGGCCGATGGTATTGATGGTCCGGTCGGCCATTGCTTACTTCGCCTCGAGCGACGGGAAGGTGAGCGGGGTCGGCTGCTGGGCGATGTGCGGATGATCGGCGCCCGAGTAGACGCGCAGCTTCAGGCGCAGCTTGCCGCGGCCCAGGGCGTTCTTCGGCAGCATGCCGTACACGGCCTTCTCGATGACGCGCTCCGGGTGCTTGGCGAGCATCGTCGCGAACGGCGTGTACATCTCGTGGCCCATGTACCCGGTATGGCGGAAATACTCCTTCTGTTCCGCCTTGCGTCCGGTGACCCGCACCTTCGAGGCATTGATCACGATGACGTTGTCACCGGTGTCCATGTGCGGCGTGAACATCGGCTTGTGCTTGCCACGGAGGATGCGGGCAACCTCGGTGGCCAGACGGCCGAGGACCAGCCCGGTGGCGTCAACGACGAACCAGCGGTGCTCGATGTCCTGCGGCTTTGCAGAATAGGTCTTCATGTGGGACGACTGATGCAGTACTTCGACTGCGGTTGGTACCTCGCCTCACCGGTGCGGAACGCAACCCGGGTCTCGGCCGCCACAAAGGGCTGTTTTTGGACAGACATATAAGCTAGGCAATGAGTTAGCGAGGGTCAAGTGAGAGAGGACGACAGAATGCGACAGGATGCGACAGAATACGACAGAGTACTACAGAGACGCCCGCTTTCCCGTCTGTCTGTCGTACTCTGTCGTACTCTGTCGTACTCTGTCGTTATCTGCTGTTATAGTATTGCGGCCCCACCGCCCGCACCTCGCGCAGGGCCTGCAGCACTTCGGCCGCGGCGCCGGGATCCGGACGACCGCTCCTGCTCACGAGGGGCGCCAGCCGGTCGAGCATGCGGTCGAGAAACCGCACCGTCGCATCCGGGTCCTTCACCGCCAGGCTCAGGCGTGTGAGGCAGGCGAGCGCCACCAGGTCACCGTCACTCCCGCGCAGGTCCAGGCCGCTGGCCTGCCCTGCCGTCTCGCCGCCACGGAACTGCCTGGCGCCGGCCAGCACGCGCCGGGCCGTCGCTTCATCCGCACTCACGGACGCCATCGCCGTCACGCACCGTTCCACCATCTGGTCCGTTGCCGAACCACTCGGCTCGGGCGACTCCCCCGCCCGCAGGCTGGCGGCCAGCACGGCCGACGCGGTGTCGCCGAGCGCCTGCCACCCGAGAGCGAGCGCATCGCCGAGGCGGCGCACCGCGTACGGCGTCGCCAGCTCGACGGGCGCTCCGGTGCGAACGCGGCGGCGCGGTTGAACGCCGGCGGAATCGCGTTCGATCATGCTGGTCTCGACGAACCGCCGCAGCCGCCGGTACGACGCGGTGTCGCCGGCGAGCCCGAGGTGACTCAGCGACGGCGCGACATCCGCCAGGTACACGTAGCCATCGCTCCTGGCGAAGCGCAACGCGTCGCCGCTAATCCCCGACACCGCGCGGACGTACGTCTCGGCGCGCAACGCCCTCTCCATGGATGGGTCGAGCGAGCGCTGCATGGGGCCGCGTGCGGTCACGCTCGCGCAGGCCGTCGCCGCCGCGAGCACCGAGAGCCACCGGAGGGGCCGCATCACTCGAGTTCCACCAGCACGGCGCCCTTTTCCACCGCCTGGCCCGGCCGCACCAGCACCGCCGTCACGCGACCAGACGTCGTCGCCCGCAGTTCGTTTTCCATCTTCATCGCCTCCATAGCGATCACTCCCTGTCCCGGGCGCACGGTGTCCCCGGGCTGGACGTCCACTCTCACGATCATCCCCGGCATCGGCGCGGTCACCGACAGCGGGCCGGCGGCGGCCGCTTGCCGCGCGGTGAGGTCGCGGATGGCCCGCGAGCGCTCGTCGAGCGCCACCGCCTCGATGCGCCAGCCGTCGAGCCGCAGCGTGTACCGCCCCCGTTCACCGGGACGGTCGGCCACCACGCGGTGCACCCGGTCATCGATGCCGACCAGGTGAACCGGCGTCCCTTCGACGTCGGCGAGGTGCACGGCATGCGACGAATTGCCGATGCGCGCCGTTTCGCCGTCGAGCTCGACCTCGAGCCGTTCGCCGTTGATGTCCACGATGTACTTCACGCCGCCTCCGGCACCAGTTCGCACACCGTTTCCACGTGCGCGGTCTGCGGAAACATGTCAAAGCAGACGAGCGACGCCACCCTCCACCCGGGGAGTCGCGCCACGTCGCGCGCCAGCGTGGCGGGATCGCAACTCACGTACACGATGGCTCGCGGGCGCGGGTCGCTCGACGCCAGCACGTCGGTGACGACGCTGGCCACGCCCGCGCGCGGCGGATTGAGCAGCACCACGTCCGCGGGCAGCAGGCCGGCCATCACCTCTTCCACGCGCGCGGCGATGGCCCGTGACGGCGCCACAAGCCGCTCGGCGCACCACGTGCTCGCCGCGTCGTCGAGTTCAACGGCCGTCACCGCGACGCCGCGCGCCGCCAGCGAAACGGCCAGGTCGCCGGTACCGGCATACGCGTCCACCACCGTCGCCGGCGCGTGCGCCATCACCAGTGACTCCACGTGCGCCGCCAACTGCGCGGCCACCGCGGCATTCACCTGCGCGAAGGACGCCCCGGGATCGCGCACGGTCCGGCGATCGAGCACCAACCGGCGCACCCCATGATCGCTCACCCACCAGGTGGCGGCCACCATCGACACGGCGTCGGCAAAGGCCCTCGCTCGCGGCCAGTGCTCGCCGCCCTCGATGACCAGCAGCAGGTCGTCTCCGGAGCGGCGCAACGAGGCGCGCAGCTGGCGCGCTCGGGGCAGCAGCCTGGCGCCCCGCGCCAACACGTCGCGAAAGCCGTCCACCACCAGTGCGTCGGTGATGAGGCAGTTCTCGAGCGCAAAGACTTCGTCGGGCGCCCCGGCGCGATGAAGCCCCGCGCGCCAGCCGCTCCCCGTCCATCGCAGCGCGAGCGTGAGCTTGCGCCGATACCGGAACCCGTCCGCGCCTCCCCGCACCTCCGGCAAGGCCACGTCGCGCTTGCCGATGCGCGCAAACGCGTCGCGCACGATGAAGGACTTGGCGGCGCGCTGGGCGTCGAGATCGAGGTGCTGCAACTGGCAGCCACCGCAGCGGTCGCGTTCGTAGTGCAGACACGCGGGCGCGGTGCGTCCCGGCCCCGGCTGTTCGATGTCGACCAGCGTGCCCCGCGCGAACCGCCCCTTCGTCGCCAGCCGCGCGCGCACGCGATCGCCGGGCGCCGTGCGCGACACGAAGACCACCAGCCCCTCGTGGCGCGCCACGCCGTCGCCGCCGGTGGCAATACTGGTGATCTCGAGAGTGACGACGTCGCTCACTCGCTGCGCAGCCCCTGCAGGCGCGCCGCGCGCGCCCACGGCGACAGTTCGGATCGCGCGCCGTCGGCGAGCGGCGACGGTGGCGCGGCGGCGCGCGGCGTCCGCGCGCGACGCTCGCGATCGGCCAGCAGGGCGGCGGCCACGGCGGCCGCTTCGACCTGCGCGCGCGGCGGCGCGGTGTCGACGAGTGAATCGAGGCGGCGTTCGAGCCACTGGATGTCGATCGCCCCGCGACGGAATTCGTCGTCTTCCATCACCCGCAGGTGGAACTCGCGCGACGTCTCCACGCCATGCACGGTCAGTTCACCCAGCGCGCGATGCATGCGCGCGATTGCCTGGTCGCGCGTGGGGGCCCAGACGATGAGCTTGGCCAGCAGCGGGTCGTAGTGCGGGCCCACCTCGGTGCCCACGCCAATGCCGCCGTCCCACCGCACGCCGGGTCCGCCGGGAAGTCGCAGGTAGGTGATGCGACCGAGGCTCGGCAGAAAGCCGTTGGACGCGTCTTCGCTCGTGATGCGGCATTCCATGGCCCAGCCGCGCGGCTCGATGTTCTGCGTGAACGGCAGGCGTTCGCCCGCCGCAATGCGAAGCTGCCACTGCACCAGGTCGATGCCCGTGACCAGCTCGGTCACCGGGTGTTCCACCTGGATGCGCGTGTTCATCTCGAGAAAATAGAAGTCGCCACTGGCGGCGAGCAGAAATTCGCAGGTGCCGGCGTTCACGTACCCCGCCGCCTTGGCGGCGCGCACGGCGGCGGCGCCCATCGCCTTGCGCAGCGCGGCGCTCACCGCCGTGCTGGGCGATTCCTCGATCATCTTCTGGTGCCGCCGCTGTACCGAACACTCGCGCTCGCCCAGCGAGATGCACCGGCCGTGCGCGTCGGCCAGCACCTGGATCTCCACGTGACGCGGCCCCTCGATGTACTTCTCCACGTACACGGCATCATCGCCGAATGCGTTCATCGCCTCGCGCCGTGCCGCATCGAGCGCCGACGCCATCGCGGACGGTTCGTGCACCATGCGCATGCCCTTGCCACCGCCGCCGGCCGTGGCCTTGAGCAGCACCGGATATCCGAACGTCTCCGCTACCGCCAGCGCCTCAGCGGCATCCTTCAGCGCCTCGGTCGTGCCCGGAACCACCGGCACGTTGTGCGAGATGGCCAGCGCGCGGGCTTCCGTTTTGGAACCCATGGCACTGATCACCTCGGCCGGCGGCCCCACCCAGATGAGTCCCGCGTCACGCACCGCGCGCGCAAACCACTCTCGTTCAGCCAGGAAACCGTAGCCGGGGTGAATGGCGTCGGCACCCACGCGTTGCGCGGCCGCGATGATCAGGTCGCCCCGCAGGTAGCTCTCGCTCGACGGCGGCGGCCCCAGCCGCACCGCCTCGTCGGCCTCGCGCACGTGCGGCGCGCGCGCGTCGGCGTCGGAATACACCGCCACCGACGTCAGTCCCAGCTCGGCGCAGGCGCGCACGATGCGCAGCGCAATCTCGCCGCGGTTGGCGATCAGCACCTTCTTCACAGCGGGATGTTCCCGTGCTTCTTCGGCGGGTTCTGGTCGCGCTTACCCTGCAGCGACTCGAGCGCGTCGATCAGGCGCACCCGGGTATCGCGCGGGTCGATGATGTCATCGAGGTAGCCGCGGCTCGCCGCCACGTACGGGTTGGCGAACTTCTCGGTGTACTCGGCCACGCGCTGCTCCATGGCCTTCGCCGGATCCTCGCTCTCGGCAATCTCCTTCTTGAAGAGGATCTCCACCGCCCCCTTGGGGCCCATCACGGCGATCTCCGCCGTCGGCCACGCCACGTTGAAGTCGCCGCGGATGTGCTTGGAGCTCATCACGTCGTACGCGCCGCCGTAGGCCTTGCGCGTGATGACGGTGAGCTTGGGCACGGTCGCCTCGCAGTAGGCGTAGAGCAGCTTGGCGCCATGACGGATGATGCCGCCGTACTCCTGGTCGACGCCGGGAAGGAAACCGGGGACGTCGACGAACGACACGATCGGAATGTTGAACGCATCGCAGAACCGCACGAACCGGGCCCCTTTGACCGACGCATCGATGTCGAGGGTGCCGGCGAGCGCGGCCGGGTTGTTGCCGACGACGCCGACGCTGTATCCATCCAGCCGGGCGAATCCGACGACGAGATTTGGGGCGAAGCGATGGTGCACCTCGTAGAACTCGCCGTCGTCGACGACGAGTTCGATGAGCTCGACCATGTCGTAGGGCTGGTTGGGCGAGTCGGGCACGATCGTGGTGAGGCCCTCCTCCCTCCGGTCGGGACGATCGGTCGGCGTGAAGAAGGGAGGTGCCTCCATGTTGTTTTGCGGAAGGAACGACAGGAGGAA
>JBBTFF010000020.1:5140-15223 GCA_038041995.1 Gemmatimonadota bacterium | reverse complement strand
CCGTGTTGCGGTAAACCCTACGGGCGAGGACCTAAACATTACTAACACAGTACAACTACCGCCGCGACACGGAAATCGCGCGAGGCGGCGCGGGCGTGGTGTACAGTGGAGCCGACCTTCGTCACCATCGCAAGATCGCCGTGAAGGTCCTCCACGCCGACGTGGAGCAAACGGTAGGCGACGAGCGCTTCCTGCGAGAAATCCAGATCACGGCCGGGCTCAATCATCCGCACATCCTGCCGTTGTATGACTCAGGCGAAGCCGACGGCCGCTTCTTCTACGTCATGCCGCTGGTCGAGGGGGAAACGCTGCGGGAACACCTCGCCTCGGGACCACTGTCGCTCGACGAGGCAATCCGCATCACCACCGAAGTCGCCGATGCCCTCGAGTATGCGCATGGTCACGGCGTCGTGCATCGCGACATCAAGCCGGAAAACATCATGCTTGCGGCCGGGCATGCACTGGTGGCGGATTTCGGCATTGCGCGCGCCAGCGCGGCGGACACCGGCAACGACGTCCGGCTGACCGGGACGGGCCTCGCCGTCGGCACTGCCCGGTACATGAGCCCGGAGCAGCAGTCGGGCGACGACGTAGGTCCGGCAAGCGACATCTTCTCGCTCGCCTGCGTCCTCCACGAGATGCTCGTCGGCAAGCCGCCGTTCGGCAGTGACGTGCATCCGGGCATTCCCCGTTCCGTCACGCGTACGTTGCGCAAGGCGCTGGCCGCGGAGCCGGACCGGCGCTTCACCTCGGCCCGGGCCTTCGCCGTCTCGCTCACGGAGGGCGCCCCGCGGGTGCCGGCCCTGCGCCGCCGCCGGGTGGCCGCGCTGGTCGCCGCACTCGTGGTGGTCACGGCGGCTGCGGCATTCCTCACGTGGCCACGACTGCGGCCGGCAGCCACTGCGGGGCGCGACGCGCCCGGCTATCTCGAGCCGGCGTCCGTTGCCGTACTCCAGTTCAAGGTCACCGACACGATGACCTGGCCCGGCCTCTCGGCGTACGCCTCCAATCTCGCCGACCGGCTCACCGATGGCCTGGGTCAGATAGAGATCCTGACCGTGTCGGCGCGGCGTGCGGTGGCGATTCACGAGCAGGCCGCGGTACCGCTCGACAGCCTCGCCCGGGCACTCAAGGCGGGCACGCTGATCGCGGGCACCCTGACGGCAATTGGGCCAAGTCGCATTCGCATCGACCTGGAGTTGATTGAGGGACCGACGAACCGGCAGATCGGCCAGACGCACATCGAGGCCAATCTCCCCGAGCGCCTTCAACTGGTCGACGCCGTCGCCGACTCGGTGATCAGCCTGCTGCGGCCAGTGCTCGGCACGACCATCCAGAAGCGAAACCAGCTGATGGGAACCACGAGCGACAAGGCGTACGACCTGGCGCAGTCCGCAGATGAGCTGACGAGGAGCTTCGAGGGCTTCTTTAGCGCCAACAACCTGGGTGCCGCCCGTCGGTCGCTCGACGAGGCCGACTCCCTGTACGACGCCGCGGAACGGAGCGACCCTCGCTGGATAGAGCCGAAGGTGCGGCGGGCCAGGCTCGCACAGCCGCGGATGATGCTCGCAAGCTTCGAGCACGTCGACGGCCAGCGCTGGCTGCGCCAGGGACTTGGGCACGTCGACCGTGCCCTCCGGATCGCTCCCAATGATCCGCTGGCGCTCGAGGTGCGCGGTTCGCTGAACTACTGGCGATGGAGAGACCATCGTCCGAAGGACACGACGACGGCGAACGCGCTGCGGGATTCGACTGAGGCCGACCTCCGCCGCGCAGTCAGCGGCCATCCCGAACGGGCGCGCGTCCTGCGGGTGCTGAGCGAGCTGCTGGCGGCGTCAGGACGGCCGCAGGAGGCCATCCGCATGGCCGTGCGCGGCTTCGACAGCGACCCGTACCTCAACAACACGCCCACGCTCGCGCTTCGCCTGTTCCAATACAACCTGGAAATTGGAAACGACACCGCCGCGGCACGCTGGTGCCGTGACGGCGCGGGACGCGCGCCCGACCGGGCAGAGTTCGACGAGTGCCAGCTGCAGCTCATGGCGTGGACAAGCCTGATGTCGCCCGATCCGGCCAAGGCCCGCGGCCTGAAGGCCCGCGCGCTCGCCCACACGGCTCCCCCGGCGACCGCGATCCTCGAGCCGCGGCTCGATCAGCTGGTGGGCGTAGTCTACGCCCGCGCCGGCGCTCGGGATAGCGCGCGCGCCGTGCTCCGGCGCGGACTCGCCGGTCCGCAAGCGAACGTCGGGATCGTGATCCCGGCAGCGAATATCTACGACGCGCTCGGGCAGCGAGACTCCGCCGTGACGCTCGTGGTGCGCTTCGCCGGCTTGCACCCCGAGTTGCTCGACATGATGCGACGGGATCCCGGCCTCCGCAAACTGGGCCGGGACCCGCAAGTGGCCAGTGCGCTGCGCGCGCCTAGCGGGACCTACTGATCGACATCAGTCGGGCAGATCCACTGATTGCCGTCCCACCAGCAGAAATCGTCGGTATTCGACGCTGAAGACGACGCCCGCATCGACTTCAGCGCTGGCTGCCCGGAACTCGAATCCGAACGCTCGGGCGCTTCTCCGGGAAGCGCCGGAAGCCCCTCGCACGGTCCCAGTTCCTCAAGACGCGTGTGTGGAACCGGGTCCAACGGCGGGTGCGGACCAACCGGCTTCACCGGCAGGCCGAGCGGATGCCGCCAGATGATGCCGCTGACCGCGGTGAGGTCCACTGACACCTTCCGGCGCGCATGCCTTCTGCGGCTGCACCAGGTGATCTCCACCGATTCGATGATGGCTTTCGGATCACCAACGTCGGAAACGCGATCGGGTCCTGTCTTGTCCATGAGGCGCGCCTCTCGCAACGAGGAATGGTGAACAACGCCCGAATATGAGATGTCCAGGAGATTCCTGCCAGTCACGCGCCCGGGGCTGTCACGAGCCCTGGGCGCCAGGCCACGCGCCCCTCCCGATCACCGATCGGGAGGGGCGCGGTCACATCGGGGCCACCGCTGGCATCGCTATGCGTGCACCGCCTCCTGGTCCCGCTCGAACAGGATGACGACCGACACCTTGACCATCAGCGTGAAGAGCAGAAACCCGACGCCAAACACACCGGCGGCCACGCGCAGCTCGACGGCGCTGGGCACGTACGCATACACCTGCCCAAGTTGGTCGGGCGTGAAGCCCGGGATGATCAGGGCGATGCCCTTCTCGATGTACACCGACATGTAGATCAGCACGCAGCCGATGTTCATCGTCCAGGGCGTGCGTCGCGTCTTCGGGATCAGGAAGAGGAAGAACGAGATGATCGCGAAGGCCAGCGACATCCACGCGTAGAGGGCGATGGGTGACCGCTGCCCGTGCAGGCCGGCGAAGAGATACTCGTAGTGCACCAGGTGGTGCGTGTTGGAGTAGTACTCCTTGAAGATCTCGGCGCCAAACAGGAACAGGTTGAAGCCCATGGCGTACGACATCAACTCCGCCACCTTGTGGATGGCCTCGTCCTTGATCTCGAAGGCGGACACCTTGCGCAGGATCTGGAACAGGATCAGGAGCAGCGCCGGCCCGGAGCAGAATGCCGACGCGATGAACCGCGGCGCCAGGATGGCGCTGTTCCAATACGGGCGGCTTGCCATGCCGTTGTACAGGAAGGCGGTCACCGTATGGATGCTGATCGCCATGGGAATGGAGAGAATGACCAGCGGCACGACGATCTTGCGGTTGTAGTGGATCCCGTAGTACGCGCAGTACACCAGGTAGCTCGCCACGAACAGGTTGATGGCGAGGTAGATGTTCAGCACGATGGAATCCCATGCCATCACCGAACTTGGCAAGTTCATGTGCCCGATGCCCGGAATGAGATGCCAGAAACGGTCGGGGCGCCCCATGTCCACCAGGACGAAGAGCAGGCACATCACGATCGCGGCCACGGCGAGCATCTCGCCGAACAGCGCGACCTCCTTGATCGGCTTCCAGTCGTAGACGTAGGCCGGGATCACCAACAGGACGGCGGCGGCCGCGACGCCGACCAGGAAGGTGAAGTTGCCGATGTAGAAGCCCCACGACACCGAGTCGCGCATGTTGGTGCTGATCAGGCCGCGTTCGAACTGGTGCGCGTAGGCGAACAGCGCCTGGACGATGCAGACGACCAGCAGGAGCAGCCACGCGTAGTACACGCGATTCCCGCCGAGGAACGCCATGCGCGCGGTGCCCGTCACGAAGTTGCCCGCCTTCCGGATGAAGCTCATCGTGACGGCCTCAGAGTCCGTAGTAGTAGAAGAACTTCGGCTGTGTATTCAGTTCTTCCTTCAGGATGAACACCCGCTTGTTCTCGAGGATGTAGCGGATCTCGCTGTCCGGATCGAGGAGATTGCCGAACTTTCGCGCGCCGACCGGGCAGACCTCCACGCATTTCGGATACAGCCCCTTCCGGACTCGCTGCAGGCAGAACGAGCACTTCTCGACCACCCCGCGCGCTCGCGGGCGGTTGCCGAGGTATTCCGTGACCGGGTTGAGTTCATCCGTCGGAATGCCCGGCTTGCCCCAGTTGAAACGCCGGGCGCCGTAGGGGCAGGCCGAAATGCAGCAACGGCATCCGATGCACCAGTCGTAGTCGATCACCACGATGCCGTCCGGTTCCATCCAGGTCGCCTGCACGGGGCAGACCTTCACGCACGGCGGGTTGTCGCAGTGCTGGCAGGCGACTGGCATGTAGAACTTGCCTGGCGCCGGGACGGTTTCGTGATCGTAGTACGCGTCGGCATGCTGCAGGTTCACTCCCGTTTCCTTGTCCATCTCGAGCACCGTGATCCAGTGCGTCTGCGGGTCGCGCGACTGGTTGTTCTCCTCCACGCATCCGTAGACGCACTTCCGGCAGCCGATGCACCGCGACAGATCGAGCGCATACCCGAACCGCGTGCCGGGGATCGGCGGCGTGGCGCTCACCTGCACGCTCTTGCCGTACTGCTCGGCGTACCGCTTCTCCATCCCCGCGAGCCGGTCCTTCAGCTCCTCGGGGGAGAGATCCTTGAAGTGCTTCTGCACGAACTCTTCATAGGCCAGCTTGTCGGCGGCTGAGCACCCGGCCGTCGTCGCCGCTGCGGCGAGGGCAAAGAGGCCCATCACGAGGGCCTCACGCCGGCTGTAGCCTTCCGCCGGCGGCGCCGGCACGGGCATGGGGGCGGACGCGTGGTCGCTCATCGAATTGCCTCCTGCCTCAAGGGGGGTTGCAGTGGCTTGAGCGGCTTGAAGCGCGGCGAATGGGGGCTGTGACAGCTCGCGCACAGCAGGTACTGCTTCGCCCCGGACCACGAGCCCGTCCGCTTGCCGTGCTCTCCAGCCTCCCAGTTCCGCAGCGTCGGACCATGACACTGCCCGCACAACCGGTACGACTCCGTGAAATCGATCAGCCGGCCATCGGCAAGGTGGAGCTTGTCGCGGTTGACGGCGTCGTGACAATCGAGGCACCAGCGGTTCTTCTCGTCGTGGCGCAGGACGATTTCATCGTGGAACTCGACCACGTGCGGCGTGCGATCCACCTTGTCCTGCGGACCATGGCATTCAGAGCAGGGGAACGCACCGTCCGAAAACGGCGGCGGCGCCACCGGGAACAGCGTCGCCGAGGTCTTCGCAACGCCAGGAGCGGTCGCCTTCGCGGCGCGCTCGACCGCCCTGCCGTAACGAGGACCCGACTCCTGCACGGGGCGACAGGCCGCCGTCAGCAGCAACGCCGCCGATGCACCAGCCACCGCCAGCCGGACTATTCTCATCCGCGTCATGTGTCCCCACAGTGGATCGGTTTCGCGCCGTGGTCACGGCGCGAAACGAAATTGGGCGGGCCACCAGAACGGGACTACGCTAGGGACGGTTTGTGGCGAAATGCGTAGGGAATTGACCCGTACTTGAGTGGGTATTTGCCCTATTCTGACCGCCACGCTCTTTCTGACGACGTTCGCCGACCATGCTTCAGTCGACGACGCGCTTTGCCCGCCCGGCAATCCCCACGGCCTTCGCCTTCTCGCGAAACCACCGGTCGTGCCCCAGTGGATGACCCTGTTCGTCCTGCCACTGGTGCACCATCTCATGCAGCAGCGTCTCGAGCGCGTCGGCGAAGCCGTGCCGCTTGAGGTGTCGCCGGGAAATTGCGATCTCCGCCGGCCGCCCGTGTTGCGATGGCGCGTAATGCCCCAGCCGCGTGCGCATGCGCCGCGACACCCGCACCTCCACCCGGTGCAGCTCGCCGCGAAATCGTTCGCTGTTGTACCGGGCATGCCACTCCGCGAATTTTGCGGCGATGCCCTCGTCGTCGGGGTGCGTGCGCTCCGGGGCGCGCGGCTCCCTGCGCTCCTCGGCTCCGACCGGAAACGAGACGAGCACGCGACGCGCCGCCAGTCGTTCCGCGCGCCGCGGCGCCACGAGAAAGCGCACGATGGCCCGGTGCACAGTCTCGGGGGCATCGAGAAAGGCGCGGTGCACCCGCAGCGTGCCGTCGCTCACGCTCACCATCACCGAGCGGTTGCGAGTGAGCGACAGCGCGCGCACACCGTGCAGCCCCAGCGCGTTGAGTCGCGCGAGCAACTCGACCGCGGTGCGCGGCGCCCTGGAGAAGTCGAGCGCGAGCTGGCGGGTGTCGCGGGTGCCGCGCAGGCGGCGTATCAGCGCCCGAAGGACCACGATTGCGCTTCCACGAAGTCGCCCGCCGACGCGCTCCACTCCTGGCGCCGCACCGTCAGCTGCGCCGCGTCCCACGACACCTCGTGGAAGCTGGCGGGACGTCCCCCGCGCGAGCGGTCGGAAATGGTGTTCACCTGGGACACCACGAACCGCCGCCCGTTGCGCTCGACCGCCTCGACGCGTGCCTCGTGGTCGTGGCCGCAGAGCACGAGCTCGCACCCCGTGGCCGCCGCATCGTCGATGCCGGCCGCTCGCGACGTCAGCCCCCACCGCCGTGACAACTTGCCCGCCAGCAGGTTGTGATGCAGCAGGAGCACCTTCAGGTCGCCGGCGCGGGCCGACGCAAGCGTGGCCGTGGCCCGCGCCCATTGCGCGGGGAGCACCGCGCCGACGACGGAGAGGTCGCGCAAGCGGGTCGTCAGCGTGTGCCGTTGAATGCCGTGCGAGCTGTTGACCGACGCGACGATCGCGCCCGGCGCCTGCAGCACCGGCTCGAGGTCGGCACTGATCCAGCGTCGGTAGCCGCGGTACATGAGGGCACGCCGCCCGAGTCCGCCCACGCACCACCACCAGGCCACGTCGTGGTTCCCGGGGATCACCACCGTCGGCGCCGAGGCGCGCGCGCGGTCCATGAACGCGCTTGCCTTCCTGAACTGCCAGGAAAAGTTGCGCTGGGTAAGGTCACCGGAGATGGCGACGATGTCCCAGCGTTTCTCCCTCAGGCGTCGCTCCACCGCCGCCACGTGCGCCGGCACCTCCGGCGGGCCGAAGTGGACGTCGGAGAGGTGGGCGAGCGTGGGCACCTACAGCCTGGCGATCACCGCGTCGGTGTACTGCTCGGTCGTCGCCGAACCGCCGAGGTCACCGGTGATGGTCTTCTTGTCACGAAGAACTGCCTCGACGGCATTCTTGATTTGCTGTGCCCGTGTCCCCTGCCCCACGTGATCCAGCATCTGGCAGGCGGCGAGCATCACCGCCGTGGGATTGGCGATCCCCTTGCCCGCGATGTCGGGGGCCGTGCCGTGCACCGCCTCGAAGATCGCCGCATCATCGCCGATGTTCGCTCCGGGCGTGAGTCCGAGCCCACCGACCAGCCCCGAGGTGAGGTCGGAGAGGATGTCACCGAACAGGTTCGTCGCCACGATCACGTCGTAGCGCTCGGGGCGCATCACCAGCTCCATGGCGCAGGCATCGACGATACGCTCCTCGACCTCCATGCGTCCCTCGTATTCCTTGGCGATCAACCGCCCCATCTCGAGGAACAGGCCCTGCGAGTACTTGAGGATGTTCGCCTTGTGCACCAAGGTGACCCGTTTGCGGCCGTGGGCAATGGCGTACTCGAAGGCGTACCGATGAATGCGCTCGGCGCCGAAGCGGGTTACGACCGCAACGGACTGTGCCGCAGCGTGTTCGTCGTTGCCGATCTTGATGTAGTTCTCGACGCCGATGTACAGCCCTTCGGTGTTCTCGCGCACCAGCACGATGTCCACGCCGTCGAAGCGCAGGCCCGGCAGCACGCTCTTGGCGGGACGCACATTGGCGTAGAGATCGAACGCCTTGCGCAACGCGACATTGATCGAGCGGAAGCCCTTGCCGACCGGGGTCTCGAGCGGCCCCTTGAGCGCCACTTTCGTGCGTCGGATCGAGTCGATCGTGGCTTCAGGGATGGGATCGTTGACCGCCTCGACGGCGGCCGTGCCAGCGAGTTGGTGATCCCACTCGATGTCAGCCCCGGCGGCATCGAGCAGGCGAACGGTTGCCTCGGTGATGCTCGGGCCGATGCCGTCGCCGGGGATCAGGGTGACGCGGGTACTCATGGAACGGTCCTTGGGCGAAGTAACGAGGTCATGGTGCGACAACCAGGTCGGCGACCCGGGTGGCCAGCTTCAGCAGGAGTGCCGGCGTGTAGGAGGCCGCGCTTTCGCCGATCAGGTCCACCTGCCACACCGCGGAACTCAGGCGCGCATCCACCAGGAGCAGGCGCACCCCCAGATGCCCCCCGCCCGACTTCTCGGCATTCACGTGCAACTCCACCGGCACCAGCGCGTACCGGGCGTCGTGCAGCGCGACGATTCTGCGCAGGTTGCTGGCGAACGGATCGGCCAGCGGGGTCTCCTTCTTCGTCCCGTAGCGCACCGGGAAGGCCCCGAGATTCCGCGGGTCGCCGGCGTACATGACGTTGCGCCTGGCCGCGCGCTGGACTTCGACGGGCGTGGCCCAGGTTCCGCCGAGGCCGTGCTCGTTGAGCGCCTCCGACAGGAGACTGTCGAACGCGGCACGCAACACGAGTCCCGACGGCGCCCCCCATCCGGACGAATCGACGTGGAAGAACTGCACCGGAACCACCGCCACCTTCGTGCCGGCATAGGGGGCAAGCGGCGCCGCCTGTTGGGCAGACAACGCCGGCGCGGCAAGCGCGAGGAGGAGCAACAGGTGACGGATCATCGGGGTCCGGGAGGTAGTTGCTGAAAAGTAGGCGTTGCACCACCCCGTGCGCGATGCCCATCTTCTCCCGTCGCCCCAACCGGACCTTCCATGCCACGCTGGACCTCCGCGCTCGTCTGGATCGCCATCGCCCTCTCCGGGGCGGGGGCTATCGGCTTCCTTGCCCTCTCGCGAGGCGAACACGTGAACGCCGCGTGGCTGCTGACGGCGGCGGTCTGCACCTACCTGGTGGGGTACCGCTTCTACAGCCGGATCATCGCCGCGAAGATATTCGCCCTCGACGACCGGCGGATGACGCCCGCCGAGCGCCTGAGCGACGGGCAGGACTATGTCCCGACCAACCGGTGGATCGTCTTCGGCCACCACTTCGCGGCCATCGCCGGCCCGGGGCCGCTCGTCGGGCCGACGCTTGCGGCGCAGTTCGGCTATCTCCCGGGTGCGCTGTGGATCATCGTCGGCGTCGTCCGCGGCGGCGCGGTGCAGGACTTCGTCATCCTCGCCGCCTCGGTGCGGCGCGACGGCAAGTCGCTGGGGCGCATGGCCCGCGACGAAATCGGCCGGGTCGCCGGCACCACCGCGCTGGTGGCGGTGCTCGGCATCATGATCATCCTCATCTCGGTGCTCGCCCTGGTCGTCGTGAAGGCGCTGCAGCAGAGCCCCTGGGGGACGGTCACCATCGGGCTCACGATTCCGATTGCGATGGTGATGGGCATCTACATGCACTACGTGCGCCCGGGACGCGTGCTCGAGACGAGCCTCATCGGCCTGGTGCTGCTGGTGGGCGCGCTCTACGCCGGGCGCTGGGTGGCTCAGGACCCGACGCTCGCCCCGATGTTCACGCTCAGCGGTCCGCAGTTGGCCCGGTGGATCATCGGCTACGGAATCGCCGCCTCGGTGCTGCCGGTCTGGCTGCTGCTCGCGCCGCGCGACTACCTGTCGGCATTCGTCAAGATCGGCGTCGTCGTCGCGCTGG